>CAKZPT010000043.1 GCA_937139365.1 uncultured bacterium | reverse complement strand
GTCGTTGGGTTTGAGTCGTGGCAGTCTCATGGTCGTGGTGGCTCCTGGGAGGGACGTCCCCATGACGCCCTCACACTCCTAGGAAGGAAACTGGTCCGTGTTTTTCCGCGCCCGTGACGGGAAAAGGGACAGGCACGAAAGCGGGATAGCGCAACCTAATTATGGGTAATGGAATCCACACTTCGCGCGCTTGCCTGTCCCCAAGGCGTGATGTTTTGGGGATAAGTATGGGGCGTTAATGGGGAAGGCGGCGAACGTCATCCAAATCTTGGAAGTCCGGCGGCGGCCGGTTTCCAGGGGTTGGATGAAGAAAATGCCTGTCCCCTGGTCAGCGGTGGCCAGGGGTGGGGACGATTTCGCGGCCAAGCGTCTGCGGCGCAAAGCGCTGGAACACCACCCGGCCCGATGGGTCGACCACGCTCAAAATCAGACCGTGGAATTCGTGGCCGGAGAAATTCCGCGTGCTGCCCACCTGCGTCACAGTGCGCGTTTAGGCCATCACCAACTCGATCCCCTTCAGTTCGAACGTCCGACTCTCGCCGCGACGCATCGCGGGCAGCTTGATCTCCTCAACCGCATGGAAGGAACGCAAGCCATCCACCAGTCCGCGCTTGAAATACTCCGCCACCAGTCGGCAGTCCGCAGGCAGATCGCTATTGCGGCACGACAACGTCACACGAACGCTGTACCCGATCGGCCCGGAGACAGTCTGCAACTGGCCCAGTTTGGGCGCTCCCGCGGTCCGGCTCTGGTGCAGACGGCTGCGATCTTCAAAAACCATCGCTTCCATACCATATCCCATCGAACGCCCGGCATTTTCGTCCGCGGGGCCGGCGAGTTTTAGTTTTCTGCCTTCGTCCGGTGCCGTTGCAGGGGCATCGGTCCAGGTCGCCCCCTGCGGCGGCGGCGGGGGGGCACGGCGGTGGCGGCCCGCGCCGCCCGCAGGCGAGGAAGAGCTAGGACGCGATCCCGTTCGGCCTCCAGCGACGCGGTACGGTTCCCCCTCTGCCCTGGCTCATGCCGAGCGCCGAGCTCGTACAACGTCTACGAGCGACGCGTCGCCGCCTCGATGACTTCGCGATCGACTGCGTACAAATCGGTCCGCATCCTGGCCGATATCAGGGCCGCGATGCCCGCCAGCTCGGGCGGGATTTTGACCGACTCCGGCGCGGGTAAGGTGCGGTCCTTCTCGTGCCGGGCCAGTTCGTCGTGGACCAGCACCATCTCCCGCAACCGTCCTGCCGATTGCAGCGTTCCCCGCAGATCGCGCAACAACGACGCGTAGGCCGCGTTCCACACGCCGGCCACCTGCGCAGGCCGCGCTTCCGATTCCCGCAACCGGCGCTCAAACTCTTCCCGGCTGCGGGCGACCTCCGCATCGACCGCCGTGTCCACGCCAGGAGGGGCGGAGGGCGACGGTGGTTCCGATGCCATCGAAACGCACCCAATGACGATGGCGACAAACCACCACGATGGCCTCCCCGATGTCATCCTTTTAACTGTACTGCCCGGCTTGCAAGGTGTCGGACATGGGCTTTCACCGCCGCCTGCATTGGCCGGCCGCCCCCGCGACTATATGATGAAAATTGCGCGCGGCGTTGTGCCGCCGGTCCGGAGATCTACGACATGGCGATCACGGTTCGGATCTGCGACTTAATGCGACATGAAGGGCAGGACGTGGAAATCCGCGGCTGGGTACACGGTTTGCGGACGGGCGGCAAGATCGCCTTCCTCCTTGTGCGCGATGGCACCGGCGTCTGCCAATGCGTCGTCGAGGCCGCCCGCCCGGACGCCTTCGAGGCGGCCGTTTCGGCCGGACATGAGTCGTCGGTGCGCGTGACCGGTCGCGTGCGGCTGGACCCGCGGGCGCCCGACGGGGCCGAGCTGGACACCGAGCGCGTCGAGGTCGTTCAGAACGTTCCCGACTATCCGATCGCCCGGAAGGAGCACGGCATCGATTTTCTGCTGCGCCACCGCCATCTGTGGATCCGTTCCCCCAGGCAGTGCGCGATTCTCCGCATCCGCGACACCGTAGTTCGCGGCATCCACGATTTTTTTGCCGCCCAGGGGTTCGTCCGGATCGACACCCCCATCCTCACACCGGGCGCCGCCGAGGGCGCCGCCACGCTGTTTCCGGTGGACTATTTCGGCGAGAAGATCTACCTCGCCCAGACCGGCCAGCTCTACCTGGAGGCCGCCGCGATGGCGCTGGGCCGCGTGTACTCCTTCGGTCCGACCTTCCGCGCCGAAAAGTCCAAGACTCGCCGGCACCTGACGGAGTTCTGGATGCTCGAGCCGGAGATCGCCTGGGCGGAGCTGCCGGACCTGATGGACCTGGCGGAGCGTCTGATTTGCGACTTGGTCGGGCGGGTGCTGGAGCGTCATCGCGCCGAACTCGAACTTCTGGAGCGCGATGTCGCGGCCCTGGAGCGCGTGCATCCGCCGTTCATTCGGCTGACGTATACGGAGGCGGTCGATCTGCTCCGGGGCACGGATACCCGCCGGCGGCTCGAGGAAGAGCTGGAGCGGGAACGTGCGGAGCTGGCCGCCGGCCAGGCGCGACATGGGGAACTGGAAGCTCAGATGGCCACAGTGAAGAAGGGCTGGGCCCAGGACCGTTTGGCCCGCGAGATCGCTGCGTTGCGTGAGCGACTGGCCCACATGGGGCAGGAGTTGGAGAATCGTCCCGCCCACATCGAGGCGGCCTCGCGGTTTCAGTGGGGCGACGATCTCGGCGGCGACGAGGAAACCATTCTGGCCCGGCTCTTCGACCGACCGGTGATGGTGACGCGATACCCCCGCGCCGTGAAGGCCTTCTACATGAAACCCGCCCCCGATGACCGGCGGGTGGTGCTGAACGTGGACGTGCTGGCGCCCGAGGGGTATGGCGAGATCATCGGCGGCAGCCAGCGCGAAGACGATCTCGAGGCACTGCGGGCGCGGATGGCGGAGGAGGGGTTGGATCCGGCTCCGTACGAGTGGTACCTCGATCTGCGCCGCTACGGGACGGTGCCACACGGCGGATTCGGACTTGGCCTCGAGCGCTTCCTTGCCTGGATGTGCGGGTTGCGGCACATCCGCGAGGCGATTCCGTTCCCGCGGCTGATGGGCCGGATCTATCCCTGATCCTGCACAGGACCGACTCCAGCAGCGGAGCCGCCGCCGATAGTCTGCCCGCCCATTCGGTCGCGGCGCCGGCCGGCGCGGAAGCCCCCCATAGGCGCGCCAGCTCAGCAGCGAGCGCGTCCCGAAGCCCGGCCGGCGCGGCGTCCCTCCATTGCGTGGCGCCGCTGCCGAGCCAGACCACTCCGGCCAGGGCCCCCGCCGCCAGCGCCACCGGCCGGATGTCCGATTCCAGGCAAAATCTCATCGCCGCAAAGAGCCGATCGTTCCAACCTAGTTTTCGGGGCGCGTCCCGGATCGCGCGGGCGACGGGGTCGTCGAGGCAGGGGTTGGTCATGCGCCGCAACAGATCGGCGGCGTACGCCTCGAACCCGGCGCGGGTGAAGAGCATCTCGCCCGATGTTCCGTAAAGCGCAATCAGGTCCGCGCCGACCTCCTCGATCAAGGCCCGTCGTGCCAGTTCCATCACACGTGGGCATCGGCGCAGCCCCGGCATCGCGTCACGCCCTGCCAGCGCGGCCACGAAGCCGAGGGCCGCATGGACGGCATTGTGACCATAGAGTTTCGTCTGGTGGAAGGGCCGGAGGTCCACGCGGCGCTCGAACGACCATCGGACCCTCGCCCCGCCCTCCAGCCCAGTTTCCGCATAAATACGATGAAACTCCTCGACGACGTAGGCACGGTTCAGGCCGGGCACCAGCGGCGCCAGCCGCCGGACCTGCTCCGGATCGGCGACGGCTGCGCTCATTTTTCCGATCACGGTTCCCCGACACGCGTACGTGCGGGCCGCGCCACCCACACGGGCAGCCGGGCCGCAATCTCCGCGGCGAGCGCCCGCGCGGCGTCCGCGTGGTTTTCGGCCGCGAACACCACAAGGGCTGGCCCGGGCCGGGCGCAGGCCGCCGCCAGCATCGCGGCGACGCTTCGCGAACCCCCCGCGGCGTACGCCGCCGTGGAGGGCAGCGCCGTGGCTGCGTCGGTCGCCGCGGCCAGACGGGTTCGGATCTCGCGTAGGTCCGACGGATCGTTCGGATCGAGTAACCGCACACCGGCGATCTCCAACGCCTCCAACCCATCGGCGTGAGCGGCGTTGATTCGGAACCGTCCGCCCGCAGCCCGAATGGCGGCCACGAGGTCGCGGTCGATCTCGACGACGGCGGCCTCGACCCCTGCTTCGCAGGCTTCGCGGACAAAGATGCCGGATTGGATGGGGCCAAATCCGAACCCAACAAAGGACGGGGGCATGGCGACGCTTCAGACGGTCCGGAGGTCGACGAGTAGGTCGCCGAAGGAGGTGTAGTCCCGCCGGCCGGTGGCGACCCGGAGCAGAGAATCCGCCGGCGGGATCCACCGGCAGCGGTCCTGCAGCGGCGCCTTGATGAAGAGCGAGGCCATCAGGTTGCCCGCCTGGACCGCCGTTTCCACATCGCAACGTCCGGCCTCGAATTCCGCGCGGAAACGCGTCAGGTAGAGGATGAGCCCGGCGCGGAATGAATCGCCCGCGCCGACGAGGTCCACGACCTCGCCGGACAAAAATCGGGAACGGACGCGGAGGATCGGCGCAGGCCGGCCATCCGGGGCAATTCGCGTTGCGATCGCGCCGTCGGAGACGGTGACCCCGAACAGACGGGGACGGCCGCCGCCGGCGCGCGCGGCCGCCCATTCCAGGAAACCGAGGCCGACGGCGTCGGCGTCGTCCAGGTCGAGGGCGTGATCCGGCTCGAGGGTGTTGAGGATCATGCGCGCCTCGTCGAGCGAGGTGAAGAAGACGTCCATGCAAGCCCACAGCGGCTCGAGGAGGCGGTAGGCCTCGACGGGTCGGCGGCCGGCGATGACCGCGGCGGGATCGCCGGTGAGGGTGTGGCTGTCCACCATCGTCAACGCGCCCCGTTCCCGGCAGCGGAAGAGAAAGTCGGCCAGGTCGCGCCCGCCGTTGGCGTCGCCGCGGGCCGATAGTCCGGAGTACATGTAGTGGACGAGCGATGGGCCCAGGCGATCCGCCTCCCTCTCGAAGACGTCGAAATCGAAGTCGTCGTTGGCGTTCGGAAAGTAGGCGATTCCGCCGCGTTCGCCCGTGGGGGTGTCGTGGATGAAGGTGGTGCCCGTCGGGAGGCTCGGATGCACCCGAAGGGCGGAGACGTCGACGCCGGCTGCGGCGAGCCGGTCGCGAAACGCGCGGCCTTGTATGTCCAGCCCCTCGTGCGGTCCGGCGCCGATCCACGCGCCCACAGCGACCCGGAGACCCGCCCGCGCCAAAAGGGGCGCGACGTTGGCACAGCCGCCGGGCGTCGCGCCCCCCTCGGCGACGATGTCCTCCAACTCGTCCGGGGTATACGACGGCATGGCGGTGGGCGGGCACTTCGCCAGTCCGCCCGCCCCCACCAGCCGGTCGATGAAGTCGAACCGGGCGCTGCGCAGGTCCAGCACCGCGGTGTTTAGGATCAGCGCGTCGATCGGCATGATCGGCCGTCCACCTCAACGCCGCCCCATCAGGGTCCGCACGATCATCGCGTCAAGTTCCTCGTAGTCGCGCTCGGCGATGAGGCGATCGACCGCCGCTGAGTCGAGGGAGCGAACCACGTCCATCAGCGCGAGGAACGTCGCCCGGCTGTTGGCCACGTGCTTCAGCGCGCGGTCGGCCCGCTGCGTGCGCAGCGCCTTCACGTCGAGGCCGACGTATTCGCCTTTTCGCCCGTAGCCGTAGCGGTCAAGCACGCGAACTTGGTTGAACGCCCGGCGCAGGTCCACGCTGCCGAAGGCCCGGTCCTCATCGAACTTCAGGCCGTTCTGGTCATTGAGGTGGACGGTGTAAAGTTTGTCGAACGCCAACGCGAAGCCCATCTCGTCCGAGGGATCGAGTTCGGCGAGGATCGCGTGGGCCGTCTCGATGTTGACGCCGACGCGGGTTGGGTCCGACGTGAGGTAGCCGACGGCCATCGCGTGGCCGGTCGTGGGCAGGAAGGCGTGATCCATCGGTTCGTTCGGCTTGGGTTCGATCGCGGTGCGGATGCCGCGGTCGTACTCGAGCAGCCGGTTGATCGCCTCCACGATCTGCGGCACCGCGCGGCGGCTGTCCTTGGAGTCGCGGATGTAGGTTCCTTCGCGAGCGAGCCAGAGGACGATGAGGTCGGTGCCGACCTCCCGGGCGATGTCGATCGCGCGGAGGCTGCGCTCGATCGCCCACGCCCGGCAGGCAGGGTCGTTCGAGGTGTACGCGCCGTCGATGGTGCGGGGATCCTCCCAGAGGCGGGGCGCGACGAACTCCGCCGCCAGGCCCTCCCCGTCGAGAAGCTTGCGCACCTCAGCCGCGCGTTTGCGGATGCCGGCGGCGTCGAGCGATTCCATTTCCGGCACGCCATCGTCGTCGTGGTATTGGACGCCGTCGCATCCTGAGGGGCTTGAGCTTGCGGAACTTCTCCGCAGCGGGGACGCGCTCGCGCACGGGCGGGCCGAAGGGTTCGGCGCCCTCGTGGATGTTCCATGGTCCGAACGAGAATCTGTACACGCCGCTCATGTCGTGCTCCTTTCCGGCGTCGGGCGGGATTCGTCCGACGCTGGCCCGATGGTGCGCGGGGGCGGCGGCCGCGTCTTGTTCGATGGGATCAAAAAAATGTACTACTGTCTCAACAGAGGCCACCCGAGATGCCGTTGCTCGCTGAAGCGATACACCTTTTGCCCGGCGAGTCGTTCCGGCTGCTGAGATGCAATCGCACGCTGCGCGAGGTCGAGGCGATGGACGCGAGTGGAGCGGGGCCACCCGCTGCGGGGGGCGGGCGGCGAGTGGCACCACCACGCCCAGGCGGAACTGACGTTGTTTTTGCGCGGATCGGGTCTGCGGTTCATTGGCGACCACATTGGCGGATTCCGCGCGCCGGAGTTGGTGCTGTTGGGGCCGGCGCTGCCGCACTACTGGCACGAGTCCGGGCCAACGGCGGGGCGAGCCGTACAGTTCGGCGTCGAGTTCGAGGAGGCGGTGTGGCGGCTGCCGGAGTCGGCGCCGCTGCGAGCGCTGTGGGCGGCGGCGGGGTGCGGGCTGCGGTTTTCGGGTTTGGCTGTCACGCGGGCGGCCTCAGCGCTCTTTGCGGCCGAGGCGAGGGGCGGGCTGGCGAGGCTGACCGCGATCCTCGAGCTGCTGACCCGGCTAGCGGCGCTGCCGCCGTCGGCGAGCCATCCGATCGCCAGCTCGGTGGGGGCCGCACCCTCCGCGCCGGCGGTGTATCGCGGCATCCGGGCCGCGATCCGAATGGTGTTCGAGAACCACGGCCGGCACCTTCCGCTGTCGGAGGTGCTGGCCAGCTCAGGGATGAGCCGGGCGACGTTTCACCGCCACTTCGTGCGGCACACCGGCCGGTCGTTCACGCGGTTTCTGGCGGAGGTGCGGCTGAACGCGGCGGCGCGCCGTCTGGTGGAGACCGATTCGACGGTGGCGGAAATCGCGTTCGAGTCGGGGTTCAACAATTTCTCCCACTTTCACCACTGGTTTCGGGCGCTGTACGGCTGCCCTCCGCGCCGCTTCCGGCAGCGCATGCGGACCGGCGCGACCGGAGTCAGCAGCGGCGGACGCGGGCGGGCGGCCGGGCCGCGTTGACGGGGTGCCGATCCTCCTCGGTCTGGCGTCGCCAATCCGCAAGCAGCCGGCGGTGTCGCTCCAGTTCGCCCACCAGGATCGGATCGCCCACGAGGTTTCGCGTTTCGTGCGGATCGGCGGCCATGTCGTACAGCGCCTCGAGGACGCCATCGCCGTCGGGGATGCGCAGGTATTTGTGGGCCGCCGTTCGCACCATGAATGCGCGTTCGGCCGAGGGCCCGGCCGGCCCGCGAGCGACCTCGCACACGACGGCCTCCGCGCCCGGCGCCGACGGCGTTTCGATGACGCCGCGCAGACTCCGTCCGCGAACGTTCGGCGGCGCCGGCACGCCGGCGTAGTCACAGATGGTCGGCAAGTAGCCGAGGGCCGACGCCAAGTGGTTGGTGTCGAGGCGGCCCGCTGGGGGGTCACGCCGCGCCATGCGACAAGCAGCGGCACGGCGGCCTGATCGTCATACAGGGGCAATTTGCCCGTCGTCCTCCGCGCGCCGAGACCCTCGCCATGGTCGCTGGTGAACACGATCAGCGTCCGCTCCTCGAGACCGGCTTCGCGCAGCGCCCGGAGCACTCCCCCGACCTGTCGGTCGACGTCCTCGACCATCCGAAAATAAGCGTAGCGGTACCGCCGCCACATCGACTCGTCCCAATCGTTGCGCGGGCGGCACCCCCCGCCCGCTGCGCGACGATTGCTTCGGCGGAGAAATTGGGCGGCAGCGCCGGCAGCTCCACCTCCGACGGCGGGCCGTACAGTTCCCACACCCGCGGCGTTAGGGCACTGTCTTCGCCGGCCAGCAGGCAGATGTCATGTGGGTTGATGAAGGATACCACCAGGTAGAACGGCCGCTCCCGTGGGCGGCGGAGGAACTCGATGGCGGCGTTCATCGTGTCCTCGTCCACGTCCCGCGCCAGCCGATGCCGCCGCGACGTCCGGTTGAGGACTTCGAAGCCGGGGATTCCGTTGGAGGGGTACACCTCCGGCAAATGCCATTTGCCCGCGTAGCCCGTGTCGTAGCCGGCCGCGGAGAAGATCTCGCCGGAAATCGGAACGCCCGGCGCGATCGGCACGTCGTTTCGATCCACGCCGATTTCATGGGGCGGGCGGCCGGCGTGCAGCGCCGCGCGCGAGGGGCTGCACAGCGGGAAGGGGCAGTATGACTTTAGGAAGCAGACGCCGTTGGACGCAATCGAGTCCATGTGCGGCGTTCGGCACCACGGCGAGCCGGCGAAGCTCATCGCGTCCAGGCGCTGCTGATCCGTGGTGATCAGAAGGATGTTCGGCCGGTGCGGCGGCGGCTCCGCCGCGCGGGCGGCCGTCAGCGCCGCCGCCGCGACGGCCAGCCAACGCGGGGATGGTTTTATGCCCTGTGTTTTCCGTGGAGCCGGCAAAGTCCGGCGTTGGGCGATGAAGATATCTGCGGCGCATCGGTGGGGCGAACCATGGAAAGCCGCTGGGGCCATGGCAGGATGTCGGCCGAGCCGCCAGCACATTCCGCTTGAGCTGCGCCTCCGTGAAGCCGCGCCGGGGGCGCGGCGGTCTTCATCCCACGGCAGCCGCCGGCCGGAGGCCGTCAGCGGGCGGCGGCCGCAAGTTCCTCCCGGACGATGCCGGCGGCGCGGCGTGCGGCGCCGGGCGGGCCCAGCCGGCGCCGAACCTCGCGGTACCCGTCGAGCATGTTCCGTCGTTCGGCAGTGTCGCCGAGCAGGGGCCGCAGTTCCCGCACGAGATGGCCCGGCGTTGCGCGGCCCTGAATGAGTTCGGGGCAGAGGCGCCGACCGGCGACCAGGTTGACCATGCCGATGAAGGGCACGCGAATGAGAAGCCGCCCGAGCAGGTAACTCAGCGGGTGGGCGCGGTAGGCGATAACCTGCGGACAGCCCGCAAGCGCCGCCTCGAGCGTGGCCGTTCCCGACGTAATCCATGCGGCGCGGGCAAGGCCGAGCAGATGGCGGGTTCGTCCCGCCACGACTTCCACGATCCCGGCATCGGAGCCGAGAATTCGGCGGCACAGCGCGGCCCCCTCCTCGTCGGCGGCGGCGACGATTGCTTGGAGGCCGGGGCGCTCGGCACGGAGTCGGCGGGCGGCCTCGGCGAGGACGGGAAGCATCCGCCGGATCTCCATTGGGCGGCTGCCGGGCAACAGCAGCAAGGGGCCGTCGGCAGGGGGCTTCGCCGGCTCGAGTATTTCGTCGAGGAATGGATGGCCCACGTAATCGATCCGCAAACCGGTGCCCTCGAACACGGCCGGCTCAAAGGGGAAGATCGAGATCATACGGTCCACGCAGCGCACCATGCGTCTAATGCGCGAGCGGTGCCATGCCCAGACCTGCGGGCAGATGAAATAGACCACCCGAACGCCGCGGCGCTTCAGCTCGGGCGCCAGGCGCAGATTGAAGCCGGGATAGTCCACCAGCAACGCGATGGTGGGTGGGCAGCGTTCCACCTCATCCATGACGTCACGCCAAATGCGCCGGAACAGGCCGAGGTGGCGCAGGACCTCGACGAAGCCCATCACGGCGGTCTGGCGGACGTCGTAGAGCAGCCGGGCACCCTCGGCGCGCAGGCGGTCGCCACCCAAACCCCACAGGTCCATGTCAATTCCGCTCATCTTGAGGGCGCGCACGAGCGCGCCGGCGTGGAGGTCGCCGGAGGGTTCGCCGGCGACGATCAACACGGAAGGGGTCATGACGGTCCGGCCGCGAGGCGGCGATGGATCTCGACGGCGAGCTGCAGGGCGCGCGCTGCCTGCCGTCCGTCCACGACCGGCTCGGCGCGGCGGGCGACGCAATCGATGAACGAGGCCAGTTCGTTGCGGAGCGGCTCGCCACGCTCGATGGGCAGCGCCTCGCGCACGATCCGGCCGCCGTCGAGCCGGTAGATCTCGCCGGACTGGTTGAGGTAGTCGAGCGACACGTAGGCCTGTTCGTAGAAGACCCGGATCTTCCGCATGCGTTCCGGGCTGATCCGGCTGGCGGTGACGTTGGCGATCGCGCCGTTGGCGAACGCAAGCCGGACGTTGGCGATGTCTTCGGTGGGGCTGAGGACCGGCACACCGACGGCGCGGATGTCGGCGACAGGGGCGCGGACGAGGTGAAGGAGAACCTCCAGGTCGTGGATCATTAGGTCGAGGATGACACTGACCTCGGTGCCCCGCGGCGGCGCGCCCGGGCGGCCGGGGGGGTAGGGGGCGAGGCGATGGGCTTCGATGAACCGCGGCCGGCCGGCCAGACGATCGAGGACGGAGAGCACGGGATTGAAGCGCTCGACATGGCCGACCTGGAGGATCAGGCCCCGCTCGTCGGCAAGCGCGACCAGTTCCTGGGCTTCGCGAGTGGTGGCGGCGATCGGTTTTTCGATGAGCAAGTGCAGCCCGCGTTCCAGCAGCGCGCCGGCGACCTCGCGGTGGCGGTCGGTGGGTACGACGACGCTCGCGGCCTCGACGAGGCCGGCGAATTCCTCGAGCGAGGAGGCCGTGCGCACGCCGTGTTGCTGGGCCACGGCCACGGCGCGGGCGGGGTCGATGTCATGGACGGCCACCAGCTCCGCGCCCGGCAGGGAGGCGTAGATGCGGACGTGGTGGCTGCCGAGGCTGCCGACGCCGACGACGCCCACACGGACGCGGGCGGTCACGGTACGGCCTCCGGCTCGAAGGCGATCCAGGCGAGGTTCATGCGGTCGGCCTCCGCGATCAGTCGTTCCCGCTCGAGGAGGATGGCGCGCCCGGCCTCGACGGCCAAGGCGGTGGCGCGGGCGCGCCGCAACGTCCGGAGCGTACGCCGGCCCACGACGGGCGCGTCGTAACGCATGTCGTGTCCCGTGCGGGCGGTTTTGACGACCACCGCGCCAGGGCCCCCCAGCCGGCCACCGCGCAGGATGGCCGCGTCGGTGCCCTCAAAGGCCTCGACGGCGAGAATGACGCCGTCCTTTACGACGACGGTCTGCCCGATTTCCAGGGCGCTGATAGCCTTGGCCGCGGTCCGGCCCAGCTCGATGTCGGCCGTCTCGCGGGCGTCGGGCGGGCGGCGGGAGAGCAGGCCGGGGGGAGGGATCGAGGAGCCCATGAAGCGACCGGCGGGGTGGACGCGCACGCCGCGATGCTCCAGCAGCCGGACGAGCGATCCGAAAATCGTCCGGGCGTTTTTCGCGGGCAGGCCGTGGAGTAGCTCGAGCATGGCCGGGTCGGGGCGGGCACAGAAAAGCCGCCACGGGGAAATCTGGCCGGCCATTGCGGCATCGTGGACGCCGAAGGCTTCGACGGCCTCGAGCAATTCGCCGAGGGCGCCGACGCGGACCCATCGAATTTCGTCCGCCAGGCGGACGACGTCGCGTCCCGTCTCGCCGCGGAACGCGATCACGGAAAGCCACGTCACGCCGCCGGCGCGGGCGGACTCGGCCAGCATCCGGGGAAACAAACCACCGCCCGCGATCAGCAGCAGCCGGTCCGGTCCCTCGTTCCCGCTCACGGACGGCTCACCATGCGAATTCGTCGGGACCGCCGAGGCGCCGCTTCATCGTGCGGCCCAGAAGCCGGACAACCTGCCGGCGGGCATCCACGACCCCGTAGGCCACGCGAACGGGCTGGTCGAGCACGTAGCCGGCATTGACGGAATTTCGGAACCACCGGTAGCCTTCCTGGGAGAACTCGACCCGGACCGTCGCGCTGTCCACCCCGACGTCGGTGCCGTACATGCCGGGGCCCGTTTCGGAGATCGTCGTACGGTAGCGGAAGCGCAGGCGGATTATCCGGCCGTCCAGTTCGCGCATCCGTGCGGCGAGCTCGCCGGCGTTGACCTGTTCGACGTCGGCGGCGTCGACGTCGTCGCTTGAGGCGGGGCGCGCGGCGGGGCCTGGGCCCGGTTTGGCGACGGCGGGATCGGCCGGCAGGGGGGGCTGGCGGTTCTGGATGCGGGCGCGCAGGGCCTCGATCTCGGCGGCACGACCCCACTGGAACACATCGGTTTGAGCGTAGGCCGGGACGGCCGCCTCGAGCGAACTCGCCGCTCCCGTGAGATCCCCAGCCTCGACGCGAGCGCCGATCTCGTCGATGGCGCGGTCGGCACGGACGTTCAGGGCGATGGAACGCCAGTCCTTAAGCCAGGCGGTCAGCTCGTCGGCTGGAAGGCCGATCCGCTGGGCGTTGGCTAGATGGGCGTCCACGGCGGCGAACTGCATCTCGCCGAGCAGGAAGCGGGCGGCATTCAGCGGGAAGTGTGTCTCGTCAGCCGCGCGCAGGAGGTCGACAAGGTCCTGGGCACTGAGCCGCAACAGGTCGTAGTCCGCCTCCGCCGTGCCTTCCCCGAGCCGCCGGGCCAGGGTGATGCGCAGGCCGCGCACCGCAAGGACATTCCCGATCACGCCGGGAGTGTATTGGATGGAGCGTCCCCAAAGTGCGCGGGTGTTCTCCTCAAGTATCGCCAGCAACTTCGGCAGGGAGCGGAACCGCTCAAGTTCGACGGCCACCTGGTCCCGCATGGGGTGGGAGGGGTTGGCTCGGAGCCATGTCTGCAGAATGGCCTGGGCCCCCGCGTAATTCCGGCGTGCGCATTCGGACATCGCCTCCTGCATCAGTTTGAGATAGTCGCGGTATTCGGGCCATGACGGCCTTTGAGGAGCGGCCTCGACGGCCGGCGTGGGCGGGGAGGGGGGTGGTTGCGGCGGCGCGGCGGCGACCGTCTGGGTAGTAGGCGCCGGCGTCGTGTCGACGACGTTGCTCGTCTCGGCTGGCCGCGGGGGCCGCGGGGGGCTGACGACAGTCGGCGGGGGGGCGGTGGTCGCGGCGACGACCGTCGGGGGTGCGGCTGTAGGGGGCGGGGGGGGCGGTGGCAGCGGTTCCACGGGCTCTGTCGGCGGGGACCGCCTCCGTTTCAACGGCGAGCGCGGCCAGAACGCGATCAGGGCCACGTCGAGCACCAGCAATGCGAGAGCGGTCGCGCCCAATGTCCAGAGCAGCCGGCGGCGGGGGCGTGGCATGGTCGACGGCAACGGGGCAGGTGCCGGCGAGGGCGGGGCGAAGACTGGCGGCGACTTCGGCCGTACGATTGGCGCTGCGGCGGGAGGTTGGACCGTCCTCTTGACCGTGCTGGAGCCCGGATAGGCCAGGGGGGGCAGGGGCGGCAGGCCGGCGCGGACGCGCTCGATATCCGCCAGCACCATTTCCCACGTGGCGGGTCGCTGGTCACGATCCTTGACCATCAACTTCTCGATCATCATCGAGAAGTGAGCGGAGACCGCCGGATTGAGCTCCGCCGGGTCCGTCAGCGTGCCCTCGACGTGCTGCCGCATCGCCTCCCCGTCGGAGCAGTGCTCGAACGGCAGCACGCCGGTGACCAGATGATAGAGCACCGCCCCGAGGGCGTAGATGTCGACCCGGCAATCAATGTCCGCCAAGCCGCGCACCTGTTCGGGCGCCATATAGTTGGGGGTGCCGATCGTCACCTCGCGCAGCAGTTCCGCTTCGCGACTAAGGTTGGAACGGCTGATGCCCGAAAAATCCGCAATCTTGACCGAGCCGTCCTCGTCCACCAGAATGTTGCCCGGCTTCAGGTCGCAGTGGATCAGGCCGGCCTTCTCCCACGCATACTGGAGTGCCCGGGCCACTGCGTCGGCGATGGTTAGCGCATCCTTCTCCGCGAGGACGCCCTTCCGCGTTAGCCAGCTGGCGACGCTGTAGGCGGCGACGTACTCCATGACGAAGTACAGCAATCCGTCCGTCTCGCCGGCCTCGTGAATCTGCAGGATGTTCGGGTGCTTCAGATTGGCGACGGAGTTGGCTTCGAGGCGAAACTGGGCCACGGCGGTCGGGTCGGACATCAGGTGCCGGTGGATCACCTTGACAGCGACCGTGCGGTTCAGAGAGAGCTGCCGGGCCTTGTAGACGACGCCCATCGCTCCGTCGCTGATCACTTCAAGTATTTCGTGGCCAGGTACTTGTATTTCAGCCATCCGCAACCTCGGCTCATCGCTCCTTGACGTTCGGCCACGGGCGCCGTCCCGCGACAAGCTGACTATACGTAGATCATGGCTCTCCGGCAACCGTTGCGATGAACGGGCTCTTGTCCGGTGAGATCAACGTAAGGCGGGGACGGCCCCGCCGACGAAACGGATCGGCATTCGTGGGGGGCCAAGGGGAGCCGCGCGGCGCCGGCGCGGCTCGTCGGACCGGAGACACACCCGGGGACGGCGGAGTCTGATGGGACCGTTGCGGCTGTGTCGGATGGGGGCGAGGCTGGACCATGCCGGCACGAGGGCCGCCGCCCATCGAGCTGCCCATTGGGCGTCGGGCACGTCGGCGCGATTGCAACCCTGGTACGTTCCAGTAAGGTACTGCGTGGAGAGGCGGTTCGGCGGTCCGGCCGGGTGTTCCATCTCGGGCTGGAGGACCGGTCGTCGATCCGCTACCACAAGCTGGCCGAGTGGGTCCGGAACGGTGCGATCGGCGAATTGAAGCGGATCCTCGTCGGACTGCCGGCGGGCCGGGTGGCGCCGAAGGAGCCGGCCGAGCCGCCGCCGCCGGACTTGGATTACGAGATGTGGCTCGGCCCCGCGCCCTTCGCCCCCTATAGCCGCTCCCGTACCGAGGCCATGGTGTGGCGCCAGGTCCGGGAGTATTCGGGGGGCATGCTAACCGACTGGGGGGCGCATTTCGTGGACACGGCCCAAGTGGCCAACTTTGCGGAAGAAAGCGGGCCGACGGAGATGGAGGGTAGGGGCCGGATCCCCGCCGACGCGATGACCACCACCCCGACAGAGTTCGAGGTGGGTTACCGCTACGGCAACGGTGTGGAAATGACGGTGCGCTCAACGGGGCCGTCCATTCGTTTCGAGGGCACCCGCGGGTGGGTTTCGTGCACCGGCCGGCGGGGGCGTTTCGAGGCGGAACCGGCCGACATCTTACAGATCAAGTACGAGGTCAGCCAAAGCCGTCTGTGGCCCCGGCCGCCGACCGAGCACCGCGATTTTCTCGACTGCGTTCGCTCCCGAAAGATCACAACCTATCCTCCGGAGCATGCGCACCGCCTGAGCACGGCCCTCCACATCGGGCTGATCTCGATCGAGCTGGGCCGGCGCCTGCGGTGGGATCCGGTCGCCAAACGGTTCGATGACGCGGCGGCCAACGCGCTCCGCTCGCGGCCCACGCGGAAGGATTGGATGCGTCGGTCCGGCTCCGCGTAAGCCTCCGGCGTTGGCTTGCGGGGGGAACGGCGCCGGCGTGGGACGCCATTCCGGGAACGGCGCCGGAGCCTGTCTCGGCGATGTCCAGCGGCGCTCGGTTCTGGTAAAATGCGCGCCCGTTTCGAAAGGCGATTCATGAACGACAGATACCCCTTTGCCGAGATCGAGCCGCGCTGGCAAGACGCGTGGGAGCGGGATGGGTGCTTTGCGGTGGACACCTCCGATGCCTCGCGGAAGTACTATTGCCTCGTGATGTTTCCGTATCCGTCGGGCACGCTGCACGTCGGCCACGGCCGAAACTACATCCTCGGGGACGCCGTCGCGCGCTACAAGCGGATGCGCGGGTTTCGGGTGCTGGCGCCGATGGGCTGGGACGCCTTTGGCCTTCCCGCCGAAAACGCGGCCAAGCTGCACGGCGTGCATCCGAAGGAATGGACCAGCCGCAACATCGCGCAAATGAAGCGACAGATCCGCTCCTGGGGCGTCGGCTACGATTGGTCTCGCGAGGTCGCGACCTGCCATCCGGAGTACTACCGCTGGACCCAGTGGATCTTTCTGCTGCTGCACCGACGCGGGCTGGCCTACCGGCAGAGCGCCCCCGTGAACTGGTGCGAGTTCTGCACGACCCTGGCCAACGAGGAGGTCCGCGCCGACGGGACCTGCGATCGCTGCGGGCGGCCGGTGACGCAGCGGGAACTGACGCAATGGTTCTTCCGAATCACCGCCTATGCCCAGGCGCTGCTGGACGACCTGGCCCTGCTGGACCGATGGCCCGAGCGCGTCCGGGCGATGCAAGCCAACTGGTTGGGCCGTTCGGAGGGCGCCCGAATTCACTTCCGCGTGGCCGAGACGGGAGATCCGTGCCCGGTCTTCACCACGCGGCCCGACACGGTGTACGGCGTGACCTTCATGGCGATCGCTCCGGAGCACCCGCTGGCGGAGAAGTTGGCGGCCTCAGGCCCGCGCGCCGCCGAAGTCCGCGACTTCATCGAGCGGCAACGCCGCCGCTCTCGGGCCGAGCGGACCGCGGAGACCGCGGAGAAGGAAGGCGTGTTCACAGGTCTTCATGTGGTCAATCCGTACAGCGGCCGGACGGCCCCACTCTGGGTGGCCAACTACGTGCTCATGGACTACGGCACCGGCGCCGTCATGGCGGTGCCGGCCCACGACCAAAGGGACTTCGAGTTCGCCCGCAAATACGGCCTGCCGGTGCAGGTCGTCATCCAGCCGCCCGGCGGACGGCTCGACCCCGCCGCAATGGAGGCGGCGTACGTGAACGACGGCGTGCTCGATGCCTCCGGCCCGTTCGACGGACGTGGAAACCGCGAGGCTATGGCCGACCTCATCGCCCACGGTCACCGCATCGGGGCGGCGGAACCGGCGGTCTCCTGGAAGATCCGCGACTGGTTGATCAGCCGGCAACGGTACTGGGGCGCGCCGATCCCAATCGTCCATTGCGAACACTGCGGCGCCGTTCCGGTCCCGGATCGCGACCTGCCGGTCCGTCTGCCAAACGACGTGGAATTCCGGATGGAGCGGGGCAACCCGCTGGCGGCGCACGAGGGGTTCCTGCGGACGGCCTGCCCCAACTGCGGTCGGCCGGCGACCCGCGAAACCGACACGCTCGCCCAGTGGCTGTGTTCGTGCTGGTATTTCCTACGCTACATCAATCCCCGTTGCCCCGACGCGCCGTTCGTCCGCGAGGACGTGGACCGCTGGCTGCCGGTGGATCAGTACATTGGCGGCATCGAACACGCCGTGCTCCACCTCCTCTATTCGCGCTTCATCGTGAAGGTCCTGCACGACGCCGGCTACGTTTCGTTCCGCGAGCCGTTCGGGGCGCTCTTCACCCAGGGGATGATCTGCAAGCGCAGCGAGAAAGACGGCCAGCTCCACAAGATGTCGAAATCGAAAGGCAACGTCGTTAGCCCCGACGAACTGGTCCGGCGCTATGGGGCCGACACGCTGCGCCTCTACACCCTGTTCATCGGACCGCCGGAGAAGGACGCCGAATGGAGCGATGCGGCCGTCGAGGGCGTCCACCGTTTCTTAAATCGTCTCTGGCGGCGGGTCGCCCAGACCCGTGAGGTGCTCGACGGGGCGCGGGGCCTTTCGGTCCGGCTGGGGGAGCTCGGCGCCGAGGAGCGAGAGGTCTACCGTAAGCTGCACGAATCCATCGCGAAGATCACCGGCGACATGGAGGGCGATTTTCGCTTCAACACGGCGGTGGCCGCGATCATGGAGTTGTTCAATTCGGTCGAGAGGATGGCGGTGAGCCCCGCCGATCCGGCGTCGCGGAGGGCGGTGTACCGCGAGGCGATCGAGAACCTCGTGCTGTTGCTGTCGCCGTTTGCGCCGCACATCGCCGAGGAGCTGTGGCGCGGGCTCGGCCACGAGGGCAGCGTGCTGCGCGCCCGCTGGCCCGAAGCGCGGGACGATGCGATCCGGCGCGAGGAGATCGAGCTGGCCGTGCAGGTCAACGGTCGGGTGCGCGGCCGCATCCGTGTGGCCGCCGCCGCCGCCGCCGCAGAGGTCGAGCAACAGGCGCTCGCCGATCCGCATCTGGCCAGGTGGCTCGAGGGACGCACTATCCGGAAGGTCGTGGTGGTCCCCGGCCGGCTGGTCAACATCGCCGCGGAGTGAGGAGTCCCGGCGTTGGGCGGGCGGACTCCATGGGGCGCGACGGCGTGCGGACTGGATAAACTCCGCCCCTGGTTTATGTTGAATCCCGTCGAGCGCCGGTGGCTGGCCGGCGCGCTGGCCGGGGCCCTCGCGGTGCTGGCGGCGCGGGGCTGGTGGATCGCGCGTCGCCGGCCAGTCGAGGCGATGCCGCCGGCGGCCGCGATGGACGAATGCCGTGACTGATCCGCAACCAGCGTGGCGTCACCCGGCCGAGTGGGAACTTCATGAGGCCACCTGGCTCTGTTGGCCCCACAGCCGCAAGGACTGGCCGGGCAAGCTGGCGGCCGTGCAGTGGGACTTCGGCGAAACCGTTCGCCGGATCGGCCCCTCCGAGCGCATCCGGATCATCGTGCGCTCCCCCCAGCATGAACGCGTGGTCCGACCCGTGCTGGAAGGAGAGGGCGTCGCGCTGGAGCGGGTGGACTTCTTCCGTTTTCCGAGCGACCGGAGCTGGGCCCGCGATGCGGGGCCCATCTTCGTGACGGATGCCGAAGGGCGCGTGCACGTGGCCCACTTCGGCTTCACCGGCTGGGCGCGCTACGACGACTGGCAAAACGACGCCGAGATCCCCCGCCGCGCCGCGGAGGCCATCGGCCTGCCGCGAATCGAACCGGTCCACGCCGGCCGGCGCGTCGCGCTGGAGGGTGGGGCCTTCGACGTCAACGGCCGCGGAAGTCTCGTGACGACGGAGCAATGCCTGTTGGACCCCCACGTGCAGGTCCGCAACCCCGGCTTCAGCCGGCGCGATTACGAGGAGGTGTTCCGCCGCTGGCTGGGCGTGACGAACGTGATCTGGCTGGGCCGCGGCATCGCCGGCGACGACGACACCCACGGGCATGTGGACGGCTGCTGCCGGTTTGTCGACCCGAGGACCCTGCTGGCTGCGGTGGAGCCGGACGGATCGGACGAGAACCACGCGATCCTGAGCGAAAACCTGGAGCGTCTGCAGGACGCGCGGCTGGAGGACGGGTCGCGCCCCACGGTGGTCGAGCTGCCGATGCCTGAACCGTTGACCTACCGTGGCCGCCGCCTTCCGGCCAGCTATACGAATTTTTACATCTGCAACGAGGCCGTGTTGGCGCCGACGTTCAACGATCCGAACGACCGCGTCGCGCTAGGCATTTTGGCCGACCTATTCCCGGGCCGGACCGTCGTCGGCATCCACGCGGTCGATCTGCTGCTGGGACTGGGCTCGGTGCACTGCCTCACCCACGAGCAGCCGGCCGGTCGTCGACCGCCGGCGGCGGAGGGAGATCGGCCCGTTCGCATGGGGGAGCCGTCATGATCGAATTGCACGTGTCGAGCCGCCGCCGGTCCGAAATGATCCCGATCACGGAGGCGGTTGCGGGCGCGGCGGAGAGGCTCGGCGTCCGGGACGGGTGGGTGACGGTCTTCGTTCCGCACACCACGGCCGGGGTGACGATCAACGAAAACGCCGATCCCGACGTCGCGGAGGACCTGCTGCGGGCCCTCGACCGGGCGGTGCCGTGGTCGGGGGATTACGCGCACGACGAGGGCAACGCGGCGGCGCATGTGAAGGCATCCCTAATGGGCTCGTCGGTCCGCGTTCCCGTGGAGGGGGGCCGGCTGCGCCTGGGCACCTGGCAGGGGGTCTTTTTCTGCGAATTCGACGGCCCCCGGCGGCGGAGCATCTGGGTGGCCGCAGGCTAAAAAAGGTGCGTCGCGCGCCGCGGCCGAGACAGCAGGGTCAGGGCGCGTGGGTCGGTGGATTCGTGGAGGCCGCCACGCCCTCCGGCAGGGCGGAGGACTGGAACCGTTTCGCGAGATTCGCGTCCATGCCGGTGAATCCGAGAAACGCCAGCGCGAGGATGCCGGCGATCGCCAATGTGATCCCAGGCCCCTTCAACGGCGCCGGAACGTCGCAGAGCTCCAGCTCCTCCCGCAGGCCGGCCATGACGACGATCGCCAGCATGAAGCCGAGGCCGGCGCACACCGCATAGATCAGCGCCTTGTCCAGCCTCCACGGATCCGGCACCGAGCCGGGGATGGGGCCGACGTGCTTCATGATCTCGAGGCAGACGAACAGGATGACGCAGTTGGTCGTGATCAACGGAAGAAATACCCCGAAGGCCTTGTAGAGCGACGGAAAGAATTTGCGGATGTACATCTCGACCAGCTGCACGGCCCATGCGATGACGAAGATGTAGACGAGATAGCAGAGAATGCTGAGGTCGGGCGTCGCGGAAGATGGCGGGCGCAGCCACCGCCAGACCGCCGTCGTCAACGGCGCGCCGGGCGCGAGGACGAACCACGTGATGGTCCAGCTCAGGAAGGCGGCGACCGTGACCACGAAGGTCACTGCCGCCCCCATGCCGAAGGCCATGTCCACCCGCCGGGAGACGCCGATGAAGGGGCAGCATCCCACGAAGAAGTGAAAGACCATGTTGTTGATCAGCGCCGACGAGATCGCCAGCAGGAGGACGGTCGAGAGATAGGACATCTCAGGCCTCCTTGCGGGCTCGCGCGCGGGCCGTGGCCCAGTTCACGGCGCCCAGCAGCAGGGCGAGGGCAATGAACGCCCCCGGCGGCAGGATCATCACGGTCCAGGGCGCCCAGACCCGTTCCGACAGGCCGACCGGCAGCACGCGCCACCCGAGCCATTTTCCGAACCACGTGCCGAAGCCGAGGATTTCCCGCACGCTGGCCAGCGCGCACAGCGCCAGGCCGAACCCCAGCGACTGGCCGAGGGCGTCCATCAGCGCCGTCCGCACCGGCTGCTTGGAGGCGCAGATCTCGCAGCGGGCGATGATGATGCAGTTGACGATGATGAGCGGGATGTACGGTCCGAGCTGTCGGCTCATGTCGTACAAGAAGGCGGCCAGGAGGCGGTCGGCGATCGTCACGAAGGTGGCGATCGTCAGGGTAAAGACCAAGATGCGCAGGTGAGGTTTCAGCAGGGGCCGGATCAGGCTGACGAGGACGTTGGCGCAGGTCAGTACGAAGAGCACCGCGCCGGTCATCGTCACGGCCCCCTCCATCGTGTTGGTCACCGCAAGGGTAGGGCAGATGCCCAACACCTGCCGCAGTACGGGGTTTTCCGGCAGGATGCCGCGCAGGAACCGTTCGGCCGGCGTCGGACCGTCGCTGCTCATGGGATGCCTCCGGGGCGGATCGCCCCCGACCGAAGCTGCCCGGCAAACTGCCGCAGGGCGGCGTTCACGATCGCAACGACGCTCTCGGAGGAGATCGTCGCCCCGGTGATCGCCTCGATTTCATGCGCCGCCGCCGCGCCGTCCTTGCGAACGGACAGCGGAACATCAGCGGGCTTTCTCAAGAACCGCCTGCGAAACGCCTCCGTCGTGATGTTGTCCCCCAACCCCGGCGTCTCCTTCTGGTCGAGGACGTAGATGCCGGTGATCGTCGAGGCGGTCGCGTCGAGGCCGATCAGCAGCTCGATTTTGTCCGCGAACCCCTGACCGGACGCCGGCACGACCCAGCCGACGGTGACGCCGGCGGCGTCGAGGGCGCGGTAGTACACCCGGTCGCCGACGACCACCTTCTCCGCCCGTGTGGCCGACGTGACGAGGACGGGGACCTGGCCGAGGGTGTCGCACAGCTTGTTAGCTTCGATGCGGGGTTTCAAGGCGGCCTGAACGGCGGCCAGCGAGGAGCCAAACCCGGCCGAGAGCGCGATGACCAGCCACGCATCGAGGATCGGATTGCGTTTCACGGCCTCACCTCGTTTGCGGCGCCGGGCCGCCGACGGGCACCGGAATCGTGCCGCGGTTGATCAACGGCACCAGCGCGTTCATCACCAGGATCGCGAACATCACGCCTTCGGGATAGCCGCTGAAGCGGCGGATCATGGCGACGAGAAGGCCGAAGCCGGCGCCGAAGATCCACTTCCCGCGGGGCGTGAGGGGGCTGGTGACCGGGTCGGTGGCGATGAAAAACGCTCCGTACATGAAGGCCCCGGCCGACAGGTCGTGGGCCAGCGTCCACGTCGTTCCACCCCCGGCGAGGCCCGGCAGCGCGGCGGCCCCCATCGCAAGGATCGCGCCGGCGGGGATTTCCCAGGGCGCCGTTCGCCGAAAGCAAAGGTAGAGCCCGCCGAGCAGAGCCGCCAGCGCGCTGGTCTCGCCGATCGAACCGTTGGTGGCACCGAGGAACAGCGGGCCAATGGGCGTCACCTGCCCGGACATCTTGAAGGCGGTCAATGGGGTGGCCGAGGTCACCGCCTCGATGCCCAGCGATGGCGAGACGTACGCGGAGGCGCCGAGGGCCGCGGGAAAGGAGATCATCGCGAACGCCCGCCCGACCATCGCCGGGTTGAAGAGGTTTTGGCCGAGCCCGCCGAAAATCGCCTTGCCCAGTCCGATCGCCACCGCCGCGCCGACCGCGCCCGCGTACCACGGCGCCCCTGCCGGCAGGGAGAGGGCGAGGATCAGCCCCGTGACGAGCGCCGAAAGGTCCCACAGCGTCGCCGGCCGGCCGCGCATTCGTGCAAACAGCCACTCGGAGACCACCGCGGAGCACGAGGCGATCGCCATCTGGAACAGCGCATGCTGGCGGAACTGCGCCACCGCCACCGCCACCAGCGGCGCCAGCCCGACCAGCACGTCGGCCATCATCCGTTGCGTCGAGGCGGCGGCATGGAGGTGCGGTCCGGGCGCCACCGAGACCGCCGGTGCGACTGGCGCGGGGGCGGACGCCGTCACGGCCGCCTCCCTGGGGACCGGGCCGTGGGGCGAGCGGGTCATGCGCCGGCTTCCTTTTGCATCTGAACCTTGCCGGTGCGGATCAACTGGACCAGCGGAATGGCCGCCGGACAGACCCATGCGCAGCACCCGCATTCCATACATGCGGTGATGTGAAAGCGACGGGCCATCGTCCAGTCTTTGTGACGCGCCGCCAAGGCCAGCCGGGTCGGTACGAGGTTCAATGGGCATACGTCCACGCACCGCCCGCATCGTATGCAGGCCGTCTCCTCCACCGCACGGACGTCGGCGGCCGTCAACACCACGATGCCGCTGGTGCCCTTGGTCACGGGCGCCTGAAAGCTGCCGAGCGAAAAGCCCATCATCGGACCGCCTGCGATCACCCGCGCCGCGTCCGGCGCCAGCCCGCCGCAGGCCGCAAGGAGGTCGGCGTAGGAGGCGCCGACCGGGACCAGGAGGTTCTTCGGCGTCCGAATGCCGCGTCCGGTCACCGTGACCACGCGGTGGGTCAGGGGACGCCCCCGCAGCACCGCCCGGGCGATCGCGGCGCAGGTCGCGACATTGAGCACGACGACCCCCACGTCCAGCGGAAGGCCGCCGGTCGGAATCGTGCGGCCCAGGGCCGCGCGGACCGTCTGTTTCTCTCCCCCCATCGGGTACTTCGTCGGCAGCTCGATCACCTCGAACGCGGCGCCGTCGGCCGCGGCCCGCAGCGCGGCGGACGCGCCGGGTTTGTGGTCCTCGACCGCCGCGACGACGCGCCGCGCGCCACAGGCGCGGGCGGCCAGCAGGGCGCCGACGACGATCGGCCGGGGCGCCTCGAGCATCAGGCGATGGTCGGACGTCAGGTAGGGCTCGCATTCGCAGCCGTTGACGAGCACCGTGTCCACCGGCTTGGCCGGGTTGGGAGTCAGCTTCACATGTGTCGGGAAGGCGGCGCCGCCCTGGCCGACAATCCCGGCCGCGCGGATGGCGGATACGATCGCGGAGGGCTCCGCCGCCTCGACCCCGTCAAGCGGCCATTCGCCGCCGTAGACGTCGGCCCACAGGTCCTCCGGCGTCGGCTGGTCGGCGGCCGTTTGGATCGGAATCACCTTGACGTGGCGTCCGTTGGGTAACGTCGCGACCGTCTCGCGTTGCACGACGCCCGCCACCGGTGCATGGACGGGGGCGGAGACGAACGCGGAGGAATCCGCGAGCAGGTCTCCGGCGCGCACCTCCTGTTTCGGCTTGACGACCGGCGAGCAGGGCGCGCCGGTGTGCTGGAGCACGGGCACCTGCACGACCGGGGGCGGCGGGAGCGTCTCGATCCTGCACTCCCACGACAACTCCTTGTTCTCGGAGGGGTGCACGCCGCCGCGAAACGGGCGGCCGCGGAGCCGGGCCATCGTTGCGCTCATCGAACGACCGATCCCTGCCGGCCCGAGCCTGAGGCCAACGCCAACAGCAGTCGAACCAGGACCGCACCTGCCGCGCCGCCGGCCAGTGCCCCCATCACTTGCAGCCACGGCGACCGGCGGGCGAGCCACGCCCCCGCCGCCGCCCCGACCGCGGGGGCGAGAAAGGCGGCCACGGTCCAGACGGTCCACGCCACGCCGCCGCCCCCCGATTCGGAAGCGACGGTGGGGACGCCACAGGACCCACAGTGGCCCGGACAACCCGAGTTCATCGGTGGTTCCTCGAACCAACGCATGGCGGTCCATGATGGCGCCGGCGAGGGGAAAACTCAAGCCGGCCCGCAGCGCGGCGCCGGTGGATTTGTCAGGAATGGATGTGGTACAATTCATTGTGGCATGAACGGATGGCTTTCCGTCCGGCGCAATTGTGGACGAATAGCAGGCCTGGCCGCGTGGGTGGCCGTGCTGGCCTTGGCGCCGGGTACCAACGGCCAGGAGGCCTCCGCCGTTCTCCCTTACCTCGATTCGGCGATCGAGAACGGTTCGCCGCTGTGGTGGGACGTTGTCGACCGGCGCACCGTGCTCGTCCATCTCCTCTATGACCATGAACGCGGCGCGCCGAACCGGGCGGCGGGCCACGTCCATTTTGTCTTTCATGCGCCGTCGGGAAGCACCTGGACGATCGTGCTAACGAATCTCCACAACGTCTGGAACGGCCGGCCGGGCAGCGTCGGCAGGGACATCAAGGTTTTGTCGTGGTCCCCCGACGGCCGCTTCTGGACGCCCGCGTTCACCACGACAACCGATACCAACGACGTCCGCCTCGAGATCACGATGCCCGGCGATACGATTCACATCGCACGGATCGAGCCGTACCGGTTGTCCGACCTGGACCGGCTGCTCGAATCCCTTCGGGGGTGCGCGGGCGTCGAATTCGAAGTCATCGGACGGACGGTCGAGGGCCGGCCGCTGGAGATGATCCGGATCGGACCGCCGGAGGCGCAGCATCACTTCGTTGTCCGGGCCCGCGCCCACCCGTGGGAATCGGGCGGCAACTGGGTCGTCGAAGGGCTGGTGCGGCGTCTGGTGTTCGGGAGCGCCGAGGATCGCCGCCTACTCCGGCGGGCCTGTGTGCACGTTCTTCCGATGGCGAACAAGGACGGGGTCGCGCGGGGGCGTACGCGGTTCAACGTTGCGGGGTGGGATCTCAACCGCCGGTGGGACGCGCCGGCCGATCCCGCGCTCGCACCGGAGAACGATGCGCTCGAACGCTGGCTGAGGCGGCAGATCGCCGCAGGCCGCCGGCCGATCCTCGCGGTGGACCTCCACAACGACGGAGGGGGCCGGTTGCACGTGAGCCATCCGGAGGGGGCGCCCGAGTCCTATTTTCGACGAATGGAGCTGCTGGAGGATCTCCTGCGGCGGCACACCTGGTTTGACGAAGGTTCAACGGGCAGTTCCTTCCGGAATCCCGGTACCCTGGGCGAAGGTTGGCTTCTCCGTTTCGGCGTTCCCGCGGTGATCCTCGAGCTAAACACGAACCGCGCCGGCCGGCTCGACCGGCCGCCGACGGGGCAGGACTGGCAGGAATTCGGCGCCGCTCTGGCGGACGTCTTCGAGGCCTACGCGCGCCTTCACGAGGCCCCGGCGGAACCGGTCACACGCTAAAGCGCACGTGGACGACGTCGCCGTCGCGCACGACGTAGTCCTTTCCTTCGATCCGGAGCTCGCCGGTCTCGCGGCAGTGGGCGAGGCTGCCCCGCGCCAGCAGCGTCTCCGCGGGCACCACCTCGGCGCGGATGAAACCGCGTTCCAGGTCGGTGTGGATTTTGCCCGCGGCCGCCTGCGCGCGCGTCCCCTCGCGGATCGTCCATGCGCGGACCTCGTCCTCGCCGACGGTGAAGAAACTGATGAGGTGGAGCGCGCGGTAGGCGGCGCGGATCAGCTGCAGCCGCGCGGGGATCTCGATCCCGTATCCGCGAAGGAACTCCCGCTGGTCGGCCTCATTCATCCGGGCGATCTCCGCCTCCAGCGCGGCGCAGAAACGGACGGTCGTGAGCCCGCGCGCCGCCGCCGTCTGCTCGACTGGGGCCGGATCGGTCTCGCGGACCGCCTCCTCGCCGACGTTGACCACGACCATCAGCGGTTTTTGCGACAGGAACCGGTAGGTGCGCAGCAGCTTTTCCTCGTCGTCCCGCAGCTCGAGGGTTCGCAGAGGCCGGTCGGCGGCGAGGTGGGCGTGACAGCGTTCGAGGAGCTTCAATTCCGCCTCGGAAATCTTGCCGCCGTGTTTGCGGTCGGCCCGCACCCGCTCCAGCCGCCGCTCGACCAGCTCGAAATCGGCCATGGTCATCTCGAGTAGCGCGGCCTCCATCTGTCCGACGGAGTCCAGCGGCCGGCCCTCGCCGTCGAACTCGCCGAACGCCTGGACGACCAGCACGAGTGCGTCGGCGAGGCCGGCCAGCGGCATCAGATCGCGGAACGCGGCCGCCTCGCCGCCGGGCGGCATGATATCGGCGAACACGACCTCGGCCTGCGTGTACTTCTTCGGCCGAAACAGGTCGCGCAAAGCGGCCAGGCGATCGTCAGGCACCTTGACCGCGCCGTACCGGTGGCCGCCTTTGATCGTGAAATGGGGACCGGCCGCCGTGTGGGTCAGGGCGTCGAACACCGTGGACTTGCCGCAGCGCGGGGCGCCGACGAGGTGGAGGGCGAGGCTCACGAGGTCCCCGAGAGCGGCTCCGCGGTCGCGCCTCCAATGGCCCGTCCGACCCGCTGGAGAACCTCGACGACGCGAAAGGGCATCGGGGCGACCTCCGCGACGTGAGCGACCGGGCAGGCGGCCGCGATTCCCAAATCGGTCGCGGTCAACAGATGATCGTCGATCACGGTGCCCTTGCTCATCCGTATGGCCGGGCCGCAACATAGATTGTTTTCTTTGATTCGCCAAGACCGGTGGGGGGGAACGGCGGCTGTCGACGGCCACGGTGGAGCCGGGTTTGGCGAGGCGGGGACGGTACGGCTTGCCGTCGGTCGGTTCCGGGCGCATGTTGGAACCGTGCCAGAATTGCCGGCATGGGTCGCCGGTCGCGGCCGGCGTCGGATGCTGGTTCGCTGCGCCGCGTGGGCGGTTGCTGCGTGGGCAGTTTTTGGTTATGTGCTTCGTCCATTTCGGGTGGCCGGCTCCAGCATGGAGCCGACGGTGCCGAACGGCGCATGGGCTCTTGGATGGATGCTGGCGTATTGGCGGAACGATCCGAAGGTGGGCGACATCGTTATGATCCGGCTGAGCGGCGATCGTATGATGTACCTGAAGCGTGTGCTGGCCGTGCCGGGAGAGCGGGCGGGCTTTCGCGAAGGACAGCTAATGGTGGACGGCCGCCCTCGGCCGGAGCTGTACGTGCGGAACGGCTGGGGATGGAACTCCGAGGAGGTTCGGCTGGGGCCGGACCAGTATCTGGTCGCCGGCGACCGTCGGGACATGCCGATGTCTTCTCACGCGGGCGGTGTGGTCGACCGGCGCAGAATCGCGGGTCGGCTGTGGCTGTGGTTCGGCGGTGGTCAGTGATGGGCGCAGCGGCCGTCGTTGCGCTGGCCGCTGCGGTGGGGTGGTGGTGGCGGTCGGGCGACGAGGCCCACCTGCGGCGACGCCTTCTGGAGCTGGCGGCGCTGGCCGGCAAATCGGGCGCCGAGCCGTGGTTCGAGTCCGCCCGGCGGGCCGAGCAAATCGCGGCCATGTTCGACGAGCCGTTCAGCTTCGACCCCGCGAGCGAGTGGACGGGAGCGGCGGACAGCCGTTCGGAGTTGAAGGCGCTCATCCTCCACGCGCGCACGAGGCTGAGGTCCCTTCGGGTCGAGGTGTCCGGTGTCGAAACGGACGTGGACGCCGGTCGGACCGCGGCGGTTCAGAGGTGCGCCGTGGCGGTGGAGGCGGTAGCCGACGGCGTGTCCGAGCGGCAGGTCCGCGAGGCGGAGTTGCGGTGGAGAAAGACGCGCGAGGGCTGGCGGATCGCCGAGGCCCGTGCCGTGGACGTGATCCGGCCGCTTGCGCCCGCCACTGGAGGATGAAATCGGTTTTTGCCGTCTGGGTCACGGCGGCCGGCGTGCTGGCCGCAGGACCGCGTCACGTGGTTCTGTTCGTCGGCGACGGCATGGGGGCTGGGCAGGTGGCGGCGGCGCGGGCGTGGCTGGGCCGGCCGCTCGTGTTCGAGAGTTTTTCCTTCTCGGCGGCGGCGAGCACGGCGTCGGCGGAGGAGGCGATCACGGATTCGGCCGCGGCCAGCACCGCAATGGCCACGGGCCGCCGTGTGGCCGACGGGGCGATCCGTCGGGGATTCCAGGCACCGGCGCCGATTTGCGCACGCTCGGCGAGCGATACCGCGCCGAGGGACGCACCGTCGGGCTGGTCACGACCTCCTATCTGTCGGACGCGACGCCCGCGGCCTTTGCCGCGCATGCGGCCTCGCGGTTTGACCGGGCGTCGATCCGGACGGCGTACCTGGCGCCGGGTGGCCCCGACCCGCTGCTCGGCGGGGGGCTCGACTTGCCGAGGTCGATGCTGGAGGCGGCCGGCTTTGTGGTGGTCGAGGATGCGGCCGGGCTTGCGGCCGCCACGACCTCGGGCGTGGCCCGCCTGGCCGGCGTGTTTGGGCTGTACCTCCCGTATGAGTTCGACGGCCTGGGGCCGTATCCCTCGCTGGCGGGCACGACGTGCGCTGCGCTCGATGTCGCCGGGCGGAACGCCCGCGCATCGTTTTTGCTGATCGAGGGCGGGCGGATCGATCGCGCATGCCACGCGAACGACCTGGCGCGCTGCATCGGCGAGGTCGTCGGGTTCGAACGGGCCGTCGCGGCCGCCGTGGAATGGGCGGTCGGCCGCGACGACGCGCTGATCATCGTCGCCGCCGACCACGAGACCGGCGGGCTCGAGGTGCCGGAGGACCGGGGCCTCTGGCGGTGGCCGGTCGTGCGATGGTCCACGACCGGCCATACGGCCGTACCGATCACGGTGTGGGCGTGGGGCCGGTGGGCCGATCGGGCGCTGGGCGTTGAGCATCTGACGGACGTGCATGACGGGCTAGCCGATCCGGCGTTTCCGCGCCCGCGGATCACCTCCATGGTCCGGGCGAAGGATGGCCTGGCCCTGACATGGCTGGCCATCAGCGGCCGGGTCTACCAAGTGCAATGTTCCGCGTCCGCCGCCTAGCCTCTGTGGCTCTGGACTCGCGGACCGGTGACGGCGCGAGTGTCCGGCGTTGCGGTCGCACGGATTCCCGCGGATCTGTTGGGCGCGGACCGGATGGTTTTCCGGGTGGTCGAACCGTCCCCCTAGGCGGTGCGGGACGAGCCGGTCGAAGGGTGCGTCGGACAACGTCGGACGGCCGCAGTCTAGAGGATGTTCGCGGCCAGCTCGGCCAGCTCCGAGCGCACGCCCTTGCGCAGGCAGATGTGGGCGGCCAGACCGTAGGGGCGGAACTGGTTCACGGCCTTCGACAGCCCGTTGGAGGTGCTGTCCACGTAGGGGTTGTCGATCTGGTAGATGTCGCCCGTCAGCACGATCTTCGCGCCGTAGCCGACGCGCGTGATGATCGTCTTGACCTCCAGCGGCGTCAGGTTCTGGGCCTCGTCCACGATCATGAACTGGTGGTGGATGCTACGGCCTCGAATGAACGTGAGCGGTTCGATCGCGATCTGGCCGTGTTCGGGGTCGAGCAGCTCGGCGTTCGCACGGGAGTCCTTGCGCTCGCTGGTCAGCAGGTCGAGCGCGTCGAAGATCGGCTGCATCCAGGGGTTGAGCTTTTCCTCGACGGTGCCGGGTAGGTAGCCGATGTCCTTGCCCATGGGCATCGTGGGGCGCGACACCAGCAGCTTACGGTAGAGCTTCCGCTCCACGGTGGCGTAGAGGCCGGCGGCGACGGCCAGCAGCGTCTTGCCGGTGCCGGCCTTGCCGATGATGGTCACCAGCCGGATGCGTTCGTCGAGCAGCGCGTCGATCGCGAAATGCTGTTCTTTGTTCTTCGGGCGGATGGCCGCCAGCTCGCGCGGGGCCGGAATCAACGGAAGGATGTGCCTGGCGTCCGGGTCCAGTCGGCCGAGGAGGGTGTGGTTGGGGTCGGCGAGGTCGCGCAGCAGCAGGTACTCGTTCGGCGGCCGCGGCTCGCCGAGGTACTCGACCATCCCGCCGGCGGCGATCTGCGCCATCTGCTCGGTCGTGATCTCCAGCTCCGAGTAACCGAGGTAGAGTTCGTTGATGTCCACGCGGTCCGTCTCATAATCCTGGGCCTCGACCCCGATCGCGTCGGCGAGAATGCGCAGATTGATGTCCTTGCTGACGACGATGCACGGCTCCGGCCGTTCGCAGCGCAGGCGCAGGGCCAGGTCCAGGATCTCCTGGTCCACCGAGCCGTTCCGACCGGCGGGGATGCCGTCGGGCAGGTTCACGACCTGGAGGCACCCGCCGTTTTCCAGCCGAACGCCGTCCGACAGCTTGCCTCGACCGCGCAGTTCGTCGAGGGCCCGGCTAACTTGGCGGGCGCTGCGCCCGAGCTCGGAGAGATCGCGCTTGAACCGGTCGATCTCCCGAATCACGCCGATCGGCAACACCACCGTGTTGTCTTCGAAATGAAACAAGGCGTTGGGGTCGTGAAGAAGAACATTGGTGTCCAGTACATAATTTTTCTTCATGTCGCGCTGAGTCTACCCGCAAACGCGCCTGGCGCAACGCCGTCGCCGGGGCGGCCGCCGCCGCGCATCGCGGGATGGCGTCTCTGCCGGGCGGGGGAGGGCGCACGGCGGACGGGACCGTCCCCCGCCCGGCGGGCATACCCGCTGTGCGGGGATCCATCCTCGGACCGAGTTGATCAGCCAGATGCGATCCGCGCGATCGAGGTCGTCTCGCCGCAACACCGCCTCCCGAATGCGGCCCGCCGCCAGAAGGCGCGCGCGAAACGTCCCGGGCAGAAGCCCGGACGCGACCGGCGGGGTCAGGCGGTCGCGGCCGAACTGTAGGACGAGGTTGGCCACGGTGGACTCGGTCAATTCGCCGCGCGTGTTCCACAGCAGGACGTCGTCGGCGGCAGGGCAGGAACGGCGGGCGCGATCGTAGATGCTGCGGCACGTGGTCTTGTTGCGTAGGAACGGCGAATCCGGGTCCACTGGCCAGGGCGCGAGCGCCAGTCGCCAGGGCCGTCGGGCCGCCGGCAACAAGGCAGATTGGACCTCGCAGCGGCCCTGGCGATCGACCAGAATCCGGACTTTGCGGGGGCCTGTCCGCCACCGGCGGGCGGCGTCGCGCAGGGCGCGAAGCGCCGCGCCGGCGTCGTAGCGGAATCCGAAGAGTTGGGCGCTTCCAGCCATGCGGCGGAGGTGGTCCGCGGGCCGGCGGAAGCCGCGCCCGACGTCCCATCGCAGGGTTTCCAGCAGGCGGAAGCGGGGCGGCCGGTACACGAGGATGCGCGTTTTGGCGAGCGCCTCGGCCCACTCGCGGGCGGGATCGGAGTCCCAGACGATCCCGCCGCCGGCACCGTACTCCGCGGTGCGGTTGCGGCCATGGACGACGGCGGTGCGGATCGCGACCTGAAAACGCGCGCGACGGCCGGGCGCGACGAACCCGATGGCGCCGGTGTAGACGCCCCGCGGCGCCGGCTCGAGGTCCGCGATCGTTCTCATCGCCTCGATCTTCGGGGCGCCAGTGATCGAGGCGGCGGGAAACAGCGCGGCGAACACCTCGGCGAGGCCCGCCTGCGTTTCCGCGGCGACGGTCGAAGTCATCTGCCAGACCGTGGGATGCCCCTCGATCTCGAACCGGCGCTCGACCCGCACGGAGCCCGGCCGGGCGATGCGCCCGAGATCGTTGCGGACCATGTCGACGATCATGATGTTTTCGGCGCGCTCCTTCCCGGAGCCGGCGAGGGCCTCCGCCGCGGCGCGGTCGAGGTCCGGGTCGGGGCCGCGCGGGGCGGTGCCCTTCATCGGACGGGACACGATCCGGTTCCCGTCGAGTTGAAAGAACAGTTCGGGGGACGCCGAAGCGACGGCCCACTCGCCGGCCTCGATCAGGGTTGCGGCGCTGCGCGGCTGAGCGCGCCACAGGTGGCGCAGAAGCGCGGCGGGCGGGGCGACGATCGGCGCGCGCCAGCGGGTCGTCAAGTTCACCTGGTACACCGCGCCCGCCGCGATGCGGCGGCGGATCTCCTCCACCGTCTGCCGGTAGGCGGCCTCGCCGCCCAACGGGGACCAGCGGAGAGGGGGAAGCGGAAGGGGGCGGAAAGGCGGGCGGGGTGTTTGCGTGGGTGGACCGCCGATGTAGAACCAGGCCAGCGGCAGGTCGGGACGGGGCGGCTGCGTCCGCATCGCAGGATCGAACCCCGGGGCGGCCTCGTAGGAGACCAGCCCGACCGCCCATCGGCCGGCATCGACGGCGCGTTCGACCTCACAGAGCAGGGGGCGCACCTCGGATGGCCGCAGGGCGCACAGAACGGCCTGGGCGGGCGGGAAAACCCACCAGCGGCCGGAATCGGCGTCGAAGATCCAGGGCCCGGTGCGCATGAAGGGAGAGCGAGCCGGCTCAAAGCATGGCGCGCAGCCGTGTGCGGACGCGCCGGCCGACCTCGGGGGGAAGGGATGGATCGTCGAGAGCGCGACGGTAGACCCGACGGGCGTCCTCAAGGCGCCCCGTGCTTTCGTACGATTCGCCCAGCAGGACGACGGCGTCCGGGTACATGGGTCGGCGGTCCATGAGCTCCTCGAGGGCGGCGCACGCTTCGGCGGTGCGGCCGGCGCGGTGTAGGTAGAAAGCCTGGGTCCACTTGTAGCGGGCGTCCTGCGGCCGGAAGCGCGCGGCGCGGGCGGCAAGCTCGGCAGCCTCGCCGGGCGCCCGATCGCCGACGAGGACGGCGAGGTTGTAGGCGGCCTCGGCCATGCGAGGGTCGCTCTGGAGGGCCTGTCGGAGGAACCGCTCGGCCGCGGCGCGGTCGCCGCGTTCGGCGATGGCGAGGCCGAGGTTGTAGTTCACCACCGCATTCGTCGGATTGAGCCGCAGCGCCGAACGTAGCCACGATTCGCTGGTGGACAGATCGCCCGCGCGGGCGTGGGCCATCGCGCCGTTCACCCAGGGCATCAACTGTTCCGGGCCGAGCCGGACGGCGACCTGGAAGGCGGCGATGGCGGCGGGCAGTTGGTTTCGGTCGAGGTGGAGGTTGCCGCGGTTGTAATGCGAGGCCCAGTCATCGGGCCGGCATTCGAGCGAGGCGAGGTATTCCTGCATGGCCGCTTCGAAGTCCGCGAGCCGGGCGGCGGAAAGCTGAGGTTCGGTCCCCGACAGCGCGATGGCGCTGCGGATGCGGACCAGCCGGAACGGATCGCGGCAACCGGCGAGGAGGGCGTCGCGGACGCGCGGATCCGTGCGGTGATGGGCGAGGAGCTCGGCGGCCGCGGCGCGGACGAGCGGCGAGGGATCGGCGGCCAGCCGTTCGTGCGCGGCGGCGGCGACGCGGGCGTCTGGACACTCGGGCAGCAGGCGAAGGAGGGAGGCGGCGACGATCTCCTCGCGGTCGGTGCTGCCCAGGTACGCGAGGATCTCGTCCAGGCGGCTCCAGTCATTCGAGCGGGCGGTGCGGACGAGGTGGCCGATCCGCAGGATGCGCGCCTGGTAGTCGCGCGGCCGCCACCGCCGGACGTGCTCGTCGGCCCACTGGGGCGTTTGGTTGGTGTGGCAGAGGTTGCACGCGTTAGGGGAGCCGAAGGCGATTGTCGCGGCGGGCGCGGGGGGGCGCATCGAGTGGTCGCTGCGGCGCATCTGGGCGAAGACGGTCATCGGCATGTGGCAGGCGACGCATTCGCCGGCCCGGCTGCCCGGCGGATGATGGGTGTGGGCGGGGGCGTTCTCAACGTGTTGCCGGTGGCAGGGCAGGCAGGCGTGGTTGGCGTTGGTGCCGTGGAACCGGTAACGTCCGCTGGAGGTGTGGCAGTGGAGGCAGTCGAGGCGGCCGTCCCGGATGCATGGGCTCATGCGCCACGAGGTCATCGTGTAATTTTCGCCCAGATCGCGGCCGTCGGGGTAGTAGTCCGAGTGCTCGTAGGTGACCAGGTCGTAGTGGTCGAAGAAACGCTGCCCCGGAACGAAGCCCGGCGTCAGGGGTCGCATCTTGGCATGGCAGGGCGCGCAGGTGTCGTTGCGCTGCTCCGGCGTCAGGTCCTTCATGCGGATGATGCGCAGGTCCGCCGGGGGCGGCGCGCCGCGCGCGGCGGCCTCGCGGAAGGCGCGGACGTGCTCGCCGCCCGGCCCGTGGCAGACCTCGCAGTTGATGCCCGGTTCGTTCCAGGTGGTGCGGTACGTGTCGGTGGCGGGATCGTAGCCGCGCGAGAGCTGGCTGACGTGGCAGTCGAAGCACGAGGTGTTGAAGGTCAGCGGCCGTTCTTTCCAGTACAGCGGCTCGTCCGGCAGGCCCTCGGCGTGCCGGACCATGCTGCCGGTGGTGTCGATCCACCGGCGGGTGGTCACGTCGAACGCCAGGGGCATCACCTGGAGCCGGCCGCCGTCCAGCAACGTGAGGAAGTAGAAGATGTTCTTTCCACCCAGCGCGTACAACGCCGGGTACCGGCGCGGGCCCTCCGGCCCCGTCTCGGTCATCTCGGCTCGGTTGCCGTCGATGTCCATCCGGTAGGTGTAAGGGCCGATCGTCAACGGCTCGGGCATCGGATCGATGTCGCGGCGCCCCAGCACGGCGGCGATTGGCTGCATCGCGCGACCGTGATGGGACGATTCCCACAACTCGTAAAACCGCGGATGACAGTCGCGGCAGGCGGACGATCCCGTGAAGATGGCGCCCAGCGGTGGGCCCTCCGCCGGCAGCGGCGCCAGCGTTCCGTCCGAAGCGGCGGCCGCGGTCCAGGCGGCAACAGCCATGAACGGCATCGCGCGCATCAGAACGAGAGCAGCACCTGCCAGATGAACGCGTGCGCGTACCCCTCGACCTCGTGCCAGATGCGCCGGACCAACTCCGGATCGCCCTGGATCGGCGGGTGATCGGCCGCCTCCTCCTCCCATGCGCGGCAGATGCCTGGCGCGATGTCGTGGGGCGCGGCCAGTTCTGGCGCGGGCGGAACGGCGGTGGCCCCCTCGGCGGGCGGGCGGAGGTGGTCCCACCCCGGCGTCGGCGAGTCGTAGACCCCGAACTCCCGCGCGGCCTCGGTCATGGCGCGGACGTTTTCCGGACGGACCTCGTTCTGCATGATCGCGGAGGCGTCCAGGATGTAGCCGCCTTCGGCCGCGACGTCGCGCAGGATCGCGCGGACCGTCTCCCGCACCTCGGCCGGCGAGCGGTAGGCCAGTTCGAAGTTCGGCACGCCGCCGCTGATCGCGGATTTCCGGTGCAGCTTGCGGCGCGCCAGCCGTAGGTCGCCGCGGTCCACGTGGTAGGCGATGCTCAGGCTCGGGCAGCTCGGCAAAGCGGTCGAGGTAGGCGTCCCAGTTGCCCTCGGCGTAGAACAGCGTCTGGTGGCCGTTGCGCCACAACTCGATGAAGATCGGCTTGAAAGTGGGCCAGAAGATGTTTTCGAAATCCTCCCGGGCGACGAACGGGATGCAGCCGCGGTGCATCCGGAACCCCACCGGAACCAGCTTCTGTGGGGCGGCCGTCGGGTTGGCGACGTGGAAGAGGTGCGGCATCAACGCCTCGCAGGTGGCCAAAACTTTCCCGGGCTGCTCCACAAGGTCCTCGGCCAGGCCCAGGTAACCTCCATGGCCATCGCGCCCTTTGCGAGCGCGAGGTTGTTGCGGCGGGTGTTGGGCCGGCCGGGACCGACGATCTCGGTGGAGATCCGCGGCAGCCATACGTCGTACGGAAAACCGCAGGGATCGGCGATCAGGGCGTCGTACTCGTCGGCGAGCATGAACTCCTCCCCCGGGCCGGGCCGCGGTACTGGAAGCCCGTGTCCACCGGCATGTGGAGGCCCGGGATACCGTAATAGCGGAGGCCGAGGGCCTGCGTAAGGCCGGTCCAGACGCAGACCATGTTCGGAACGGCGGCGTCCCACCCGTACTCCTTGCAGCAGCGGACGGCCGCGTCGAACGCCAGCCGGTAGTCGTGCGTCACCTGCTGACACGTGTAGCCGCAGGGGACGGCGGTCATCTCGGCGGCGAACGGCCGGACCGGCACCATGTCCGGTTTTTCGTTCCGCAGCGCCGCCACATAGCGGCGGAGCCGCTGCGGGTACACGGCTTCGGTGTCCGGTGGAATCGGATTCATGGCGCTCTCCCAGTTTCCGGATGCACCATAGCAAAAAAAGGGCCCTGCGACTACGCGGCCGCCGCCCGGCAGTCTGCGCTCGCAGCCTCTCCCTCCCTCGTCCTAGAGGTGCCCCGCCGGGGAGACAGCGGACAAGGGCGACAAGCCCGCCTGCGTCCTACCGTGCCCATCGCGATCGCGGCCCGGGCTCTGCGAGAGCTCGGCCGACCAGCCCGGAGGTGACCCGGCACGATCGCGCGTTTCGCCCCGTACCCTCAAAGGATCTCGACGCCGAATGGCAACGCCGCCGACAGACTGGCGCCGGCTACTGCGCGGAAGCGAGCGGCGGGACCGTTGCGGCAACCTGCCTCTTCAGGGCGGCGGCGCGTAGACGCGGACGTAATCCACCCGAACGGTCATGGGCAGCTCGAGCGCGATCGGCCGCTGCGGTGTCCGGGGCGGCGGCAGCAGGGCGATGGAGAGAAACTGCGGGACTTGCGACACCCCCCGCGCGGTCCAGAACGTCGGGCGGCCGTTCACCGAAAACACATAGGAGCGTTCGGTCCAGAGCAGGCCGAACACACAGGGGTCGCCGTTGGTCGCCCCGGCGGGCATCTCTACCATGGTGCCTGCCCAGCGCTGAGGCGGGGCGTTTGAGAGGGTCTGGACGAGGCCGGAGCGGTTGGTGGAGAGATATGGCGTGCCCTCGTAAGGGTTCCAATACACGCCCTGCGACAGCCGCCGGTCCGCCGGCGCAGCCGGCAGGAAGCTGAACAACTGGGCCTCGGCCCCCGAGCGGTCCGGGCGGTCGAATTCGCGGCCCAGAACCGGTGACATCAGCCAGGCGGCGGCCCGAAGCCCGACTTCGGTAGGAAGCCGGACCTTCGTCTCGAAGTACCCGTGACGGCGGCGGTAGGAGGCCTGGGTCGTGATCCATCCGGCCAGAACCTCCCGGTCCTGCTCGAACGCCATAAGCAGCAGATGGCCATCGGCGTGCTGTACGGCGCTGCGGTCATGAATGAGCCAGCCGCCGCGTCGAGGCGGCCGGTGGATCGTGAGCCAATCTTCGGGGCGGATGGGTTCGTCGAACTCATCGTGCCACTCGAGGACACAGCCCGGCGGCACATACGGCGAGTGATCCACCGGCCCCGCCTCCGTGGCGGCCAGGGCATGCCCGGCCGCCGCGGAGATCGCTGCGAGGAGGGACACGTGGCGGCGTCTCACCGGCCGGCCCTCGCCGACCGCAGTTCGGCCAGGACGGCCTTGAGGCGTGCGATCAGCTCCGGCGGCGCCTCCGAGGCCAAGTTCCGGGTTTCGGCCGGGTCGGTCCATTCGACGTAGCGGTATCGGCCGGTGCGAAGTGCGGTGCCCAGCCGCCTGCCTTTGGGGTACTGGCTGATCGCCCCTGGCTTGCGAGGGGCCGACGGATCGTCGAGCAGGGTGGCGAAGCTGCGGCCCTCTAGGCCCGGCGAGATGGTCGATCCGGCCAGTTCGGCCAGCGTCGGGTAGATGTCTACAAACTCGACCAGGGCGCGGCACCGTGCGCCCCGGGCGCGTCGGTTCGGGGCGGCGACGATCAGCGGGGCGCGTGTCGCACCCTCGTAGTTGTTGTGCTTTCCGCCCCATCAACCGTGCCCGCCCATGTAGTCACCGTGGTCGCCCCAGACCGTCACGATCGTGTTGGTCTCCAGCCCCAGACGCCCCAGCTCGTCGAAAATCCGTCCGATCAGCGCGTCGACGTAATTGATCGCCGCCAGGTAGCCGTGGAGGCGCCGGCGGCCGAACTCCGGCGGGATCCGCCGGTCGGCGGGCACGTTGGTGTACCAATACAAATCCTCACCGGTCGTGGCCGCGAACGCCGGCGCTCCGACCGGTGGGGCGGAGTCGGTCGGCAGCGGAAGATCCTCGGCGCGGTACAGGTCCCAATACTTCTTCGGCGCGACCCACGGCACATGCGGATTGAGAAATCCCACGGCGAGGAAGAAGGGCCGTCGCATCGCCGCCAGTTCGCGCAGCGTCTCAACCGCTTGGCGCGCTGTGTCGCCGTCGGCCGGTTCGTCGTCGTGGACCTCCGGCGCCTCGAACGCCGGGCCGTAGTGCGGCGCGCCGGGCCCCCGTTCGGGGATGGGCGCTCCTCTGGTCTTCAGCGCCGCCCGGCGGGCGCGCACGATTTCCTGCCCCTCCGGGCCATACCGCGGCATCGTCGGCTGCCACGACGGGACGCTCCACGAATTGGGATCGTCGATCCCGACGTGACACACCTTGCCCAGGCTGCAGGTGAACCATCCGTCGGATTCGAAGAGCTGCGGCAGCGTGACCGCGTCCGGCATCGTGCTGCGCAGGCTCGGCCCGTTGCTCAGGATGCGCGTGATTTCCACCCGCCGCCCGGCCATCAGCGAGATGCGCGATGGGGAGCAGAGGGCCTGTTGGCAGCAGGCGCGCTCGAACACGACGCCCCGCGCGGCCAGCCGGTCGAGGTACGGCGAGCGGACGATGGGATCCCCGTAGCAGCCGAGCTGCGGGCGAAGGGCGCCCACGGCGATCATCAACACGTTCGGGGAACGGACTGCGGGGGCGGCCGACCCCGCGATGGCCATCCCGATGCCGACGGTGGCGGCCGCTGCGAAATGTCGGAGGCTCATGGTCCGAGCATATCGCGTCCCTCCGTGGTTGCAACGGAGCATGGGACCCTCTGCGTTCAGCGGCGGAGCCACCAGTTTGCCGTCGCGGCGATCACACACAGGCCGGCCAGCACGGCCGTGGCCGCCACCACGAAGTGGAGGGTCGCGCGCGAATAGCGGATTCCGACATCGGGATGGAGGACCAGCGCCAAGCTCCCCCCCGCTGCGACGATCAGCAGCGCCAGCGTCCAAAGAAACCCCGGCAGCCCCCACGGATGCCGATGCCGATGCCGCCCGACCATGGCGCCATGATAACAACGCCGTAAAAACGGTTCAACGGCGTTCCTTGACAGCGGCGCGTTCGACCGTACCATAGCGGATTTCGACGGGGCGCCAACGTAGCTCAGTCGGCAGAGCAGCGCATTCGTAATGCGCAGGTCGTCGGTTCGACCCCGACCGTTGGCTCCAGGTCATGCCCGCCGTGTTCGTTTCTCCCATCGCCGCGGTTGAATTCCTGCTCACACGGTCTAGGATGGACCCGCAACAGGACGGCCGGCGACGCCGGCCGGGGAGATCAACGATGAAGGTTCCGAGGCCCTGGTGGGGTGGCGCGGCGCTCGCGGCAGTCGTGGCATGGGCGCCGGAGGCGCTGGCCGAGGCTCCCGCAGCGGCTGCCCCCAAAATGATGACCCTGCAGGAAATCCTCAAGGCAGGGGGGCCGTTGATGTACGTGCTCGGCGCGCTCTCGATCGCCGCGCTGGCGTTCGTCCTGTACCTGGTGGCCACGCTGCGGGTCGGCGCGGTCGCCCCCGCCGACCTTCTGCACGACCTGCGTGAAATGCTCGGCAGCGGGCGCCGCGAGGAGGCGCGGCTAGCCTGCCGCCGCAACCGATCCGCCCTGGCGGCGGTGGCCGAAACGGCGCTCAACTGGCTCCAGCGCAACGAGCGCGGCGACCCCGTGCTGTTGAAGGAGGTGATGGAGGGCGAGGGCAGCCGCCAAGCGGCCCTGCTGCAGAACTCGACTCAGTACCTGATGGATATCGCGGTCATCGCGCCGATGGTGGGGTTGCTCGGCACGGTGATGGGCATGCTGCAGGCCTTCAACGCGGTCGCGCTCGATCTGGCCCGGGCCCGGCCGATGACCCTGGCCGCCGGCGTTGCGCAGGCGCTCATCACCACGGCGGCCGGCCTGATCGTCGGCATTCCCGCGATGGGTTTCTACGCCTTCTTCCGTGGCCGCGTCGCCAAGCTCACCGCGCAGCTCGAGACCGCCTCGGCCGACTTGCTGGCCCTGCTGACGGCCTCCCGGAGCGTCCGATGAACTTCCGCGCCCGCCTCCGTCCCGAGCCCGTCGGTTTCCAGTTGGCGCCGATGATCGACGTCATCTTCCTCCTCCTTTGCTTTTTCATGACCAGCCAGCTCTTTGCCCAGTGGGAGACCGACGTGCCGCTGACCCTGCCCACGGCGAAGACCGGACAGACGCCCCGGCGCCTGCCCGGCGAGATCACACTGAACGTGACGGCGGATGGGACGGTGATCGTCAACGGGGTTCCACGCAGCGAGGAGGACCTCTTGGCGATGCTGCGCCGGCTGGTCGCGATGTTCCCGGGCCAGCCGGTGGTGTTGCGGGCCGACAAGGCCACGCCCTACGAGAAGGTGATCCGCATCCTCGACCTCTGCCGGCAGGCGGACGTCTGGAACATCTCGTTCGCCACGATGCCGCCGGAGAAGTGACGCGCCGCTCCAGTCGACGTCCGGGCCGCGCGCTCGCGGCGGCGCTGCTGTCGGCGGCGGCTGCCCTCGGCGCGGACCTCGCCGAGGAGCAACAGCAGTTCGCCGATGGCCTCTACGCCCGCGGCCTCCACGACCTGGCGATCCGGGAATACATGGCGCTTCTGCGGGCGCATCCCGACTACGCCAGGCTGGACCAGGTGCTCTACCGGCTGGCCGAATCGTACCGCGAGACAGGCAATCCCGCCGCCGCCGATCTGTTCTACCGGAGGGTGATCCAGGAGTTCCCGGCCAGCCCTTTCCGGCGGCGCGCGGAGCTGCGACGGGCGGAGTTGTTCCTCGCCGCCAACCAGGCCGCCGACGCGATCGGCCTTCTCAACGCGCTCCTGGCGGCCCCGCCCCCCCCCGAAATCGCCGCCGGCGCCCGGTATTTTCTTGGTGTCGCCGTCGCGATGACGGGGGGCACCGCGCACGCCGAGGCCATCCTACGCGAGGTGGTGGGCCTGAGCATCACCTCACCCTATCCGGCTTTGGCCGCGATGGAACTGGCGGCCCTGCGGCGCAAGGCGGGCGCGCCGGCGGCCGAGCTCTACGAGCTCTACCGGACCGCCGCCTCGCGCGTCACCACGACCACCCTCTCCGCGGAGGCGTGGCTGCGCATGGGTGACCTGGCCTATTCCCTGTCCGACCACGCGACCGCCGCGGAGGCCTACGGCCGGCTGCTGCGCGAACACCCGACCGATCCGCGGGCCGCCGAGGCCCGCCTCCAGGCCGCCTGGTCGCTGTACCAGGTCGGACGCGCCGCGGAGGCGTCGAAGATCGCCGAGGCCGCCGTCCGGGAAAAGGGCGACAGCGACGAGTGGCTCTACCTGCTGGCCAACTGCCGCCGCAAACTTCTGGACGCCGAGGGGGCGGTCGAGACCTACGACACACTCGTCCGCAGATTTCCCAGCAGCCGGCTGGCCGCCGCCGCGGCGTTCGAGGCCGCGGCCGTCCTTCACCGGCAACGCAAACACGAGGAGGCCATCCGGCGCCTGACGGCGCGCAACTGGGAGGGGCCGCTCCAGCTTGAGGCGGACTGGGTGTTGGCGGAAAGCTACGCGCAGTCCGGCGCGACGAATTTCGCCGTTCAGCACTACCGCCGCATCGTGGATGCGCAGCCGCCGGCCGCGCGCGCGCCGGACGCCATGTTCCGGCTGGGCGCGATCCTCGCCGCCCGCGGCGCTCGCGCCGAGGCCGCCGAACTGCTCCGGTCCGTGGCCGACCGCCATCCCGCCCATCCGGCCGCCCCGGCCGCGCTGCTCGAGGCCGGGCTGGCTCACGCCGCCGACCAGCGATGGGAGGAGGCGGTCGCCGACTGGGCTCGCGTCGAGCGCGATTATGCGGCCTCCTCCGCCGCCGAGGAGGCGCTGTTCCAAAAGGGGTTGGCCGAGGTGCGCCTGCAGCGGACGGCCGCGGCGATGGAGTCGTTCCAAGCCCTTCTGCGACGGTTTCCCTCGACCTCGCACGCCGCGGAGGCGCGGTTCTGGCTGGGCTCCCTGGCGCTGGAGGTCGGGGAGGCGGCCGCGGCGGAGGAAGAATTCCGCCGCGCGCTGGCCCTTGATCCTCCGCCCGAGCTTCGTCGGCGGATCCGGTTTCAAATGGCCGGGGCGCTGCGCAAGCTCGGCCGCGCCGCCGAGGCTGCCGACCTGGTGCAGGACTTGCTGGCCACCCCATCGCGGGCCGACATGTCCGCCGGGCTCCTCGAATGGCTGGCCCGCCTTCGGCTGAAGGAGCGGGCCTGGGACAAGGCCGCCGCCGCCGCCGAGGCGCTGGCCGGGGCGGCCCCGGACGAGGGGTGGAAACAGATCGCCGCCCATCTGCTGGGCCTTGCCCGCCTGGGCCTGGGCGACCGCGCCGGCGCGATCGCCGCGTTCGAAACGGCCGCCGATGGAAAGGTGGTCACCCGTGCCCGCCTCGAGTCCCTGCTGGAGCTTGGGCGTCTGCATCTGGAGGATCGCGCGCTCGAGGCCGCGGAGGGGCACCTCCGCCGGGCCGCCGAACTGGCGTCGGCTGACGAACTGGCCGAGCAGCGCGCCTGCGCGTTGTTTGAGCTGGCGCGCGTCGCGGCGGCGCGCGACGACGCCGACTCCGCGGCCCGGTACTTCCTGAGCGTCGCCGTCCTCTACGACCACCCCGAGCTGTCCCCCGAGGCGCTGTTCCGCGCCGCGGAGCTCCTCGAGCGCGCCGGCCAGCGGGAGGAGGCCGGCCGTCTGCGCGGGGAGCTGCGCAGCCGCTACCCCACTAGCGATTGGGCCCGCCGTCCGTAACCGGCGGTGCGCACGGGCTCGGCCGCGCCGCACGGTCTGATTCGTCGTGATTGCATTCGATCACGATCGTGCTATACTCGATCACGATCGATCATGACCGCGACCCCGCCAGAACTGCCGGTGGAACGATGGGAACGCATCCGCGCTGCGGTCCGGGAGGCGCGCGCGATCCGCGCCGGAGAGCTATGGCGGCGGCTGGGGATTTCGCCGGCGACGCTGCGGCGGGACCTGCGGGCGCTGGAAGTGCGGGGCGAGCTGCGGCGGGTGCACGGCGGGGCCGTGAGCGTCGAGAGCCGGCTCGAGGAGCCGCTGTTCGAGGACAAGGCCGGGCGGGCGGCGCGGGAGAAAACCCGGATCGCGGAGGCGGCGCTGCGTCGGATCCGGTCCGGAATGACGGTGTACCTGGACGGCGGCAGCACGGTGTTGGCGCTGGCGCGGGCCCTGCGCAGTCGTACGGACATCGTGGTGGCGACCAACTCGTTGCGGGCGGCGATGGAACTGTCGGGGCAGGGGCCGCGCACGATTCTGGTCGGCGGCGAGTTGCGGCGGCTCAGCCAGACGTTGGTGGGTCCGCTGACGCGGGCGGTGCTGGAGATGCTCCAATTCGACGTCGCGTTCATGGGCACGATGGGCATCGGCGAGGACGGCTCGATCACGACGACCGAGCCTGCCGAGGCCTTCACGAAGGAGCTGGTGTTGGGCCGCGCCGCGGAGGTCGTGCTGCTGGCGGACCGCAGCAAGCTGGGCCGGGTGGCCTTCGCGCGGGCGGGGCGCTTGAAGGATGTGGACGTGGTGATCACCGACCGGGGCGTGCCGCCGGCCTGGCGTCGGCGGTTCCTCGCGGCGGGGGTCACGCTGGTGGAGGCATGAACCAAACGGGAACCGCCGGCGGACGGCCGGCGCGGACCCGCGGAGAGGGACGATGAGCAAACCGAACTATCTGAGCTTTGTGCAACCCGACTTCACGCCGTTCGAGATCGATTGCGGCCGCATTCGCGGCTACCAATACGCCGGCCGGCTCGAGGTGGAGCTGGCGGCCGGCCGCCTCACGCGCGAGCAGACCCTCGAGATGTACGAGGACATGCTGATCGTGCGCGAGGTGGAGGACATGATCGTCCGGCTGCGCTCGGGCGCGTACGATCCGCTGCCGGGCTACAACTACCGCGGGCCCACCCACGTCTCCATTGGCCAGGAGGGCACCGCGGTAGGCGCCTGTACCGCGCTCCATCCCGCCGACCGGATCACCAGCACCCACCGCGGCCACGGCGACAGCCTCGCGAAGGGATGCGCCGCCATCCGCCGGATGTCCGAGGCGGAACTGCGCTCGCGCGTGCCCGGCTCGACGGCTGGCGGCGCGGCACTGCTGGAGGAGGCCCTCGAGGACCACGTCTTCCGGACGATCGCCGAGCTGTTCGGCAAGGACGACGGCTACTGCCGCGGCCGCGGCGGGGGCATGCACATCGCCGACTTCCGGATTGGCCACCTCGGCGCCAACGCGATCGTCGGCGGCGGGGTACCGATCGCCACCGGCGCCGCGATGGCCCTCCGCTACCAGCGCTCGCCGAACGTCGTCTGCTGTTTCGCCGGCGACGGTGCCTACGCCAACGGCGTTGTGCTCGAGTCGCTAAACTTCGCCGCGCAGGCGCAGTGGACCAACCACCTGGCGGGGGACCGACCCTTCGGCCTGCCGATCATCTTCCTGATCCAGAACAATCTTTACGCCATGACCGGCCGGGCGGTGGACGAAATCCTCGGCGTTCGCCACCTCGCGCGGCGCGGCGCGGGGTTCGCCGACAACAACCTGCACGCCGAGGTCGTCAACGGCATGGACGCGCTGGCGGTGTTCGACGCGGTGCGCCGGGCCGCCGATCTGTGTCGCGCGGGGCTCGGACCGGTCCTGCTGGACGCGGTGACCTACCGGTACTACGGCCACTCGCTCGGTGATCCGCGCGTGGAGTACCGCTCCAAGGAGGAAGAGGCGGCCTGGCGCGCCGTGGACCCCATCGACCGTTTTCGGGCCGCCCTGCTGGCCGCCGGCGCGGCGGCGGAGTCGGACCTGGCGGCGATCGAGCAGCGGGTGCGGGACCGCAACACGCGGGCGGCCCTGCGCGCGGCCGACGCCCCTGACCCGAAACCCGAGGAGGTTCTGAAGTTCATGTACACGACCTCCCGTTGCGACGCCGTGCCGGAACCGCACCGAAACGTGCGCGTGTTGGACGCCGAGGCCGCGAAGGTCAAGCGCGACAAGGACGGCCGCATCACTTACCGCGACGCGATCAAGGAGGGCATGGTCGAGGAAATGCTCCGCGACCACCGCGTCATCTTCTATGGCGAGGACGTCGCGGAGTATGGCAACGCGTTCAAGCTGACCAAGGGCATGCTCGAGATGTTCGGCCGCGAGCGCGTCTTCAATACGCCGATCTCCGAGGCCTGCATCTGCGGCACCGCCGTCGGCGCGGCGATGGCGGGGCTGCGGCCGATCGTCGAGCTGATGTACATGGACTTCGCGCTGATGGCCTCCGATCAGATCAGCAACCAGGCGGCCAAGTGGCACTATATGAGCGGCGGCCAGACGACCCTGCCGCTGGTCATTCGTGCCTCCGTCGGCGGCGGCAAGGGCTACGGCGGTCAGCATTCCCAGACCCTCGAGAGCGTCTTCGCCCACATCCCCGGCCTCTACGTCGTCTACCCCGCCACGGCGGCCGACGCCAAGGGCCTCATCAAAGCCGCCGTTCGTGACGACAACCCCGTCATGTACGTCGAGTCGCAGTTGCTCTACAGCGAAAAGGGAGTCGTGCCGGAGGGCGACCACCTCGTGCCCATCGGCGTCGCCGACATCAAACGGCCCGGCCGCGACCTGACGTTCGTGGGGTGGGGCCCCGCCATCCTCGACGCGCTGAAAGCGGCCGAGATCCTCGCCAAAGACGGCATTGAGGCCGAGGTCGTCGACATCCGGTCCCTGGTGCCGCTCGACGAGGAGACCATCCTGCGCTCCGTGGCGAAGACCGGTCGCTGCGTGGTCGTCAGCCAGGCCGTTCAGATCGGCAGCTTCACCGCCGAGATCGCCGCGCGGATCGCCGAGAAGGCGTTCGACGAACTCGACGCCCCCGTGGTCCGGGTGGGCGCGAAGGACGGCATCGCACCGCAGTCGCACATCCTCGAGGCCGCGTTCCTCCCGAACGCGCAGGACATGGTCGCCGCCGCCCGGCGAATCCTTTGAACCGCGGTCGAAACCGGAGGGACTCCGCCATGCCCCACGCCGTAGCGATGCCCAAGCCGGGCCAGTTCACCGAGGAATGCACGATCCTCAAATGGCACAAGCGGGAGGGCGATCCCGTCGCGAAGGGCGACATCCTGTTCGAAATCGAGACCGACAAGGCGAACATGGAGGTCGAAAGCTTCTACGAGGGAACGCTGCTCAAGATCGTCGTTTCCGAGGGCGGAACCGTGCCGGTCCAGGCGACCGTCGCATGGATCGGCCAGCCTGGCGAGGCGATCCCCGCTGCCCCGCCCCCACCGTTGGCGCCGCCCGCCGCGCCAATCCCCCCACCGCCGGCGGCTCCGGCACCGGCCGGCCCCGTCGTGCCTGCCGCTCCGCCGATGCCGGCCCCCGCGCCCGTCGCCCCGGCGCTCGCGCCTGCCGCCTCAGCGCCCGCCACAACCGCCGCCCCCGCCCGTCTGCGCATCAGCCCGCGCGCGCGCCGCCGTGCCCGCGAGGCGGTGATCGACCCGGCGCCGATCCTCGGCAGCGGCCCCGGGGGGCGGATCCTCGAACGCGACGTCATGGCCTACCTGGCCGCGCAGGGCTATGATCGCCTTCGCATCAGCCCCGCCGCGAAGGATCTGGCCCGCCGCGAAGGCGTGGACATCCTCCGGTTGCGCGGCAGCGGAGAGGCCGGCCGGATCCTCATCGAGGATGTCCGCCGGGCGATCGCCGAGCGGCCGCGGCCGATGAGCCGGATGCGCCAGGTCATCGCCCAGCGGCTCACGCAAAGCTTCACGACGACGCCGCATTTCTTCGTCACCGTGTCGGCGGACCTGACCGACCTCCTCAAACATCGGCGTCGCCTGAAGGAGCTGGGCGAGCCGTACACCGTCACGGACTTCATCGCGATGGCCGTCGTGCTGGCGCTGCGCGAGTTCCCGGACTTCAACGCCCGAACCGACGGCCGACAGGTGTGGACATTTTCGAAGGTCCACCTCGGCCTCGCGGTCTCGTTGGACAGCGGCCTCGTCGTCCCCGTGATCCGCAACGCCGACGACCTCTCCCTTCGCGAGCTGCATGACACGGCCGCCGCGCTGGTGGAGAAGGCGCGGGCCGGCAAGCTGACGCCGGACGAAATGACGGGCGGCACGTTCACGATCTCCAACATGGGAATGCTCGACGTCGAGAACTTCACCGCGATCATCAATCCGGGCGAGGGGGCGATCTTGGCGGTCGCCAGCACGCAGGAGACCCCCGTCGCGCGCGGCGGTACGGTGGAGGTCCGCTCGATGATGAAGATGACGCTGTCGGCCGACCACCGCTTGGTGGACGGGGCCGCCGCCGCGCGGTTCATCAATGCGATCCGCAAACGGCTGGAGGACCCCGCCGTCTGGCGGGCGTGGGCTTGAATCCAAAACGAGGTGCACGATGGACGAGTACGACGTGGTGGTGATCGGGGCGGGACCCGGCGGATACCCCGCGGCCATCCGCGCCGCCCAGCGGGGGGCCAGGACAGTCATCATCGAGCGCGAGGCGTGGGGCGGGACATGCCTGAACTGGGGTTGTATCCCGACCAAGGCGATGATCGCCGCCGGCGAAACGGCCTGGGCGGCCCGCCACGGGGCGGCCTTGGGCATCCGCGCGGAGGGGTTGACGGTTGACTACGCCGCGCTGTGCCGCCACAAGGACGCGACCGTCAACCGCCTCGGCGCTGGCGTCCGCTCCCTCCTGAAGGCCAACGGCGTCGAGCAGATCGTGGGCGAGGCGTCGTTCGTGTCCCACGGCCGGCTCCAGGTGCAGGCCCCAGGCGGCTCCAGGTGGCTGGCGGCGAGGAAGGTGATTGTCGCCACCGGTTCGGAGTCGGCCATGCCCTCCCTGATTCCGTCGGCGCCCTCCGTGGTCGAGAGCCGCGGGTTTTTGGCGCGGACCGCGCTTCCGCCGAGGCTGCTGGTCCTCGGCGGCGGCTACATCGGCTGTGAGCTGGCCGGCTTGGCGGCTATGCTCGGTTCGGAGGTCACGTTGGTCGAACTGCTCGACGACATCCTGCTTCTGCTGGATCCCGACGTTCGGACCGAGGTTCGCCGCTCGATGGAGCGGCACCTGAACATTCGTGTGGTGACCGGCTGCCGTGCGGAACGGGTGGACGCCGGCGAGGCCGGTGTCCGGCTGGCGGCCGGCGGGGAGTCGTTCGAGGCCGATTTGCTTTTGGTGGCCACCGGTCGCCGGCCGGTCACCCGCGGCCTCGCTGCCGAACGGATCGGGCTGGCGCCCGACGAGAAGGGATTCCTCCGCGTGGATGGGCGTAACCGGACGGCCGTGCCGGGCGTGTATGCGATCGGTGATGTCAATGGCGGACCGCAGTTGGCCCACGCCGCCACCTCCCAGGGTCTGATCGCCGCCGACGACGCGCTCGGTCATCGCACGCCGCCCAACGAGACCCTCGTGCCGGGCGTCATTTTCACGCACCCCGAAGTCGCCTTGGTCGGCGTGACCGAGACCTCGGCGCGGGAACAGGGCCGGTCCATCCGCGTCGCCCGGTTCCCGTACGCCGCGCTCGGCCGGGCCGTCGCGGGCGGCGTCGCCGAGGGGTTCGTCAAGTGGATCGCGGATCCGGACGGCCGGTTGGTGGGAGCGGCCGCAGTGGGGGCCCGAGCGACGGACCTGATCTCCGAGGCCGCCTTGGCCATCCGCGCGGAATTGACGGCCGACGAGGTCGGCCGGACGATCCATCCGCATCCGACCTTCGGCGAGATCTGGATGGAGGCCGCGCATGTGCTCGCCGGCCACCCTGTCCACGTTCCGCCGTCCCGTAAGAGCGCGGGCTGAGCCCCAAAGGCGCGCGTGCGGCGGCGGGCGTCCCGACTTGATTTCCGAACGCTGCGAAACTACGAGTAGCGCATGGATAAACGTCGGTTGCGCCGTCTCGCCCGCCAGCACGGGACGCCGTTGTTCGTCGTGGATCACCGCCAGCTGCGACGCAACCTCGCCAACTTCCGCCGCTGGCTGCCGAACGTACAGCCCTACTACGCCGTCAAAGCCAACAGCCTGCCCGAGGTCGTGCGGACCTTTTACCGGGCCGGGGCGAGCTTCGATGTGGCCTCCCTGGCCGAATTCCAGCTTGTCTACGAGAACATGCGCGAACTGCCGGAGAAGGAACGGCAGGACCTCATCTGGGACAAGATCATCTACGCTAACCCGATCAAGGACCGGGCCACCCTGGAGGCCCTGGACCCCTACCGGCCTCTCGTCGTCTACGATAACTACGCGGAAATCGGCAAGATCGCCCGCCATGCGCCCCACGCCGGCCTCATGCTCCGCCTGCGCGTGCCGAACACTGGCGCGATGGTGGAGCTGTCGTCCAAGTTCGGCTGCGAGCCGGGCGAGGCGGTGGACCTAATCCAGGCCGCGCACGACGCGGGTTTGACGGTCGAGGGCCTGTCCTTCCACGTCGGCAGCCAGACGACGAATTTCCAGAACTACGTCCAGGCCCTGAGCCTGGCGGCCGCCGTGCTGAAGGAGGCGCGGATGCGCGGGTTCAAAAAGATGATCCAACTCGACATCGGCGGCGGCTTTCCCGCCCCCTACGACGCCAACGTCCGCCCTCTCCGCGAACTGGGCCGGCTGCTGCGCACCGAGATCCCGCGCCTCTTTCCGAAGGACATCTGCGTGCTGGCCGAGCCGGGGCGGTACCTCGTCGCGACGGCCTGCACCCTTGTGGCCGAGGTCATCGGCAAGGCCGTGCGCGATGGCCGGCCGTGCTACTACATCAACGACGGCGTCTACCACACCTTTTCCGGGATCGTCTTCGACCACATGAAATATCCCGTCCGGGCCTTCCGGCGCGGTCCCACCGCCCTGTCGGCGGTATTCGGGCCGACGTGCGACGCGCTGGACACGATTTCGTTGGCGGAGGAGCTGCCGGACCTCGAGCTAGGGGACCTCGTCTACGCGGAGAACATCGGGGCGTACAGCCACGCATCGTCCACGTGGTTCAACGGTTTTCCGCCCGCGCGCGTGGTGCACCTCCACGCGGACGAGTCGTGACCCCCGGCCTCGGCCCAGTGAACCGGAGGCATCCGATGGTGCTGGCCGCGATCGTCACGGCGTTCGCGGCGCTGTTCGCATTTGGGGTGCAGGTTCCGGACCGCTTCTGGTGGTGGATGGCCGCGAACGGGGTGCTGTGGAGCGCCGCCGCGCTGGCCGCCGACGCGGACCTAAGGCGGGCGATCGGCCGCGACCTCCGCAACGCCCCCCTCCGCAAGGCGCTGGAGGGGCTGGCATCGGCCGCCGCCCTCTACGCGGTGTTCGCCGCGGGCAACGCCGTCCTTCGGGGGATGGGGCCGTCGGCGGGCGGCCGGATCGACGAGGTGTACGCGCTCAAGGAGGGCGTGCCGGAGGGCCGAATCACCGCGTTGCTGACGCTGGTGATCGGTCCGGCCGAGGAAGTGATCTGGCGCGGTTTCGCCCAGCGGCGCCTCGCGGCGTGGGGGGGGCCGAGGGCGGGATGGGCGGCCGCAACTGCGCTCTACGCAGGTGTGCATGCGGGCTCCGGAAACCCGGTCCTTGTGCTGGCGGCGCTGGTGGGAGGGGCGTTCTGGGGCGGACTCTATCTTCAGCGGGGATCCCTGTGGACCAATGCCGTCAGCCACACGCTGTGGGACCTCGCCGTCTTTGTCTGGTTTCCCTTCCAGACGGGCGCGTAGCCGCGGCTCCGGACCACAGGGCCGTTCCGCCGCCCTACTGGGGCAGCATCGACTGCGCGGCGGCTAGGTCGGGGACGACCGCATGCGCCCCGGCGGCGGTCAGATCTGCGGCAGGAAATCCCGACGCGACGCCCAGACACCAGGCGCCGGCGGCTCGGGCGGCGCGAACGCCGTTGGGGGCATCCTCCACGACGAGCGACGCGGCGGGCAGGACGCCCACGGCCGCCGCCGCCGCGAGAAAAATCTCCGGATCCGGCTTCTTCCGACGAATGTCGTCTCCAGTGATGACCGCGTCGAAGTCGCCATCCGCCAGTCCGATCTCCCGCAGATTGCCGGCGAGCTTGACGCGGTCGGCGCTGGTCGCCACTGCCGTCGGAAGGCCTAGGGCACGGCAGCGGCGGACGAATTCCACGGCGCCGGGCAGCGGGCGCAGCCGGCCGCGGATGAGGTCGAGGTAAATTGCGTAGGTACGGTCCTTGTCGACGGGCAGGCGAAGGGCGATGCTCCGTCGTTCGGCAACACCGCCGAGATAGCGGTCCTCGCCGGCCCCGACGAACGGGAGGAACTCCTCCGGCGCCACCTCGACGCCATGCCGCTCCCGGAACATGCGCCGGGCGGCTTCGCAGATGAAGGGCTCCGAGTCGCACAACACCCCGTCCATGTCGAACAGCGCGGCCGCGATCCGGGCGAGTTCGCGGCCGAGTGCGATCCCGATCATGGCTCGCAGGGTAGGGAGGGGCCGCGACGGGGTCAACCGCTGCGGGGCTTGTCGCCTTGGAGACGGTGGCTCATTATGAGCGCCACGGGAGGGGAAAAGGCGGCAGACATGAGCGCGATGCGATGGCTGGCCACAGCAGGGATCGTGGCGCTCTGCGTAGGGGCCGGATGCGGAAAAACCCCGCGCGGGGAGGCCGCCGGCGACCTGCGCAGGCTTGCGGCGGCGCTGGACATGTACTGCCTCGAGTTCTCCGAGTATCCTTCGACGCTGGACGACACCAACGTCCAGGCGAAGCTACGTGCCTACGACGCGCAGGCGTCATGGACGGACCGCTGGGAACGGGCGCTGGCGTATCGGCGGGCATCTCCGGCCGAGTACGAACTTGTGTCGGCGGGTCCGGACGGGAAGCCGGGCACGCCCGATGACATCGCGGTTCGCCGGGGCGGCGGCCGGAGGTAGAGAATGGGCGCGGAGATCGTTCGGGTGCCGAACGAGGCGGAGCTTCGTCGCCAGGGCATCCTGATCTCGCCGAAGTTCGACGGCTTGAAAATGGACCTGCCGCCCCGCCCGCCCGTGCGACTGGCGTGGGCCGTGTCGCTGGCCGGCATGGTGGGCGGGCTGTTTCTGTGCCTTTGGGTGGCCTTGGCCCTGAGGATGGGAGCGGGGCTGGCATTTTCCGCCAAGTGGATCCCGCTCGCGATGGCGTGCGCAGGAGGCATCGGCCTGGCGGCCTGCGGTGGGATGGTGATCGCCGGCTGGGCGGCCGCCACCGGAAGGTCGGCGACGACAATTGCGGTCGGCGGTGGGATTCTCACCGTCGTCGAACGACTGGGCCCGGTGCGGTTGAAACGGCGGCAGCCGGTGACGGCGTTTCCCACGTCGCAATCGCGCTGCCCGTCCCGCCGCCGTCGCCGGCGATCGGCGGTGTGAGAGGGCCATTTCTCTGCGCGGCGGGGGACGGGTGTCGCCAGCCGCTATGGATCGTCACTTTCTATCCGCCGGACACCGTGTGGGCGGTGGGGCGTGCACTGGCGGCGACGATGGGCAAGTCGCTGCAGGTCGGGGAGGGGCCTTCCACGCTGAAGAATTGGCCTCGGGCGTCGAGCGGTCGGCTCCACCGATGCCGCCGGGCACGAGAGTGGCGCTGCGCGAGATGGAGGGGGGACTGGCCATCTCCGTGCCGCCGGCAGGGCTCCTGCGTGGCAGTAAGGGGCTGATCGTTTTCTCGGTCGCATGGCTCGTGATCTGCGGTGTGATCGTCGGTGTGACCCTGGCAGGGGGACGTATCGGGAGGGAACGGGACCGCTGGCTGTTGGGGCTGTTTGCGGCGGCGTTCACGCTGGTGGGGTTGGCGACGCTGGCGGTCTCGGTCCACATGGGCCGGCGGCGCACGATGCTGGCCATCACGCCACAGACGGTCGGAATCCGGGACATTAGTCCCTTCGGTACGCGGGAGCAAAGGTTGGCCCGGAATGACATCGTCGGCGTCTCCGTGGGGCCGACGGGCGTTACCGTCCACAATCGCCCGTTGATGGAGCTGCTGTTCGCCGTGCAGGACGGCCGAACGGTCGGATGCCTCTCTCAGTTGACGGAGCCGGAGCTCCACTGGCTGGCGGCGAAGCTACGGCGGCGGCTGGAGTTGGCCGCCGCTCCCTCCGAGGCTTGATGTGGGAGTCCATAAGGCGGATGATGAGGCTGGAAAGGTGGTGACGATGAAGAAAGCGACCGGACGCGACGGATTCACGCTGATCGAGCTGATGGCCGTGATCGGGATCATCGCAGCCCTGGTCGGTCTGGTGATGGCGGGGGCGGGCCTCGCCAGCCGGCAGGCGGACCGCAATCGGGCGCGGGCCGAGCTGGCGAAGATTCAGACTGCGCTGAACCGCTACGTGATGGATTACACGAAGTATCCGAGCAACATCACCCATCACAGCGTGTGGCAAGTCCTGACCAACTACGTGCCGGGAATCACGATGGTGGACCCGTGGGGAAACACCAACCGCTACAGCCGCCTCAAGGGGTTCCACCACATTACCGGCGCCGAGCGTGAGCGGGAGGACGCCTACGAACTCCGGTCGGCCGGACCGGACGGCATTTTCAACACGGCCGACGACATCGTCACGTCGCGACAGGACTGACGGCCCGCGGGGGCCCTCCGGAGGGCACTCAGGTGCCTTGATCGGGCTGGTACAACCCATCGGCTCACGGAAACGAGGGTGCGCGCGGTGCGGTGCGCCCCGGCGTCCAGCAGCAGGCGTCGGCGACGGGGGCGGGCCGCGATTCCCACCGTCCAGGTCCCGGCTGCGCGGCCGGCGCGCATGTCGTCCGGAGTGTCGCCGACGACGACGGCCTGGGCCGGCGGAATGCCGACTGCGCCGAGGGCCTGCCGGATGGGCGTCGGATCGGGCTTGAGCCGCTCCAGATGTTCCAAGCCGAACACCGCGTCGAACGCCGAGCCGAGGCGGAAGCCGTCGAGGATCAGACGGGCGCCGTCGCTCAGGCGGTGGGTGACGATGGCGAGCCGCACCCCCGCCGCTTTCAGATCGCAGACGCAACGGTCCAGTCCCTCGATGGGGCGTGAGAGCGCAACGGCAACGGGCGCGAACGCCCGCCGATAGGCCTCAATGAGCTGTTCGACCTCGGGGCCGGCCACGCCGGGGACCAATCGGAGAAACATCTCGAACAACGGACGACCGATGCGACGTAGGATGGCCTCGCGCGCCACCGGTGCATGGCCGCGTTCGGCGAGGGCGGCCTGGAACGAGTGGACGATCGCCTCGCGGGTGTCGAACAAGGTCCCGTCGAAATCGAACACGGCCGCGCGGATCGCCGGCGAATTTCGGCAGGTCATGGGCGCGGCCCCGGCTTCGCGTCCGAGGCTCGAAACACGAGCAGCAGGGGCCGGTGGTCGGAGGCGACGAGGGTTGCCGGATCCCGCACCACGCAGCTCTTATCCCTGACGTACTCGGCGACCATCCCGGCGCTCGCCAGGCCGTAGTCGATCCGACTGTAGACGTCCACCGTCGCGCTGTAATGAGTCCAGACATCGCCGAGCGGGTCGGCGGGCCGCAGATCGAATAGCAGACGCTCCTCCTCGCCCAGCAGGCGCTGGAGCGGCGCGGAGTCGGGCGAGTCGTTGAGGTCGCCCACGACAAGGAGGTTCGCGTCCGACCGTTCGCGGAGGATCTGATGTGCGTGCTGGGCGAGAAGGCGGGCCTCGTTGCGCCGCATTTCGGTCTGGCCGAGAGGATGGTAGACCTTCGATTTTAGATGGGCAACGAGGAGCCGGAAGCGGTAGGAGGGGCGCGGCTCGATCTCGACGTCTAGAAATCCACGCAGCACGGGTAGGTTGGTGGTCCCGATCCGGTACTGGTCGTTGGTCAGCACGCGGCGGGCGACGATCGGGTGGCGGCTGAGCACAGCCAGGCCGACGGCCTGGCCCGGCCGCACGCATTGCGCCACGTGGGGATAATCGAGGCCAACGGCGCGGAGGCCCCGGCGAAGTTCTTCGAGTACCTCAGCCGCCCCGATCTCCTGCAGCGCCAGCACGTCGGGGCGGCAGCGCGACAGGACAGCGACGACGGCCCGGCGTTCGGCCTCGGGCTTGGGCTCGGCGCGATGGCCGTCGCCGTCCCGGTCCTCCAGCGAGTAGTGCTTGAGATTGTAGGTGGCGACGGAGAATTCGTCGCGGTCCTGCGTCGTCGGCCGGCGGGCGGGACCCTCCGCGCCGGGCCCGCAGCCGGCGGCGATGGCGAGGGCGGCCAGCAGCGCCAACCCGGTGCAGGCGGCGTATGCGGACGCACCGGACCGGGCGTGTTCAGCCGGCGGAGGGGGGGGAGGACTGCTGGCTCTTATAATAACGGTCAATCCGTTCGGCGACATCGCGGTAGGAGATGTCCACCGCGTAAATCTCCTTGAAGAGCTCCACCGCCCGCTCGTGGCGCCCCATCTTCTCATAGACAACGCCCAGCTCGTAGAGGATGTCTTTCTTAGTGTTGTCCAGCACGGACAACTCGGAGGCCGCCTTTTCGAGCTGCTCGGCGGCAATGTCGAACTGTCCCTTATCCTCGAAGCAGCGGGCGAGATAGTACAGGGAGCGGATGCGGCGCTGGGGGTTGCGCTGGGCCTGTTGGAACTGCTGGATGGCGTCGACGAACCGGCCGCGTTCGAACAGCAGCACGCCGAGATCGTATTTAAACTGGAGGTCGTTCGGGTAACGGCGCACGCGCTCTTCCGCGTCGGCGAGGAGAAACTGGCGTTTCTCCTCCTCCAGCGTGGCGGCGCCCGCCTCGTCGCCGGCGGCGCGCTTCTGTGCGATGGCCGCGTCGTACTGCCGCGCACGGAAATTGCTGATGGCGCGGTCGATCTGCGGATCGCCACCGCCGCTGATCTGGTCGGCCTCGCGGAGGACGGCGATCGCCTCGTCGTACCGCTCGGCTCGGCCCAGAAGGTCCGCCAGCCCCCGCCGGTAATTGATGTTGGCCGGTTCGGCGGCGATCTTGCGGCGGTGATCGGCGATGAGGGTCTCGAGGTCCGAGGCGGTTTTGACCACGCGGGCCTCCTGTTCGAGGCGTTGGGCCTCCTCCTGGCTCTTGAGTGCGTCCCGGTAGGATTTGGCCTCGGTCCACCGCCCCTTTTGCATGGTGTCCATGGCCTGGGCATCCTTCAGCCCCTTGAGGACCTTCGGATCGTTGGGCCGCAGCGCGTGGAGCCGCTCAAAACACTCCCGCGCCTTGTCCGTGATACCGGCCTGCTTGTAGAGCTCGCCGAGCTGGAGGAGCAAGTCGACGTTGTTGGGATAGGCCTCGCGGGCGACCTCGAGCGTGTGGAGGGCGGTTGCGACGAGGTCGGCGGCGACGGCTGCCTTGACAAAGAGGTCCACGAAGGGCTTGTTCAACGGATCCTTGACCAGGAGGCGCTCGGCGGATTGGAGGGCCTTCAAGGGCTTGCTCTTGACCATCGCGGAGGCGGCGGCCATGCCCCCGAGTCCGGCGAGGGTGGCCATCGTATGGCGCACCTGGCCCCCGCCGGCCGCTGCGAACCTACGCACCTGGGCCGTTCGAAGGAGCTTGCGCGCCTCGAGAAGACGGGGCTCGGTGTCGAGCACAGTCATCAGCATGTCGATCGCGTAGTCGGTGTTCCCGCGCTCGAGCGCTGCCGTGGCCTTGTTTACCAATTCGCGAATCTTCCGCGGCACTTCTTCCAAGGTTACTTCCGGCATGTCCGTCACCTCGCCCCCCGCGTGGAGCGGGGCGGCCATCGCGAGCCAGACTAGACCGGGACAGCCGGGCTTGCAACCACCGCCCCCCCGCCTTGTATTCTTACACGCCGAATGAGACGTCCGGCGCCGACACCCTCCCGTAGGCGCGACCGTGTCGCGGCCGGAGTGCTCGCGGTTGCGTTGGCCGCGGCCGGCGGCGCGGCGGGAGCGCCGGAGACGTATCCCAGTGTCCTGGTGGACGGCCAGCCGATGGTGCGGATAGCGGACCTGGCCCGCCTGTATGGTCTGCGCGTCACCGCGGCGGGCGAGGATCGTCTGGCCCTGTCCAGCCTCTACCATTCCATGATCTTCGAGGCCGCCAGCCGGCGAATGTCCTTAATGGACGTGCAGGTGTGGCTCCAACATCCCGTCGGGCGCGTCCGCGGCCGGTGGGCCATCCACCGGACGGACGCCGACCATCTGATCGATCCGATCCTGCGTTCGCACAGGCACCTGGTGTCCCGCGGCGCGGCGATGGTGGTCTTGGACGCCGGGCACGGCGGTCGGGACGGCGGGGCGGAATCTCCCGCGACAGGACAGCTTGAAAAGGATCTCACGCTCGACATCGCCCGACGGGTGCTCGCCCGTCTGCCGCGAGAAGGGTTGACGGTGCGGATGACGAGGGACGACGACCGGTTTCTCGAGCTTGACGAACGCAGCCGGCTGGCGGCGCGCTGGTGTCCGGACGTGTTCGTCAGCATCCACTGCAACTCAGGACCGGACCGGTCGGCCGAGGGGGTCGAGACCTACATCCTCAGCAAGGCGGGCGCCGCCTCGACCAACGCGCGCAACCCGACGCCGTCGTCGCTCTACCGCCCCCAGCCGGGCAACGCGCACGACGCGGCCAGCGCGATTCTCGGCTTTGCGCTGCAACGGCGGATCCTGCGCGAGACCGCCGCCCTTGACCGGGGCTTGAGGCACGCTCGTTTTGCGGTGCTCAAGGACGCCCCCTGTGCGGCCGCACTGGTGGAGTGCGGCTTTCTTTCCAACGTCAACGAGGCCCGGCGCCTGGCCGATCCGGAGTACCGCGACCGGGTGGCCGCCGGGATCGCGCGCGGGATTCTCGACTACTGCGCGGCGGTGCAGAAGGCGCGGCTGTCGCTGCCGTGACGGAGGCCGACGATGAGCGGAGGATCGCGTGGCGATCGGGCCCGCCGCATCTGCCCGGCCTGGCGGCGGGCGAAGATGGAGCGGGCGAGACTTGCGGCCTTGCGGCAGCGGGGACCCGGCGGAAAACGACGGCCCCCAGGCTGAGTGGACGGCCGGCCCCTATGCGGCTGCGGCCGCACGTGCCGCCGCGAGGGCGGCCTCGTAGTCCGGCTCCTGCGCGATCTCCGGCACGAGCTGGGAGTGCACGACGCGGCCGTCGCGCCCGACCACCAGCACCGCCCGCGCCAGTAGGCCCGCCAGCGGCCCCTCCTCGATCCGCACTCCATACGCCCGGCCAAACTCGGGGGAGCGGAAGGCGGAGAGGGTGACGATGTGGGCCAGCTTCTCCGCGTCGCAAAACCGCTTCTGCGCAAAGGGCAGGTCCATGGAGATGTTGATCACCAGCGTGTCCCTCAGGCGGCCCGCGGCCTCGTTGAATCGGCGGGCGGAGGCGGCGCAGACCGAGGTGTCGAGGCTCGGGACGATGCTGAGGATGCAGACCTTCCCCGCGAAGCGGGACGGTTCCACGTCGGCGAGGTCGGCGGCGGCCAGGCAAAACGGCGGCGCGACGGATCCGACGGACGGCAGTTCGCCTGCGAGCCGGACCGGCGATCCTTTAAACGTGACGGTGGCCATCGGTGATCTCCTTTCTCCACGGTTGTCCAACGGCGGGACAACCTACCGTGGGCCGGTTGTTTTTCAACCGTCGCGCCACTAGACTCGATGGCCGCTGCCGCAAGGCGGCCCAACCACGGGGCGAAACTCCATGGCAAAGATCCGAGCGAAGGTGGTCGGCGCGGGCGGGTACGGCGGAGTCGGATTGGTCGAGCTGTTGCTGGGACATCCGGAAGTCGAAATCGTCGCGCTGGCCGCGGCCGCGGACGTCGGCGTCGCGATGAGCGACCTGTGGCCGCACCTCAAGGGGTTCTGCGACCAGACGATCCTCTCCTACGACGACCCGCGGGCGCGCGAGCCGGCCGACGTTGTGTTCTTCGCGACCCCCGACGGCGTGGGCATGCGGCACGCGGAGGAGGAGATGGCCCGCGGGGCCCGGATCGTCGATTTCAGCGGCGATTTCCGATTCCAGACGATTGAGCGGTACGAGGAGTACTCGCGGCGGGCGGGCAAGCCGCTGCGGCACGCGTCGCCCCACCTGCTGCCCGGGGCTGTGTACGGGCTGCCGGAACTGGAGGACCCGCGGCTGGGGGCCGACAGTCGGCTGGTTGGCAACGCCGGCTGCTTCGCGGTCAGCGTCCTGCTGGGGCTCGCCCCGGCGGCCCAGCGGCGGATGGTGCGGCCGGGCCGCCTGATCGCCGATTGCAAGACCGCGATCTCCGGCGCCGGCAAGAAGCCGCAGTCCGGCCACCACTATCCGGCCCGCTACGAGAACATGAACGCCTACCGGCTCGGCGGCCACCAGCACGTCTGCGAGATCGAGGACGCCCTCGAACGGATCGGCGGCCGGCCGCACCGGGTCGTGTTCACGGCTCAGGCGGTGCCGATGTGCCGCGGCATCCTGTCGTGCCTCTACGGCGAGCTGGAGGACGGATGGACGACCGAATCCGTTCTCGATGCGTACCGCGACTTCCACGCCCGCCATCCGTTCGTCCGGGTGTTCGACCGCTCTGCCGCCGTCGGCACCGCGCACGTGCGCGGCTCGAATTTCTGCAACCTGATCGTGGACGTGGACGAACGGACGCGCACGCTGCGGGTGATTTCCCACATCGACAACCTCGTCAAGGGCCAGGCCGGCAACGCGGTGCAGAACATGAACCTCATGTTCGGTTTGCCGCAGACGACGAGCCTGTACCGGTTCGGCTCCAATCCGTGAGGCGGTCGCGGCGCCATCTGCTGTCGGACATCGGCGGGGTCGTGTTGCGGCTGGACCTCGACCGGCCGGCGGCGCGGATGGCGGAGCGGTGTTCGGCGGGCCTGGGGCCGGCCGCGCTCCGGCTGGCCTTCCGGACCGATCCGGTGCTCGAGGCGTATGAGTGCGGCCGCGTCGGCCGCGCCGAGTTCATCGCCCACGTGCGGCGCCGCTTGGGCTTCACCGGATCGGACGACGAGTTCGTCGCGATCTGGCGCGCCATGTTCCGGCCCGATCCGGAGATCGTCGCTGCATGGCGGGATCTGTCGACGACCCTGCGCATCTGGTACTTCTCCAACACCAGCGACATGCACGTGCCGTGGGTCTACGAGGCCTTTCCGGCGATGGCCGTGCACGAGGGGCACGCGCTGTCGTTCGAACTCGGCGCGCGAAAGCCGGCCCCGGAGTTTTTCCTGGAGGGGCTGCGGCGGCTCGGCCTGAAGGCGGACGAGTGCCTGTTCGTGGACGACGAGCCGGAGAACTGCGTGGCGGCGGAGCGGTGCGGCGTCCGGAGCCTCGTGCACTCCTCCGCGGTCGCGACGATCCGCGCGGTCCGCGCCTGGGCGGCCGGCGCCGGGCCCGCCTAGCGGCCGGCCGCCGGCGGACGCCGCGGGCCGACGTCGGGGACCGGCCGGCCGAGACGGCGGAGTACCTCGGCCATGTCCTCCCACACTTCCCAGTACCTCGCCTTCTCGTCGCCGCCGGCACGCAGCAGGTAGGAGGGGTGAAAGGTCGGCATGATCGGAATGCCTCGGTACTCGTGCCATCGGCCGCGGTGCTTCGTGATGCTCTTCAGGCCGAGCAGGCCAAATAGCGCGGTTCCGCCAAGGCAGACGATGACCCGCGGACGGAGCACGGCGATCTGCTCCTCGAGGTATGGGATGCAGGCGGCCATCTCCTGCTCCGTCGGCGGCCGGTCGCGGCGGCCGGCGTTGTTCTCGGTGGGACGGCATTTGACGATGTTGGCGATGAATACTTCGTCGCGCGACAACCCCATCCGGCGGATCAGACGCGTCAGCAACTGACCGGCCGGGCCGACGAAGGCCAGCCCCTGGCGATCTTCCTCCTCCCCTGGCCCCTCCCCGACGAACAGCAGCTCCGGCGACGGGTGACCCTGGCCCGGCACGGTCCGGTTCCGGGTACGGTGCAGGGGACATCGTGTACAGGTCGCAATCCGGGCGGCGATCGCTGCGAGCGCGGTGGACGGCGGAACGCTCGGGGGGGCGGCCGATGCCGGCGGCGCGGATGGGGCAGCGGGCGGCGCCATCAGCGAGCGCAAGAGGCCGGGATCACACTCGACGAACGCCGTCCCTTCGCGCTCGATTTGGGCCCAGCGAAGGAGGTCGGCCACCGCCTTGCGGAGTTCGCGGCGCACGTCCTGTTCGAGCCGGCTCACGCGGAGATGTTGGCTGTTTTCCGCACCCCGGGCAAGCAGCGGAGGCCGATAAGCCGGCGCGGGAATTCGACGCCGTGGATGGCCCGATGAAGTCGACGCCACATCAGAAGAGGGTCGGCTCGGTACAGGATGTGGCGTTCATATGGCAATTCGCGAGCGCAGGGTACGACCTTGCTCGAGCCGAACACGGCCGTACGACGGTCCGGCCCTGGGATGCACATCCGCAGGGCCGCGGCGGGACCGGCGACGACGAAATATGCCGTTCCGCGGCGCCCGCTGTGAGGCCGTCAAATCTCCCAGCCGGCGCGGGATTCCCGCCGGAGCCCGCGGTTGGCCTCGTCGTGGTTGGTGAACCGAAAACCCACCGGGTCCCATTCCCGGCGGGCGCGGCAGCGGATCGCGGTATTGCCGGCCAGCACCAACTCCGTCAACGGGCCGGAGTGGTCGAACGAATTGTCGATGCGCGGAACCCCCTTGATCGCCGCCAGCCATTCCTCGTAATGGCCGGGCGACCGGGGCAGCGTCGGCGGCGGCGCATGGGGCGCGTATTCCCTCATCCGCGATTCAGGAATCAGCCGCGAACCGAGCATCACGCCGCGGTCGCCGATGTAAAGGGCGCCATGATCCAGGTTATCCCAAGGGCGTTGGGCTTCGTACTCGGCGGGCCACGGCGGTCGCCGCCCGCCGTCGTACCGCACGAGCTTGAATGGCCGGCCGCCGGCGCGCGGGAAGGTGTAGGTGACCACCGACCACTCGGGATACATGTCGTCGGTGAACGGGACGGTTTCGGCCTCCACCGCGAACGGGCCCTTCATCTCGTCCAGCGCCCAGAACACGGGGTTGATCACGTGGCAGCCGATGTCGCCGAGCGCGCCGGTACCGAACTCCCGCCATCCGCGCCAGACAAACGGGTGATAGACCTGCGGTTGCCGGAAGGTCTTCATGGAACGGGCCGGGTGGCTCTCCGGCCAGCGGCCCAGATACGGTCGCATGGGGACCGGGCCGATCCAGTTTTCCCAGTCGAGGGCGGAGGGGGGAGGTCCCCCCCCGGGCCGCGACGCGCCCTGCAGCCAGATCGGACGGTCGGTCCAAATGTGGGCCTTCAACGGCGTGCCAAAGGCACCGCCGCGCGACAGCTCGATCACGCGCCGCGTTTACTCGGAGGTTTGTCCTCGGTTGCCCATCTTGGTCACGACCTTGTGGCGCCGAGCCTCGATCGCAAGCTGCCGAGCCTCCCACATGGAGTGCGTCAGCGGCTTCTGCACGTGGACGTGCTTGCCGCGCCGGATCGCCCACAGCGCCGCTGGAAAGTGGGTGTGATCGGTCGTCGCGACGAGGACCGCATCGATCGAGCCGGACATCTCGTCGTACATCCGCCGGAAATCGGTGTACCGCCGTGCGTTCGGATGCTCCTTGATCGCGGCAGCCGCGTGGGACAGGTCCGCGTCGCATAGCGCGACGATCTCGTGGCCGGCGACCATCCCCTTGATGCCGCTGTGGTCCTGGCCGCCGGCCCCGATCGCGGCGATGTGGATGCGTTCGGACGGCGGGGGCTCGGCGCCGCGGCCGACGACCCAGGGGCGGACGATCAGTACCCCAGCGGCGGCTCGGCGGAGGAACTGGCGGCGGCGCACGGCGGTGGGTTGTCTCATGGCTGCCTTCGGTCCGGCGGTTGCCGTTTTTCTTCCTGGGCCGCGGGGGACAAGGCGGCCTCGGGGGATTCAGGGAATCGACCCTGGTCGTTGGTCTCCTCGATCCATCGTTCCAACACCTCCCGCAGCCGGGCCAGAACGGCGCGGTGCTCCGGGTCGGGCGATTCGGCGAGGTTCACCATTTCGTGCGGGTCCCGCTCGAGGGCGTAGAGCTCCTCATCCGGCATCCGAAGCCGGCTGAGAAACGCCTGCGCGGGGGTAAGCTTCCCCTCGGCGTTCAATTGTTGAAGGAGATTCCCGACGGGATACCGGCGCTCCTTGTAGGCGTTCGGGGCCAACAACGGCGTTTCGGGTGTGCAGTTCCGGATGTATCGGTAGCGCCGATCGCAAACGGTCCGAATGCGCATCATCTTTTCGTCGCAGCGGTCGCGGGCGCCGAAGACGAACTCGCGGTCCGGCTCCCGCTGCGGTCCCAGAAACACGCGGCCCTGCATGGCTGGGGGCTTGGGCAGGCCGGCGAGCGCCGGCATCGTCGGGGCCAGATCGATTCCGTGGATCAGGCGGTCGTCCACCCGGCCGGGGGCCAGCCTCTCCGGCGGGGGCAGGCCGGCAGGCCATCGCAGGATCAGGGGGCAGTGGAGGCCGGAGTCGTAGCAAAACTGCTTGGCGCGCACGTGCGCCGCGCCGTTGTCTGCGAAGAAGACGACCAGCGTGTTCGACAGCCCGTCGGCCTCCAGCGCCGCCAGCAGTTGGCCGACTTTCCGGTCCAGCTCCATCGCCTCGTCCAGGTACATGGCCCAGTCCTCGCGGGCCACAGGGTGGTCGGGTTAATAGGGCGGCAGTGCCACGCGCGCGGGATCGGCACGGCGGGGCGCGGTGAACGGCCGATGGATTTCGGAGAAATTGATCGGGGCGAAAAACGGGCGCGGGCCGCGAAGATCGGTCCACATATCCGAATCGAACGGGGCGCCGTCGTACGCGAAGTTCCAGTCCGTCTTGGCCGTGCCGCGGAAGCCGCAGGACGACGGAGGGTGCGGAGATTCGCGGTGAGCCATCCGCCCGACCGGAACCGGTCGGTGAGCACCTTGGCCCCCTCCGGCAGCCGATGGCCGTCGGTGCGGTGCGACCGATGGTGATGGGCGCCGATGGTCGTGGCGTACATCCCCGTCATGAACGCGGAACGGCTGGGGGAACATACGTGGCCGTTGAAGAAATGGGTGAACCGGACTCCATCGGCGGCAAGGCGGTCGAGGTGGGGCGTCTCGACGGCCGGCTCGCCATAGCAGCCCAAATGCGGCCCCAGGTCCTCGGCGATCAGCCAAAGGATGTTGAGACGGGCCGGCGCAGCCGGACAACGTATGGCGAGGACGGTGGCCGCCAGTGCGATCGCGATCAGCGTACGCATTCAAATACCTCCATAAGAACCCAGTTTGGTGCCGTCTGTCTTCCGCGTCAAGAGATAAGTTCCAATCCCTGGACGGCCGGCCCGGCGGGGGGCCACGTTGGGAACTGCGCCGCGAGGAGGGACGGTCCGCGCCGGGATTTCCGAGGCGGGCCGTCGACCGGCTTATCTCGAGGCCTTGACGACACAACCGCCGCCGGTACGATCCGGCCTGGAACATGAGGCTGCGCATCCTGGGCCGGACGAATCTGCGGGTTTCGGTCATCTGCCATGGCACATGGTCCATCGCCACGCGCGATCCCTTCTGGGACGGACAGGACCGCCGCGATTCGATCGCCGCGATCCGCGCATCGATCGACGCAGGGGTCAACTTCTTCGACACCGCCCCCCAGTACGGCGGGGGCGAGTCGGAGGAGATTCTTGGCGAGGCGCTGCAGGATGTGCGGGACCGGGTCGTCATCGCGACGAAGCTGCCCCCCGCCGAAATGGAGGCCGGACCGGCTTCCACTGCACCAGCTTCCCGGCCATTTCCCGCGGCGCGTTTGCGACGAGCTGAAATATGCTTTCCCTAACGTTGGCGCCGCACCGTCATTCCTCACCGCACGGAGCTGCTTGAGGCGGCTTCGGACGGCTACCACACGGTCCGCATTCCCGCCATCGTCGCGACAACCCGCGGGACGCTGCTGGCGTTCTGCGAGGGTCGGCGGCACGGCCGTCGGGACTGGGGAAACATCGACCT
>CAKZPT010000042.1 GCA_937139365.1 uncultured bacterium | reverse complement strand
ACTACAACTCGCTCAACCCCAACCGCGCGGACTGGTTCCAGATCGACTGCCTGTACGAGACCCGCTCCGAGTGGACCGATGAGCTGAAGCTGACGTTCTACGCACTGATGAGGAGCAACGATCCGAAGGAGCCCTTCGTCCTTTTGAAGGGCGAGGATACGTTCATCCATATCCCGCGGGGGGCGCGCCGCGCGCAAGCCTATATCCATCCCTCGATGCTCCGACGGTTCGGGAAAGTGGAGGGATATGCCGTCGAATTCAGCATGCAAGGCCGGCCGCTCGGCGCGGAGGCATCGGATCCGAACTATCGGCGATGGATCGAGCAACTGGCCCCGAAGGAGGGCTACGTGATGATGCCTCGAGAAACGCCCTTTGCTCATCTCGACTACGAGGCCTTCGAGATGTCGAAGCCGCGCCAAGGCCAGTGAGTGGGGGGCGAATGCCATGATGCGGACCGACACAATCCTTGCGCTCGATATCGGCGCGAGCAGTTTGAAACTGGGCTGTTTTTTGGCCCGCAAGGGCTCGGCGCCGGAGTTGATCGGTTACGCCATCCGGGATCTCGATCCGGATCCAGCCAACGACGAGCACCGACTAACCGATGTGCAGCTCCAGCTTCAGGAGATGCGCGCCGAATTGGGCATCTCCGCCGGCCGAGGGGTCCTGCTGAGCGTGCCCGGCCAGCAGGTCTTCTCGCGCTTCGTGAAGCTTCCGCCGGTCAGCCGTGACAAGATTCACCAGATGGTGCAGTTCGAGGCGCAGCAGAACGTGCCGTTCCCGATCAACGAGGTCGTCTGGGACCATCAGTTTCTGGGTTCCGGCGTGGGCACCATCGACGTGATGTTGGCGGCGATGAAGGCGGAGTTGATCGAGCAGATCGTGGACGCCGTGGTCAAGGCCGGGCTACGGCCGGAGCTGGTGGACGTGGCCCCGCTCGCCATCTACAACGCCGTTCGCTACAGCTATACGGAGCTGCCGTCGTGCACGCTGGTGATCGACATCGGCGCCCGCTCGACGGATCTGATCTTCATCGAGGAAAACCGGATCTTCAACCGGAGCATACCGGTGGGCGGCAACGTCATCACGCAGCAAATTGCGAAGGAGTTCGATTTGCCGTTTGCCGAGGCCGAGAAGCTTAAGAAGCAACACGCCTTCGTCGGGCTTGGCGGGGCGTACGAGGCGCCGGCCAGCCAGGTGGCCGACAAGGTGTCCAAGACGGTCCGCTCGGTGATGACGCGCCTGCACACCGAAATCACCCGTTCGATCAACTTTTATCGCACCCAGCAATCCGGCGGGGCGCCAGGATTGGCGTTGCTGACGGGCGGCAGCTCGATCATCACCTACACGGACACCTTTTTGAAGGAGAAGCTGCAGATCGACGTCGATTACTTCAATCCCTTTCAAAGTGTCTCCGTGGCTCCGGCCATCGATGCGACGGAGATCGGGGCGCGGGCCCATCTGCTCGGGGAGGTGGTCGGTCTAGCGCTACGCCGGGCGATGACCTGCCCGATCGAGATCAACTTGCTACCGCCGAGGCATGTGCAACGCGAGCGGCTTCAGCGGCGCCAGCCGTACTTGAGCGCCTCCGCGGCGGCACTGGTTGGCGCGATGGGATTGTGGAGCTTCGGGTTCGGCCGGATGGCTGCGATGAGCGAGGGCCGGTGGGGGGTGGTGAAGGAACGGCTGGACGCCCTGAAGGCGATCGAGGCCCGGCTGGCAGAGCGCGAGGCAAGGATCGCGGAGTTCAAGGACCATCTGGACACGTTGTGCACCCTGCCTCCCCGCCGCACCGCATGGCTGCAGATCCTCGCCGACATCCGCGAGCGGGCGCTCGACGGGATGTTCATTGTCCGGTTCGACACGCTGCGGCCCGGTGAGAGCGCGGAGGGACGGACGAGTGCCGCCGGGATGGGAGAGTTGGCTCCCGGTCTTCCCGCTGTGGTCGGCCGGCCCCTGCCCGGAGCGCCCGCGGCCGCCGAGCCCGACGGTCCGATCGAGGCGATCGAAATCACCGGCTACGCCTACAAGGACAAGGTCCAGCAGGCCGACATCCTAAAGTTCCGCGACCGGCTCCGCGAGTCCCCCTTGTTCGGTGAAAAAACCGACGTGACGGCGATGCCGATGGAGGGCCGCGACGACTTCGTCCGTGAATTTACCCTCCGAGTGGTGCTCAAAGAACCCCTTGCGCTATGAAACTGCGACCCTACCTGGCCCTGATCATCGCCGGTTCGGTGGCGCTGGCCGCGGCCGTTGCCTTGTCCGTCTGGCTGTGGCGAAACGTCCGGCGGCATGGCGATGTGTCCGCACGCCTCGACGCAACGATGCGGGACCTGAAGCGGCTCGGCGACCGGGTGCCCTTTCCGAACGAGGCGAACGTCGCTGCGGCCGAGACCAACCGGATCCGCATCGAGGCGTTTTTCAACGGAGTGATGGACCGGTTCCTGCAGCGGCAGTTCCGCCCGCCCTCGATGGAGCCGGCGCGCTTTCCGCAGTACCTCCAGCGCGCGATCCAGACGATGAACCTATCCGCGGTATCGAACAACGTGGCGGTGCCCGAACGATTCATGTACGGGTTTGACCGTTACGCGAAGGGACAGCCGCCGGCCAAGGCAGAGATCCCGCGGCTGGCCTGGCAGGTCCACGTAATCGAGACCATTACTCGGGCGATCTTCTCTGCCAAAATTCGCGAGCTGTCCGCGGTCGCACGCCATGTGTTCGAGGACGAGGTGAAGCCCGATGGCGCCGCGCCCCCCGGGGCGGGGGAGGTGGCGGCTCCTGGGCCGGCCGGTGGCGTCGCCGCCGGGTACCTGCGCGACGCGCGCGGCCTCTACGTGCGCGAACGGGCCGTCTTCGAATTCCGGGCCCGCGAAAGCTCGGTCTGGGAGATCCTCAACGTGCTGCCCAGGCTGCCGGTATTCTGCGTGGTGTCGGACATCGACCTGCAGAACGACGCTCCGAGGCCGGCTCCGGTCAACCCTGCCGATGGACAGCGCATCGTCGAAGGCCTGGCTCCGGCGGTCGCCGGATCGCTGCCGCCGGACGAGGCCGCCTTCGGTCCCGGCGCACGGCTGCCTGCGGCAGGTGCCGTCGTTCCGGTTTCTGCGGCGGCCCTCGCCGTCCCCCGGCGGCCGTTGAAACGGGAGGAGCGAACGGTGGCGGGCATGGCCGAGACGCTGAAGGTCCGCCTCCAGGTGGACTACTACATCTTCCAGCGCCCCGGCGCGGAGGCGCAGGCGGAGGAGGAGAAGCAGCCGTGAAGTGGTCCTCCCGAATGGCGTGGCTGCGTGAGTACTACGACCGGGCGATCCTCGTGGCGTTGCTGCTGGCGCTTGGCCTCTCCGGCACCTGGCTTGCCGTGGTGATCCGGGACCGGGTGGAGCGGCTGCGCGAACTGGACCGTCCGGTGACCGCCCGGCCGAATCAGGGGTTCGCGGACGTGGATTTTTCCGTTTGGACCAACGCCCTGGCCCAACTTGCGGATCCGATGTACGTGTCCTCCACCAACAGCCGCGTTTTCACCAGCGAGCTGCGCGTCTTCTGCGGACAGTGCGGCAAGTGGATCGAGTACGCGGCGCTCAAGTGTCCCTTCTGCGAGGCCGAGCAGCCGCCGATCGATCCGCGCGTCGAGGCCGATTCGGACAAGGACGGCGTGCCCGATTCATGGGAAGAAAAATTCGGGCTCGACTCGTACAACCCGGACGATGTCCGGCTCGACCATGACGGCGACGGTTTCTCGTCGCTCGAAGAGCACCGCGCGGGCACCGATCCGCGCGATCCGGCCAGCACGCCGCCGGTGTTCGCGAAACTGCGGCTGCGCCGGATCCTGACCCAATCGTTCAAGCTGCGCTTCGTCTCGATCCAGCGGCTCAGCGAGACCGAGGAGCGCTACCAGCTCAACGCGCGAACCCTGGAGCGGACCTACTTCCCGAAGATCGGGGACATCGTGGAGGGCTACCGCGTCGAGAGCTACGACAAGGCGGCCGACACATTGGTGTTGCGCAAGGACGACACGGTCAAGCGGTTGCAGCGCGGCAAGGTCATCGACGACGACCAGCTGATCGTCCAGTTCGTATTCCTCCTTGACGGCACCACGCCGACGGCGCGCGTCGGCGAGATGATCGAGGTCCGCGGACAGCGGGCCCGAATCGCCGAGGTGTCGCGAGATCGCAGCAGCGTACGGATCGTGCTAGAGGACCGCGACCGCTCCTACGACGTGGTG
>CAKZPT010000041.1 GCA_937139365.1 uncultured bacterium | reverse complement strand
CTGGGAACCGAAGCCGCCCGAGGAGCTGTACGACTTCCGAGACCGATCCCCACGAGACCCGCAATCTGGCTGGTGACCCTGGCCAACAAACCATCCTTGATGAGTTCCGGCGCGCGTTGCGAGAGCACGTGCTGGCAATTCGCGACGCGGGGTTTCTGCCCGAGGCTGAGGCGCACCGCCGCGCCGCCACCGCGGGGGTGACGATCGGCGAATTCGTCCGCGATGATGTGCGGTATCCTCTGGCGCGGATCTTCGAGACCGCAGAGCGGGCGGCCCGCCGCGATCCGGCCGACGCCCCGGCATTGCGTGCGGCCCTGGCGGACGCCGACAGCGCCGTGCGGTACTGGGCCGCCACCGGTTTGCTGATCCGCGGCGCAGAGGCGGTCGCGGCGGCCCGCGCGGCGCTTCGTGCCGCTTTCGGCGACGACTCCCCGAGCGTGCGGATCGTGGCCGCGGAGGCGCTGGCATGGTTCGGCGACGCCGACGACCGTGCGGCGGCGCTCGGGGCGCTGGCCCCGTTGATGTCGCCGGCAGAAAACGGCCCCTATGTGGCCATGGCCGCGCTGAACGCCGTGGACGCTCTTGGCGAGATCGCGGCGCCGCTGTGGCCGCAGGTGGCCGGCCTGCCGTTGAAGGCGCCGGGCGCTCCGGGCCGGGCCAACGGCTATGTCGAACGGCTCGTCGAAACGATTTCCGGCCGCAACTAGCCAAAGGCCCGACGGTACCCAGACCGGCATCGACGCGCCGGAATGGGTTCGTCCTGTGCGGCTTGTCAAGGCTTGACGCCAAGAGCCAAAAGCATGGACAGGCACTCTTTATAGGTTGGTGATAAGAAGATTAAGTCTGCCCGTCCCCGCAATCAGCTCCATGGTCCGCTTCATTCGAGAAGGCAGGAAGCGCCTTCGAAATGGCGCCTCGGTCGGCGGAACGGCCATGTGACCGAATAGGGCTCGGGAGGGGGCTGCGGCCCGCTGGAAGGTGGCGTGATACGTCGTATATTCCGCCGTGCGCAATTCAATCCAGCCAGTGGTGGCGGTTTTCGACGCAAAGCCGTACGACCGGGATTTCCTGGCCCCGGCCTTCCGTCGCTCTGGATTGGAGGGGCGGTACCTTCCGTCGCGCCTCTCCGCCGAGACCGTCCGACTGGCCGAGGGGGCGCAGGCGGTGTGCGTGTTCGTTCACGACGACCTTTCCGCAGAGGTCGTGGGCGAGCTGGCGCGGATGGGCGTCGGGATTGCGGCTCTTCGATGCGCGGGGTTCAACAACGTCGATCTGCGCGCCGCCCATGGCCGCCTCCATGTCGTCCGCGTGCCGGCCTATTCCCCCCACGCGGTGGCCGAGCACGCCATGGCGATGGTCCTCACCCTCAATCGCAAGACGCATCGCGCCTGGTTGCGCACCCGCGACAGCAACTTCGCGTTGCAGGGTCTGCTCGGTTTCGACCTCCACAGCAAGACCCTGGGGCTGGTGGGGGCGGGCAGGATCGGCCGGGCGATGGCCGCGATCGGCCGCGGCTTTGGCATGCGGGTGCTGGTTTCGGATCCGTTTCTCGACTCCGCATGGGCGACCTCAGCCGGCGTGGAGGGCGTGACCCTCGACCGCCTCTACGAGGAGTCGGACATCATCTCCCTCCATTGCCCTCTCACTTCCGAGACGCAGGGAATGATTCACGCCGCCGCGATCGCGCGGATGAAACGTGGCGTGATGCTGATCAATACGGGGCGGGGCAAGTTGATCGACACGCGGGCCCTCCTGGCGGGGTTGAAGAGCGGGCGGATCGGCGCGGCCGGGTTGGACGTGTACGAGGAGGAGGAGCGGTACTTCTTCGAGGACTTCTCGGCCTCCGGCATTGACGACGACGTGCTGGCGCGCCTGACGACGTTTCCCAACGTCCTGATCACATCGCACCAGGCCTTTTTCACCCGCGAGGCGATGGAGGCGATTGCGGCGACCACCGCGGCCAACCTGAAGGCGTATTTTGACGGCGGCCCGCTGCCCAACGAGATCTGCTTGCGCTGCGCCCGCGACGGAGACGCGTGTCCTCGGGCCGGGGCCCGTTGTTTTTGAGCGGCCGGGCCCACCGGCCCGGGCGGCTCCGGACCGCCGGCTCAAGCGGGAGGCTCAAGACTGCGGTACGCGCCGGTACGGATGCTGTCGACCCAGTCGCGGTTGTCCAGGTACCACCGGACCGTCTTTTCCAGCCCGCTGTCGAAGGTTTCGTCCGGACGCCAGCCGAGTTCGGTTTCGATGCGGGTCGGATCCATGGCGTAGCGGCGGTCATGGCCGGGCCGGTCGGCGACAAACTGGATCAGAGACGTTCGAGGGCGCCCCCCCGCCAGCGGCGGCGCCATCTGGTCGGCCAGCTCGCAGATCCGCCGCACGACGTCGAGGTTGGTTCGTTCGCAACGTCCCCCGATCGCGTAGGTCTCACCTATCCGCCCGCGACGGAGGACCTCCCAGACCGCGCGGCAGTGGTCGCGCACGTGAAGCCAGTCGCGGACGTGCAACCCGTCGCCGTAGACCGGAAGGGGTTGGCCTTCCAAGGCGCGCAGGATCATCAGGGGGATCAGCTTTTCAGGGAACTGGTGCGGGCCGTAGTTGTTGGAACAGTTGGTGATGGTGACCGGCAGGCCGTAGGTGCGGCGATAGGCGCGCACCAGGTGGTCGGCCGCGGCCTTGGAGGCGGCGTAGGGGCTGTTGGGGCGGTAGGGCGAATCCTCCCGAAATGCACCTTCTGCCCCCAGTTCGCCAAAAACCTCGTCGGTGCTGACGTGGTGAAAGCGCCCGATCCGGCCGGCCCGCGTCCGGGCGGCCTCGAGCAGATGGTAGGTTCCGACGACGTTGGTGTGAATGAAGTCGCCCGGGCTGGCGATCGACCGGTCCACATGGGACTCGGCGGCGAAGTGGCAGACGGCGTCTATCCCGTGTTCGTCGAACGCCCGCTCAACGCAGGCCTGGTCGCGCAGGTCACCGCGGACGAGACGGTAGCGGCCGGGGTGCCGCCGCGCGACGTCGTCGAGGTTGCGGGGATGGGCGGCGTAGGTCAGCGCGTCGAAGTTCACGACCGTGCCCGCGAAATCGGTCTCGTCGAGCAGGTAGCGGATGAAGTTCGATCCGATGAAGCCCAGTCCGCCGGTGACCAACAGGCAGTTCATGGGGCCGCCGACGCGGCCTCCTTGCGCAACTCGTCGCCGTGGCGCCGAGCGAACTCCTCGAGGTCCTCGAACCACGGCCGCATGAGGTCGAGGCCAGCGGCGCTCAGACGGACGTTGTGAAGGACCGAGTTGGTCGGGCGGGCGGCCGGCCGCGGCTGGTCTCGGGTTGCGCAGGGCTCGACGATGGTCCGCAAACCCATCCGCCGGAAGAACTCGGTGGCCAGGTCGTGCCACGTCGCCCGGCAGACGCCCGCCGCGTGGAACACCCCCTCCGGTTGCTCCTGGAGGACCGCGTTGATCTGCATCGCCAGCCGGCGCGCCCACGTGGGCGACCCGTGCTGGTCCGCGACGACCCACAACGGCTTCGACGGATCCCGCAGCGCCCGGGCCAACACCACCTTCGGAAAGTTCCGGCCGTGCCGGCCGTACAACCACGCCGTCCGCAGGATGGCGTGCCGCGGTCCGACCTCGCGGATCGCCTGTTCGCCCGCCAGCTTCGTGCGGCCGTACCAGTTCACGGGTTCCGCCGGGTCGTCCTCGGCGTAGCCCTGCGGGACCGGCTTTCGCCCATCGAAGACGTAATCCGTCGAGATGTGCACGAAAAACGCCCCGCATTCCTTCGCCAGCTCCGCCAGAATCTGGGCGCCGCCTGCGTTGACCGCGTGGGCGGCCTGCCGGTCGGTCTCCGCCCGGTCCACGGCCGTGTAGGCGGCGCAGTTGACGATGGCGTCGGGATGGACGGCTCGCACCACCGCGACAACCTGGTCGCGCCGCGTGATGTCGCATTCGGGAAGATCGACCGTCACCAGTTCATGGCGAAACGCCAGAACCGACTCGCATTCTCGGCCCAGTTGCCCCCGCGCCCCGGCCAGAAGCACCCGCATCGCGACTGCTGCCCCATTGGAATCATGGTACCTGTGGCGCTGGCGGGGCGTCAATGAGATCGCAACCGCGGATCGGCCGCCGGCGCTCCCAGGACGCCACCGCGATACGTGGGTTAGGGAGGGTAGGCGAGGCGACCCACCTGCCGTCGGAGGCGGCCGTTCGCCGTGACGCAGGCGCAGCTTTATGCGGAAGGCTGTTTCTGGCAGAATGCGGCCAGAGTGTCATCATGAAACCAATCGCTTGGTCCGCTGGGCCGGCGCTGACAGCGGCGCTGGGGTTGGCGGCGGCGGCCGCGGAGGACCTCCGGCTCGGAATGATCGGACTGGACACCTCCCACGTCGTCGCCTTCGCGAAGTTGCTGCACGATACCAACGATCCCGCCCACGTGGCTGGTGCGCGGATCGTCGCGGCGTTCAAGGGCGGCAGCCCCGACCTGGCCGCCAGCCGCGACCGCGTCGAGAAGTTCACGGCGGAGTTGGTCTCCAGCCACGGCGTGCGGCTGGTGGACTCCATTCCGGAGCTGTGCGAGCAGGTGGAGGGCGTGCTGCTGATGAGCGTGGACGGGCGTCCGCACCTCGCGCAGGCGCGACCCGTGATCGAGGCCGGCCGACCGCTGTTCATCGACAAACCGATGGCCGCGTCGCTGCGCGACGCCGCGGAGATCTTTCGGCTCGCTCGCGCCCGTGGCGTGCCGGTGTTCAGCAGCTCCTCACTGAGGTTTGGCCGCGACACGCAGGCGGCCCGTAGCGGAAAATTCGGCCGCATCGCCCACGCCGAAACGTTTTGTCCCGTTTACGTCGAGCCGACGCACCCCGAGCTGTTCTGGTATGGAATCCACGGCGTGGAGGCGCTGTTCACCGTGCTGGGCCCCGGCTGCCGGACGGTCCGGCGCGGGACAACGGCGGATGGCCGTATCGAGGTGACGGGCGAGTGGGAGGGCGGCCGCACAGGGGTCCTCCGTCAGGCGCCCCAGAACAAAGGGTACGGTGGTCTGGCGCGCGGCGATGGTGGGGAAGGGCCGATCGGCGGCTACGATGGCTACGCCCTGCTGGTGGCCGAGATCGTGAAGTTTTTCCGGACGCGTGTGCCGCCGGTTCCAGAGCGTGAGACGCTGGAGATCCTGGCGTTCATGGAGGCCTCTGACGAAAGCCGGGCCCGCGGAGGGGCGGCGGTCAACCTGGACGAGATCCTGCGCCGGGCGGGCGCCGAGACGACGCCGTGATGCGGTGCGCCGGCATGCGGACCTTGGAGAAGGTCACGAAAGGCCCGTAGGGCTCGACCTAGGCCGAGCCGAGCCCGGGGGCGCATCGCCGGATCCGCGGCGCCTCGGGCAACCCAGGCAAGTGCCGGGTCCCCCGGCGTGGGTCTTCGTGCCTTAGACGGCCGGCTCCGCCGTGACATTGTTCGCGCCGACCGCCGGTCGTATAGTGACGGCGTGGCGGCACATGTTCACCAGCCTGCGCTCGCGCAGACGCAGGAGCAGCGACTCCAGCAAATCCTGGCGCCGCAGCTCCGGCAGTCGTTGGAGATTCTCCAGACGCCGTTGCTCGAGCTTCAGACCCTGTTGCGGCAGCAGCTCGAGCAGAACCCGGTGCTGGAGGAGAGGGTGGAGCCGCACGAGACGATCGAGGTCGAGCTGCCTACGCCGATCCCGGACGAGGGCGGCGGAGACGAGGACATTCGAAGGCTCGCGGAGCTGGACGATGCCTGGCGGGAACTCCACCGATGGACGGGGTCCCGCTCCGACCGCTCGGTCGAGGAGGAGCAAAAGCGGCATCAACGGCTGCTCGATTCCTTGACGCGCCAGGAGTCGCTGCAGGACCACATGCTGCGGCAGCTGGCGTTGTCGGACCTCGATGCCGGCGACCGGAAAATCGCCGAACTGCTGATCGGCAGCCTGAACGACGACGGGCTGCTGAACGTGACGACCGGCGAGCTGGCGGAAACCTCCGGCCTGCCGCTGGAGCGGATCGAGGCGGTGCTGCGCAAAGTCCAGGAGTTCGACCCGCCCGGCATCGCTGCGCGGGACCTTCGGGAATGCCTGGCGATCCAACTGGCCCGCCGCGGGCTGGGGGGGGGGGTGGCCGCGCGCATCGTGGACGCCCACCTGCACGACCTGGCCCGCGAGAAGTATTGCGAGATTGCGGAGGCGCTTGGCGTGCCGGTGGCCGAGGTGTACGAGGCCGCGCGGCTGATCTCTACGCTGGACCCCCGGCCGGGCCGGGACTTCGGCGAGCCCCCGATCGATGCGGTGCCGGACGCCACCATCACCCGTTCGGGCGACGGGTACGTCGTGACGCTGAACAACGAGCGGCTCCCCCGTCTGCGGATCAGCCGGCAGTACCGAAAACTGCTGGAGGACCCGGCCACCCCCGAATCCACCCGCGAGTACATTCGCGACAAGATCCGCGCCGCCGAGGCCCTGATCCGTGGTCTTCATCAGCGGCAGGACACCCTCGCGGCGATCGCGCGCGAGATCGTGGAGCGCCAGCGCGATTTCTTCGAACGGGGGCCCGAGGGGCTGCGGCCGCTGACGATGGCGGAGGTGGCGGCTAAACTCGCCGTCCACCAGACCACCGTCAGCCGTGCCGTCGCCGGCAAGTACCTCGACACACCGCAGGGGCTCCTGCCGATGCGATTCTTCTTCTCCACCGGTTACCACACGGCCTCTGGGCAGGACGTTTCGAACCGGGCGGTGAAGGAGAGGATCCGGGAGATGATTGCCGCCGAGGATCTTCGTTCGCCGTTGTCGGACGATGCCATCGCTCGGCGCCTGGCCGAGCAGGGCGTCCCCATCGCGCGCCGCACGGTGGCGAAGTACCGCGAAGAGATGGGGATCCCGCCGTCCCATCAGCGGCGCGGATGACGACGGCCGTCCAGGCCGCCAAATCGTTCCCGGCCGAGCCCATCTGCCCTCCGGACGAGACCGCCCGCCACGACGCGCGGGCGCTGGCCCACCTCCTTCTGGCCGCCGGCGTGGCGTGGGCGGCGACGCGCCTGTGGCGCCGCCGGCGGACGACCGCGCCGTTGCGCATGACGAACCGACGGCCGTGAGACCCGCGGCTGCCAGCCTTGTGTTCGTCGTGCTGTGGGGGTGTGCGCACCGGCCGGCGCCCGACCGGCCAGCCACGGGGGTGCTGCCCCCGGCGTTCTCGTCGGAGGAGGGCGCCGCTGCACCGGACCGCTGGTGGCGCTCGTTCGGCGATCCCGGGCTCGACGAATGGATCGAGCGGTCGCTGGCCGGCAACCTGTCGATCGCGCGGGCATGGGCACGGCTCGAACAGGCCCGCCGGGCCGCGGAGGCCGCCGGGGCGGAGCGGGCGCCCTCGCTCTCCGTCGAGGGATCGGCCCGACGCGGCCGCAGCGTTGCCACGATCCCGGCCCGCGGCACGGTCGCGACCACGGCCAGCCAGTTCGCGTTGGGACTGGCCACCGCCTACGAGGTGGACCTTTGGGGACGGGTGTCCGCCGGCATACGGGCCGCGGCCGAGGAATGGACTGCGACGCGCCTTGACCTTGAAACGGCCGCGATGACCCTGGCTGCGGAAACGGCGGAGGCGTGGATGGCGCTTCGCGAGCAGATCGCCCTGCGCCGCCTGCTCGAGACACAGTTGGCTGCCAGCCGGGAGTATGTGCGGCTGGTCGAGCATCGTTTCGGGCAGGGGCTGGCCTCGGCCCTCGATGTGTACCAACAGCGCCAGCAGGCCGCTGGCGTCGCGGCGCTGGTGCCGCCCGTGGAGGCGCGGTTCGAGGTGCTTCGCCACCAATTGGCCGTCCTCGCGGGGCGCCCGCCATCCCACGCTCCGGCGCCGCCGGCCGAGGGCCTCGTCGATCCTCCACCGACGCCGGCCGCCGGCCTGCCGGCGGACCTGCTCCGCCGCCGGCCGGACGTGGCCGCCGCCCAAGCGCGCTTGCGCGCCGCGGACGAGCGGCTGGCGGCGGCTGTCGCGAACCGGCTCCCAACGCTGAGGCTTTCCGCCGGGGCCGGGACGCAATCGGCGGAGTGGTCGCGGATGTTCGACGAGTGGTTCTGGAACCTTAGCGGCGCGCTGGTGGGGCCGTTGCTGGACGGCGGGCGGCGTCGATCGGAGGCCGAGCGAGCTCGGGCGGCGCGTGACGAGAGCTGGCTCGCATGGCGGCAAACGGTGCTGCAGGCGGTGCGTGAGGTCGAGGACGCGCTGGTGCAGGAATGGCGCCAGGCGGAGACTGTCCGACGCCTCGAGGAGCAGCGTGCAGCCGCGGCGCGGACGCTGGAGCAGGCGCGCGTGGCCTACATCAACGGCCAGGCCGAATACCTGTCGGTGCTCTCAGCACTGGACCGGTTTCAGCAGGCGGAACGGACGCTGGTGTCGGCGCGGCGACAGTGGTGGTCACACCGGATTCAGCTTCACCGGGCCCTGGGCGGGGGATGGACGGCGGAACTGGCCCCGCCGGCGCACCCGGCGGCGCCGACGGAGGCGGATGGATGAAACGGTGGTTGCGAGTGGTGCTGCCGTTGCTGATGCTGGCCGGCGCGGCGGCAGGAACGGTCTATCTGATCCGGACCCGGCCGCGGGCCCGCGAGCGGCCTCGCCCGCCGCTGTCGGCCCAAGTCGATGTCCTCGTGGCCACGCCGGCAGTGTATCCGGCGCGGATCCGCGGGATGGGGACGATCGTGCCCGCTCGCGAGGTCGTGCTGTACCCAGAAGTCGGCGGTCGGATTGTCCGACGCCACTCGAACCTCGAGCCCGGGGGACGGCTGGCGGCGGGCGAGGAGGCGGTGGGGATCGATCCGCGTGACTACGAGGCGGCGGTGGACCAGGCGGTGGCGGCGATGGAAAAGGCCCGGTTCGATCTGGCGATGGAGCTGGGGCGAAAGGCGGTGGCGGAGGAGGAGTGGAAGCAGCTCGGCGGGCAAGTGCCGACGAGTGAGGCCGGGCGCTCGCTGGCGCTGCGCGAACCGCACCTGCAGTACGCGCGGGCGGCGGTGGCGGCCGCCGAAAGCGCTCTGGGGAGGGCGCGGCTCAACCTCGAGCGCACCGCGGTCCGCGTGCCCTTCGATGCGGTGGTGCTGGAAAAGTACGCCGACGAAGGGCAGGTGGTGGGCGCCCAATCCCGCATCGCCCGGCTGGCGGCAGTGGACGCGTTCTGGGTGCAGGCGTCGCTGCCGTGGTCGGAACTGGCGTGGTTCGATGCCCCGGACGAGCACGGCCGCGACGGCGCGGCGGCCAGGGTAATCGCCCGACACGGCAACGGCCGCCGCACGGAGCGGGCCGGCCGCGTTCACCGCGTGCTCGCCGAGCTCGAGCCGGCGGGTCGGATGGCAAGGGTGTTGGTGGAAATCGCGCGGCCGCTGGACCGTGGATCACCGGAGGAGGTCGCTCTCGCGCTGGGGGCCTATGTGGAGGTCGAGATCGAAGGGCGGCCGATGCGCGGGGTGTTCGAGATCCCGCGCGACGCGGTTCGAGAGGGCGACCGCCTTTGGATCATGAACGCGCAGGACGTGCTCGAGATCCGGCCGGTGACCATCCTCCGGCGGCTGCCGGAGAGCGTCATCGTCGAGTCCGGCCTGGCCGCGGGCGAACGGGTGGTGGTCAGCCAGATTCCGCTGCCCGTGCCGGGCATGAAGCTGCGCCGGCTGGGGATTGACGGCGGCGGCGCTACGCCTCCCGCCGCACAATGAACTCGGCGATCGCGTGCAGCGGTTCCGTCGGGCCGGGCAGCTTGTCCAGCGCCCGTTGCGCCTGAAGGACCAGTTCGGCGGCGTCGGCCCGCGCGCCGTCCAGGCCGCGCCATGCCACCCAGGTCATCTTTCCGCGCTTGGCGTCGCTGCCGGCGGCCTTGCCCAGTTGCTCGGCGGTAGCGGTGGCGTTGAGGATGTCGTCGGCGATTTGAAACGCCAGTCCCGCCGAACGCCCGTAGTCGTCCAGGGCGCGCAGCTCCGCCCCGCCGGCCCCGGCGCAGATGCCACCCATCCGGCAAGCGGCCTCGATCAACCGAGCGGTTTTGTGCTCGTGAATGTAGCGGACGCGATCCGGATCGGGCGGCGCGCCCTCCGCGGCCAGGTCCTCGTACTGGCCGCCGGCGACGCCGCGGCTGCCCGCGGCGCGGGCGAGCTCGGCCGCGAGCGGCCCGGACTGGGGCGTGTCCGCAAGGATCTCGAAGGCCAACGTCAGCAGACAGTCGCCCGCGAGAATCGCGTTGGCCTCGCCGAACACCTTGTGGGAGGTCGGGCGTCCGCGGCGGAGATCGTCGTCATCCATCGCCGGCAGATCGTCGTGGATCAGGGTGTAGGTGTGAAGGCACTCGATTGCGGCGGCGGCGGCCAGCGCCGCGTCCGCGGCGCCGCCGGCCGCCTCGGTGGAGGCCAGGCATAGGATCGGGCGAAGGCGTTTGCCACCCGCGAAGACGCTGTACCGCATCGCCTCGTGCAAACGCGCCGGGCGCTCGGCAGCCGTCGGCAGCCGCCGGTCGAGTTCGGCGTCCACCTTCGCCCGCTGTTCTGCCAGATAACCCATCAGGTCGAACATCACGCTCCAGGATAACGGACGCGGGTCGCGGCAGGGAGTCGGATCGATGTGCGAGCAGGCCGAAGGAGGATCAGCCGCGCCATGCGGGCTTTTGATTTCGGCCAAACCATTCCCGCAGGAGCTTTTCCCGGTCCGTCGGCACGGGCGACGGCGCCCGGTTCGACCGATCCTCGTCGTGTTCCACGCTCCAGCCGTCCCACTCGCGAAAGGCGTGATAGGTCCAGTCCCACCCAAGTTCCTCCATGATCTCGATGAGGTCCTTCAGGTAGCGGCCGGCGCTGCCGTCGGGCGCCCACCGGACGGCCGAAAACTCGCCGATGTAGATGTGCACGTTCCAGGTCTTCTGAAACTCGACGACCGGTTCGAGCGCGGCCCGCAGCGCGGCTTTGTCCCAGTGCTTTGTCCCGACGACACCGGGGTTCCGGAGGGGGGCGGCGGGGTGGTCAACACCCTGGTGGGTGAACTCGTGGGGTAGATACAAGTGAACGCTGTACACCACGTTCGAGACATGTAGGGGAAGGAACCGGCGCAGGGCGTCGGGCCCGCCCCATTCGGGCGGCTCGACGATCAGCGTGCGGTCGGGGTCGATGGCGCGGATCGCCCTCGCCGCTCGGCCGGCTAGCTCACGCCAGTCGTCCACGTCGCCGGTCCATGCGTCCTCCACCGGTTCATTGGCGAGGTCGAAGCCCCACATCACTTCGCAGCCTTTGTAGCGGCGGGCCATGTGCTCCCACGCCCGGACAAAGCGGTCCTGGCACGCCGCGTCGGAGAACAGTCCCGCGGCGGAGCCCGAATACCAGCCCTCGGTGCCACGCCCACCCGGCGGGGAGTGTAGGTCGAGGGCCACGAGAAGACCGTGGCGTTTCAGCGCCGGGAGCATGGCGTCCAGCCGCCGGAGTTCCTCTTCGAGCCACCGGTCCCACTCGTCGAGCTGGACGCTGTCGCCGGGGCGGAGGGACCGGACCAGCTGCCAGCGGACGAGGTTGGCGTTCCACTCGCTGCCCAGGGTCGCCAGGTCGGATTCCCGCAGGCTGCGAGGGGAAACCATGGCACCCCGCAAGCGGGGCAGGTCATGGCCTCGGTGCCTCGTCGGCGCGGGGGAGGGGATGTCGGACGGCGGTGTCCTCGCCACCGTGATGCGGATGTCGTCGAGATCCACGCGGCCGGTCACCGCCTCCAGCCCGAATCCCACGGACACTTCCACCGCGTTCGACGGAATGCGGACGGCGAACTGAACCGGCCGCCAATCGAACGTACCCGTGTCCGCGCGGGCCTGCGGCCACTGCCGGCCCGACGGGCCGGAGATGACCACCATGCACTTGATGCCGTTCCACACGGCCGCGGCGGTTCGGAAACCCCGTGCGCGCGTATTCGCGCGGAGCATGCAATCGCACAACCGCGCACGGCCTCCAGCGGCAGAGGGCGGAACACCATGGCCGCCGACGCGGAGTCCGTCCGGCGTTCGATGCGCGCCACACGGCCACCACCAGGTTCCTCGTGGATGTCAGCCGTACCGGATCACCCGACGAGAGGCACAGGTTCCTCGAATCCGGTCTCGAAGACGACATCGCCCCGTCGGGGTTCGCCGCCCGCGGCCGGCGCGGCGATGGCCGCCCACGCCGCAGCGGCCGCACAGATCCGCCGAACACCGCCAGGGATCGTCATGGCAGACCCTCGCTTCGTTCCACTCTACCATAAGAAAGACGCGGTCTCCGACGCCCGCGGGGACATGCGTCGAGGGCCGCGGGTGGTGCTCTGCGCGGTCCGGAGTGGCGGCGGCTTGCCCTCCTCCGCGGATGGGGCCGCCGATCCGGACGCGTCTGGGCGGAGGCCGGCACCGGCGCGGAAGGGGAAATGTCGGCGGGCGTTGGCCGCGGTCGGCGGACGGCGTATAGTTTTCGGAGCCGCGACCCGCGGCGGGAGAATTTCCGGCGATGGCCGAGTTCGTTCACCTGCACGTCCATTCCGACTATTCGCTGCTCGACGGCGGCAACAACGTGGTGCGGCTGACCCGCCGGGCGGCGGAGACCGGGCAACGGGCGCTGGCGCTGACGGATCACGGAAATCTCTTCGGTGCGGTCTCGTTTTACCTCGCCGCGCGGGCGGCGGGGATCAAGCCGATCCTGGGGATGGAGGCCTACATCGCCCCCCGCGGCCGGCGCGAGACCGGTGGGGGGATGAAGGACGTCGCCGCGCACCTCGTGTTGCTGGCGATGAACGGCCGAGGGTGGCAAAACCTGATGCGCCTGAGCACGCTGGCGTACCTCGAGGGCTTCTACTACAAGCCGCGGATCGACCTCGAGCTGCTCGCCCGGCATCACGAGGGTCTGGTTTGCACGTCGGCCTGCCTGAGCGGCCAGATCCCCTCCGCGCTGTTGCGGGGGCGGCTGGACGAGGCGCGCAGGATCGGCGGCGTCTACCGCGACATCTTCGGGCCGGAACGGTTCTTCATCGAAATCCAGAACCAGGGCGTGGAAGACCAGACGCGGATCAACCCCGACCTGGTGGAGCTGGCGAAGTGGTTGGGCGTGGGACTGGTCGGCACCAACGACGTCCATTTCCTTCACCGCGATGACAAGGAGGCGCATTTTCTGCTGACCTGCATCTCCACCAATCGCCATGCGGACGACCCCGATGCGTTGCACCACCCCGAGGAGCTGTACCTCAAGACGCCGGACGAGATGGCCGAGGCGCTGAAGGCCTGGCCGGAGGCGGTGACCAACACGCTGCGCATCGCCGAGATGTGCGACGTGACGCTGGACCTGCAGACGCGGCATCTGCCTCGGTTCGACCCCCCGGACGGCTCCACGCCCGACGACTACCTTCGAAGGATCGCGTTCGAGGGCCTGGCCCGGCGGTTCGAGGGCCGGGAGCCGCTGCCGGAGTACCGCGAGCGGCTGGAACGGGAGCTTCGGGTGATCGCGGACAAGGGCTACAGCTCCTATTTCCTGATCATCCACGACATCGTCCGCTACGCTCGCGAGCACGACATCCCGGCCTCGCCGCGCGGCAGCGGGGTGGCAACGCTGCTGGGCTACGCGCTCGGCATCGCCCACGTGGACCCGATCCGCTACGGCCTGATTTTCGAGCGGTTCACCGATCCGCAGCGGAAGGAGGATCCGGACGTCGACATCGACCTGTGCCAGGTGGGGCGGGAGACGGTGCTTCAGTACGTGCGGCAGCGCTACCGGCACGTCGCCCAGATCATCACGTACGGCACGCTGAAGCCGAGGGCCGTGATCCGCGACCTCGGCCGGGTGAAGGGCTGGCCACTTGACCGCGTGGACCGACTGGCGGCGTTGGTGCCGGAGAGTCCGAAGGCCACGCTGGATCGCGTGCTCGGGCTTGCCGAGGCCGGCGACGAGGAAGAGAACCTTTACTCCCCCGAACTGGCGCGGGCCTATCAAGAGGACCCCGAGGTACGGGCCCTGCTCGACAAGGCGCGGGAGCTGGAAGGCAAACCTCGCCATGCTGGGGTCCACGCCGCGGGCGTCGTGATTTGCGACCAGCCGCTCGAGGACATCGTCCCTCTCTGCCGTCAGGCCGGCCGACCGGAGGTGATGACCCAGTGGGACCATCCGACCTGTGAAAAGGTCGGGCTGATGAAGATGGACCTGCTGGGGCTGAAAACCCTGAGCGTGATCCAGCGCGCGCGCGAGCTGGTGCGGCAGCGCACCGGCGTGGACCGCGACCCCAACGCGCTCTCGCTGGACGACGACAAGGTCTATGATGTCTTCCGCCGCGGCGACGTGGATGGGATCTTCCAGTTCGAGTCCGCCGGGATGCGCCGGGTGCTGGTGGACATGCAGCCCACCCGGATCGAGGACCTCATCGCGGCCAACGCGATGTACCGTCCCGGCCCGATGCAGTTCATCGCGGACTACTGCGCGCGCAAGCACGGACGCCAGCCGGTGCCGAAAGTGCATCCGCTGGTGGACGACCTGCTGGCCGAGACCTACGGAATCATGGTCTACCAGGAGCAGGTCATGCAGGTGTTGCACCGGCTGGGGAACTTCCCGCTGAGCCGGGCGTTGAGCCTGATCAAGGCCATCTCGAAGAAAAAGGCCGCCGAGTTCGACAAGGCGATGCCCGACTTCGTCGCCGGGGCCGCGGCCCACGGAATTCCCGCCGACGAGGCCCGGCGGCTGTTTGCGCTGATCAAGGGCTTCGCCGGCTACGGGTTCAACAAGGCGCACTCCACCGGCTACGCGATCGTTGCGTACCAGACGGCGTGGTTCAAATGCCACCATCCCGCCGAGTTTTGGGCCGCCACGCTGAGCTTCGAGAGCGACGACCTCGACAAGCTGGGCCAGTACATGGCCGCGGCCCGCAAGGGCGGCCAGCGCATCTTGCCGCCGGACGTCAATGTCAGCGGCGTCAATTTCACGGTCGACGACGACGGCGCCATCCGGTTCGGCCTGGCGGCGATCAAGGGGGTGGGGGAGGCCGCCGTTGCCGCGATCCTGTCGGCCCGCGAGGCGGAGGGAGGGTTCCGCGACCTGTTCCATTTCTGTGCCGCGGTGGACCGCCGGGCCGTGAATCGCTCGACGATCGAGGCGCTGATCCGCTGCGGCGCCTTCGACCGGTGTGGCATCGGCCATCGCGCCCAGATGTTGGCCGTCCTCGACGCGGCGCTGGCTTCCGCCAACGCCGTCGCCGCCGACCGGGCGCGCGGCCAGATGGCCCTCTTCGCCGACGAGGAAGCCGCCGCGCCACGGCGCTGGCCCGACGTGCCCGCGTGGAGCCCGGCCGAGATCCTCGCGGCCGAACGGGCCACGCTGGGGTTCACGCTGGCGGGCCATCCGACCGACGAGGTCCGGTTCGAGGTTGCCGCCCTGAGGTGGCCCCGGGACCTCTACCTCAGCCGGCCGCCGTCCGCAGACGGGGCGGCCGTCCGCGTCTGCGCCGCCGTGGCCGGGGTCCAGCGCCTGAAGGTGCGCGGCGGAAGGACCGCGGGACGCGACATGGCCGTGCTGCAGCTGGACGACGGGGAGACGGGCGAAATCGAGGCGGTCCTCTACCCCGATGCCCTCGACGCCTGCCCGCCTGGCCTCCTGGCCGAGGACGCTGTCGTGGTGATGGAGGGGGCGATCAAGCTCCACCGCGGGAGGCCCTGCCTCGAGGGGCACCGGGTCGAGTCGGTGGACGACGCCCTCGCACGACTCGTTGTCCGCCTCTGCCTCCAGTGGGCGCCGGAGCACCTCGCCGACGTCGAATGGCAGGCCGATCTCCTGGACACGCTCCGGTCCCATGCGGGGCGCTGTCCGGTCCGCTTCTGGTTGGATGCGTCCGAGTGGTCGCATCGGCGGGTAGCAGTGGACGTTAGCGCGGCCTGCCGCGTCCGGCCGTCGCGTGCCCTGCTGGCGGCGCTCGGCCGGCTGTTTCCCCCCGGCGCCATTGCCTGCGACACCCGGCCCGCGGCCGTCGCGGAGCGGTCGCGCCGGACCGACTACCGGAGGGCGGTCTCGTGACCCGGCTCGTCGCCCCTCCTCCGTCGCCGACGAGGGCCGAGGTGCTGGCGTGGCTCGACACCCCCGCGGCGGAGCGGAGCGGTCTGTACCGTCGTGCCGACGATGTCCGGCGCCGATGGTGTGGCGAAGCGGTGCATCTGCGCGGCATCGTCGAGTTCTCCAACGTGTGCGCCAACGACTGCCTCTATTGCGGCATCCGGCGCTCGAACCGGGCCGTCCGGCGGTACCGCATCTCGGCCGATGAGATTCTCGAGGTGGCCCGCCGCATGGCCGGTTGGGGCCAGATGACGATCGTGCTGCAGGCCGGCGAGGCGCCCTCCGAGGTTGGCGACCGGGAGCTGGGCGCGACGATCCGCCGGATCAAGCAGGAAACCCCGCTGGCGGTCACCGTCTCCGTCGGCAACCGGCCGCGCGAGGTCTACGCCCATTGGCGGGAGTGCGGGATGGACCGCTACCTCCTGCGATTCGAGACCTCCGACCCCGCGCTGTTCGCCCGGCTGCATCCCGACTGCACACTGGCCGATCGCCTCCGGTGCCTCGAGGACTTGCGCGACCTCGGCGTGGAGGTGGGTAGCGGGTTCATGATCGGCCTCCCCGGCGAGACGCTGGACACGCTGGCTGACAACATCCTCCTCTGCCGTCGGCTCGACCTCGACATGGTGGGCATAGGGCCGTTTCTTCCGCATCCGGACACGCCGCTGGGCGGCGAACGCAATGCCTGGGCCAAAGATCCGGAAATGTTCTTCGTCGCGCTCGCCGCGCTGCGGCTGGCGCATCCCCGGGCGCGCATCCCCGCGACGACGGCCTTCGACGCCGCCTTTCCCGGCCGCGGCCGCGACCTCGCTCTGCAGCGCGGGGCGGACGTCTTCATGCCCAACAGCACGCCGGCTCCTCGCCGGCGCGACTACCAGCTCTATCCCGGCAAGCCGTGCGTGGACGAGGAGCCGGGCCATTGCGCCGAGTGCGTCGTGTTTCGGATCCGCGGACTCGGCCGCACCCTCGGCCTTGACCTCGGCGGCGCCCTCCGGTATCCCGTCGGCCCGCCCGGGAACGGGGGGATCTCATGAGGATTCTGCGGCTGACCGGGATTCGGCGAATGGAGATGCAGGAGGCGGCCGCCCCCACGCCGCGCGCGCCGGACGACGTGCTCGTGCGGATCACGAGGGTCGGCGTGTGCGGCTCCGACATCCACTATTACACGGACGGCCGGATCGGCAGCCAGGTGGTGGCGTACCCCTTTGCCGTTGGACACGAATGCGCCGGCGTGGTCGCGGCCACCGGCCCCGCCGTGCGTGCCGTGCGCCCTGGCGACCGCGTCGCCATCGAACCGGCGGTCTGGTGCGGCGCGTGCGACCAGTGCCGCGCCGGCCGCCCGAACACCTGCCGGAACCTGAAATTCCTCGGATGTCCGGGCCAGCTCGAGGGGTGTCTGTGCGAGTACGTTGTGATGCCCGAGCGCAACTGTTTGCCGCTGCCGCCGGGGGTGGACGAGGAGGAGGGCGCGCTGTCGGAGCCGCTGGCGATCGCTGTCTACGCGGTGCGGCAGTCGGGGCCGGTGCGCGACCGGCGCGTGGCGGTGCTCGGCAGCGGTCCAATCGGCCTGTGCGTCGCGCTGGCCGCCCGGGAGGAGGGAGCCGCCGCCATCTACGCGACCGATCGGATCCCCGAACGGGTCGAAGCCGTCCGGCGGGCGGGGGCGGAGTGGGCCAGCCTGCCGGAGGAAGCGGACACCGATCTGCCGCCCCGTGTGCCAGAGGGACTGGACGTGGTCTTCGAGTGTTGCGGACAACAGTCCGCCGTGGACCAGGCGGTCCGATGGCTCGGCCCCGGCGGCGTTTTGTCGATCATCGGCATCCCGTCCGAAGACCGGATCTCGGTGGCGATCGACGTCGCGCGCCGCAAGGAACTGCGCATCCAGAATGTACGTCGTCAGGCGCACTGCGCGGAGTTGGCGCTGGACATGATCGCAGAGCGGCGCGTCCGCCCGAAATTCATGGTCACCCATCGGTTCCCCTTCGAGCGGACCGCCGAGGCCTTCGAGTTGGTCGCCGGTCTGCGCGACGGCGTGCTGAAGGCGATGATCGAGATCTGAGCGCAGTCCGTCGGGCCGCGCGCCGCGTCCTGAGCGAGTTATCCCGCGCGCGGCACGCCGGGCGGTCCTCCGCCCGGCGCTGTCCCCTTTTTGCATGCCCCGTGTGCGGGCGCGTCCTCCGCGTTCCGCGTCGGACGTGGCGGCGGATTATGGCGGGGTTAGGGAACGGTGCGGATTCGGTTGGCTGCAATGATCGGGCGGCACGATGGACGGGCCGCGGGCGGAGTCGCGGCCGGTCGGGGTCGGGGGAAGGAGCCGGGGTGAGCGAGATTTAGCCGACACATTATGCGATTCGGCGCGCCTACCGGGCGTTGCCGGAACGCGACCGGCAGCTCGCGTTTGCCGTGATTCCCCGAGACTAACGCATCGACGAGCCGGAGGTGGAGATCGACCGCCTGTGCCTGGAGTTTCTCGTGCGCCAGCAGCCGGTCGCGGGTCCCCTGTGGATGGTGTACAGCGCGATCCAGATCAACCTCGAGTTGGAGCGGATCGGCGACTCTGTGGAGAGCATCGCGCGGCAGGCGCTGAAGCTCATCGGCGAGGCGACGGAACTGCCGCTGGAGCGGTACGTCGAAATCGCCGAGTTGTCCGTCCAGATGCTCCGCGATGCCGTGGATGCGTTTGTGCGCCAGGACACGGCGCTGGCGAGGCGGACCATCCGGGCAGAGGACGCGGTAGACGATCTGAAAAGCCGAATCAGACGTGATCTCGTCCGACTCTACCAGGACCAGCGCCTTCCGTTCGAGGTGCTTGGGGCGTTGATGGTGGTGGCGCTGCGGTTCGAGCGGATCTCGGACCAGGCGCGCAACATCTGTCTGGAAGTGCTCTACATGTGCACCGGCGAGCCGGCGCGCCATCCGCACTCCGGCGTGTTCCGTGTGCTGTTCGTGGACTCCGGCTCGGCGTGCCGCGACCCGCTGGCGGCCGTGCTGCTCGTGAACGCCGCCGCGCTGGTACTGCGATGGCGGTCCCGGATGGACGAACCGTGCAGCGCGCTGGACGCCGAGGGCACGCGTGCGATCGAGGAGTTGATGTTCTCGCTGCGGTCGCGGTATACGATCGTCATCGTGACCCACAACATGGCCCAGGCGCGGCGGGCGAGCGACGAGTGCGTCTTCATGCTGTTGGGGGAGATCGTCGAGCACCGGCGCACGGAGGACCTGTTCATGGCGCCCCGCGGCCCGGGGACGGCCGAGTGCATCGAGGGCCGGTACGGGTGAGGAATCCCCGGCGATGAGGCTCGGCCTGGCCCTGGGCGGCGGCGGCGTGCGCGGGCTGGCTCATGTGGCTGTCCTCGAGGCCCTCGACACCGCGGGCGTGCGTCCTGTCGCGATCGCCGGCACCAGCATGGGCGCCATCGTCGGCGCTCTCTACGCAAACGGACGATCGGGGCGCGACATCCGACGCCTGATCCGTGCGCGCGCCATGCCCCTCGACGCCTCGTGGCGGCGGCTCGTGCGACGGCGGGCGGCGCTGGCCGTGTGGCTGCGCGCCATCCGCCCCGACGTCCGCCGCGGCGGCCTGCTGCGCGCGGACCGCGTCCTCGGCCTGCTGGCGGAAGAAATCCGTGCGGAGACCTTCGAAGAACTCGCCATCCCGTTGCGCGTCGTCGCCGCCGATTTCTGGGCCGCCGAGGCGGTCGTTTTCGAATCGGGCCCCCTGCTGCCCGCCCTGCAGGCGAGCATGGCCGTCCCCGGCGTCCTTTCGCCGGTGGAACATGCCGGGCGGGTTCTCGTCGACGGCGGCGTCGTGAACCTCGTACCCTACGACCTGCTGTTTGACCGCTGCGACCGTATCCTCGCGGTTCACGTCGGCGGCGGCCGCCGGCCACCGCACGGGCGACGCTCCCCCGCCATGCTCGAGGCCGTCCTTGGCGCCTTCGACATCAGCCATGGCGCGATCCTCGCGGAGAAAATGCGGGTCCGATCGCCGGACCTGCTGGTCACCTTCGGCCTGCGCGACATCCCGATGTTTGACTTCACCCGGATCCCCGAGGTGCTCCGCCGCGCCGCCGTCACGGCCGATGTCGTCCGGACGGCGCTGGAGACGTGGATGCGGGATGCCTTGCCGCCCTCCTGAGGCAAGAAAGGCTTGGAACCGTGCCGCCCCTCGGCCAGACTGTCGGCCGCGATGAACCCTGCTGTATCCGACTCCGCGAACGCGCTCCGTGAACTCGCCCGCGCCCATCTGTGGCATCCTTACACGCCGGCCTCCGCCGTCGATGAGGGGCTCCCCGTCATTGTGGCCGGCGAGGGGCCCTGGCTGGTGGACGCCGACGGCCGCCGCTGGCTCGACGCGATCGCTTCGTGGTGGGCATGCGCCCTTGGCCACGGCCACCCCGCCGTCGTCGAAGCCATCCGCCGGCAGGCCGCCGAGCTGGACCACTGCATCCTCGGGGGGCTCATCCACCCCCGCGCCGCCGAGCTGGCGGCGCGGCTGGCGTGCCGAATGCCCGAGCCGCGCGTGCACGTCCATTTCGCCTCCGACGGCGCCAGCGCAGTCGAAGCGGCGGTCAAGATCGCGCTGCAGTTCCACGTCAACCGCGGCGTCACGGAGCGGACCGAGCTGTTGGCGCTGGAGAACGCCTACCACGGCGACACGCTGGCGGCGGTGGGTCTGGGATTTCTCGAGGGATTTCATGCGCCGTTCCGGCCGGTGGTCCGCCCCGCCGTGCGCCTGCCGGTGCCGTACGGCGGCCGGGACCTTGACCGCTGCGTGGCGGCGGCGCGCGACGCCTTCGCCTCCCGGCGGGGCCGCGTCGCCGCCGTCGTCGTCGAGCCCCTCTGCCAGGGCGCGGCCGGCATGAGGATGTATCCGGCCGGCTACCTCGCCGCGCTCTCGGACCTCGCGCGGCACGAGGGCGCGCTCCTGATCGCTGACGAAATCGCCACCGGCTTCGGCAGGACGGGACGGTGGTTCGCGTTCGAACACGCGGACGTGACGCCGGACATCGTCTGCCTCGGCAAGGCGCTCTCCGGCGGGACGCTGCCGATCAGCGCCGCGGTGGTGCGCGACGAGGTCTACGCGACGTTCGCCGCCCCCCCGCCGGATCGGACGTTCCACCACGGACACACGTTTGCCGGCAACCCGATCGCCGCCGCGGCCGCCCTGGCTTCCCTCGACGTCTACGAGGCGGAGGACCTGCCCGGGCGTGCCGCGCGGATGGGCGTGGCGATGAAAGAACGGCTCGCGGCGCTGCACGGCGCCGGCGGCGTGGCGGACGTGCGCTGCCTGGGCCTGATCGGCGCAGTGGAGTTCGACGGCCCGGCCCGCGTCCGGGCCGTCCGGGATCGGCTGTGGGCCCGCCGGATCCTGGCCCGCCCCCTTGGCCCGGTGGTGTACCTGATGCCGCCGCTCAACATCGCGCCGGACCTGCTCGATCATGCATGCTCGGCGCTGGTCGAGGCGGTTCGCGCGGCCGGTTGACGGCTGGGGCGCCGGGCTCTGCGGGTCAGAACGAGAGGGACACGACCGTTTGCAGGGCGTTGACGACGTTCCAGCCGCCGTCCGGCGCGCGATCCCATTGGCGGACGCCGCCCACGCCGACCGTCAGCCGGCGCGTGACCGACCACATCAGCGTGGCGAACAGGCGGTTGCGGTAAAACGCCCGCGGCCGTTCGCCGCTGAGGTCGAGCCGCGGCTCGTTCGAGAGGTATAACGAGACCGGGCCGGCCAGTTTGCGGGTGAGGTGCAGACGGGGACGGTGATGGTCCCAGCCGGAGGGGGAAGGAATGCGCCAGAGGATCCGTTCCTCGAGCCGGAGCCGGCCGAGGAGCGGCAGATCCCGCTGCCATGCGACCCCTGCGATGCCGCAACGCACCGCAGCCCACTGCCCCCGGTTCGTTTCGACGGCCGCGAAGAGAAACTGGCCCAGCAGCAACACGCCGCCGCCGACGTCCCGGGAGTACATGAGGTACTCGTCGTGCACATAGTCGTCGCGCATGTCGTCGCGAAACAGGGCGGTCGAGCGCACCGCAAGATGGTCGCGGTCGGTGAGGGAGGTCGAAAGGCCCCACGTGCTCCAGTACTGGAGGTCGCCGGCGTTCGTCGCCGTGGCCGTCAGCAAAGCGGCCAGCAAGCACTACGGAGGAAGGGACGGCCCAATCCAATCGTGCGAACTTCGAGACAGCCGCCTCGTGGGCATGGCGGACGATAGCGAACGATCCCGCATCGGTACAAGACGAGTGGTCGAGCCCTGCGGCCCTGAAGCGTTGATCGTCGGGCGCGGTGCGCACCGGTCCACGCCGGATGCGACGAGGTGGCCGTGCGAGGAGGCGCTGCGACATCCCAGGGCGTCCCGCTTTCGCCCCTGGATTTCAATGGAAAACGGGCATCGAAAACGGCTGCCCGAGGAGTGATTACAGGTCGGCAGTCCAAAACGCCGAAAATGGCGGGGCGATCTAAAGCCCCAACTGGATGGGGATCTGCGAGCCGGATGCGTTTTTGAGGTAGTTTAGGGCCAGTGTTCGACGAGTCGGCACGGCCGTTGTGGAGGGTGCCGACTTGGCCGGTCTCGAAGCGGTCGCCGTTGGCGCCCGCGTCTTTGGCGACTCCAAAAGCCGCCTCTGCCGATGCCCCGTACGAAGACGCATCCGTTTCTAAGAGAACATGGCGGGGGGCATCCGCTGGGCATTACGGGCCATTCCGGCAACCGCTTGGAGGCGCGCCAGGGGGGCCGGCCGAGGGGCATGCCGATTTATCGGACCTGTCGAGCATGTCAGCCTTTTCGGTTTTTTTAGACGAGTCTCCCCCTGTCATGGTTGAGGCGCATGGTCCGTATGTGCTAAAGGGCTTCCGGCGTTTCGCAGTGCGCACGTGAGGCCGATCGTCAGGGACTTTGTCGCGGCCGTCGCCCGGGAGTTGCCCCTCGGCGAGCCGATCGTCGAGTTCGGCGCGTTCCAGGTGCCGGGCCAGGAGGAGATCGCCGACCTGCGGCCGCTGTTCCCGGGTTTGGAGTACGTCGGCGTCGACATGCGGCCGGGGCGCGGCGTGGACCGGCTGCTCGATCTCCACGACATCGCCCTGCCGGACGGGTACGCCGCCGTGGCGCTCTGCCTGGAGACACTCGAACACGTGGAGCGACCGCAGCGGGCGGTGGAGGAAATCTGCCGCGTCCTTCGGCCCGGCGGCTGGGCGGCCTTCAGCAGCACGATGTGTTTCCCGATCCACGAGCACCCCGGCGACTATTGGCGCTTTACCCCCGGCGGTCTTCGCTCGCTGCTGCGCCCATTCCCAAACGTCTGGGTCGGCTGGGCGGGCCGGGACGATTTTCCGCACACGGTGATCGGCCTTGGTTTCAAGGGGCCGGCGCCCGACCTGTCCGGCCTGCTGCGATGGTACCAGCCGTGGCGTCGGCGGCCCGATGTCGCCGGCGTCCGGCGCTGGGAGCGCTGGGCCAACGCGTGGCTTCCGCCGGCTCTGTGGCAGACGGCGGTGCGCGTGGCCGCCCGCCGCCGTCGCCCGGCCGGTTGACGGCCGATCAACCGGCTTTCATCATGCCCGCGACATGCCTTCCGACCCTGCGATGAGTCCGCCGCCGTTCGAGATCAACGCCGACGGCGTGGACACCGCGGCGCTGGTCGCGGAGATCCAGGCCGCGGTGGACGCGCGGATGGCCGCCGGCGAATACGCCGACGCGCGGATTGCCCGCGCCGAACGAATGAACCTGCTGCACGGGGCGCGCGGAGGGGCAGCCGTCGCCGCCTACATCCGATGTCTGCGCGACGCGGTCGAGGTGGACATTTCCGACTTCGAAATCCGCGAACGGCGTGCGCGGCTGGCGCCGGTGCTGGTGCGGATCAAGCGGCTGATCTGGAACCTGCTGAAGTTTTATACCTACCGCCTCTGGTCGCAGCAGAACCAAGTCAACGGGATGCTCGCCGCCGGCCTCGAGGGCCTCGAGGAGCAGACCTCCGTTCGCCTGCGGCGCCTTGAGGAGCGCGTGGCGGAGATGGAGCGGCGGCTGGGGGGCGGCGGAGAAGGCCCGAGGCCCGGCGGCGGCTGAATGGGCGCCGCCCACGCCATCGCCGTCGTCGCGCCGCGCCACGCGGTGGGGCCCGCCATCGGCGGCGCGGAGACGCTGCTGCGCGCGCTGGCGCTGCGACTGGCCGCGGCGGGCCGGAAAGTCCGCCTGCTGACGACCTGCGCCACCGACCACGTTAGCTGGGAGAACGTGCGGACGCCGGGGGTCGTGCGCGACGGTCCTCTGGAGGTCGAGCATTTCCCAGTGGCCCCGCGTGACGCGGCGCGGTTTCACGAGATACAACGGGAGATTAGCCGCGGCGCCCGGCTGCCGCGCGAGCTGGAGGAGCAATGGCTGGCCAACGGCGTGCGCAGCCCGGCGCTGTGCGAGCACCTGCGCGCGGGAGGCTATGACCGCGTGCTGGCCGGGCCGTACCTGTTCGGGCTGACCGTTGAGGTGGCGCGTGCCGTCCCCGACCGCCTTCTGCTGGTCCCCTGTCTGCACGACGAGCCGTTCGCGTACACGGCCCCGATCCGCGAGATGTTCGCCACCGTGCGGGGCTGTCTGTTCAACAGCGGACCGGAGCAGGAACTGGCAGAGCGGCTGTACGCGTTGGAACGCCGGCGTGGCCGGGTGGTCGGCATGGGTATCGAGCCGTTCGAGACCGACCCGTCGGCCTTTGCCGCACGTCGCGGGCTGGAGGCCCCCTTTCTTCTGTACAGCGGGCGGCGGGAGGCGGGGAAGGGAACGCCCCTGTTGATCGAGTACGTGCGCACGTTTCGCGAGCGCGTCGGGCGCGACGTGCGGCTGGTGCTCACCGGCAGCGGGCCGGTGGATCCGGCGCCGTTTGTGCTGGACCTCGGCGTGGTAGAGGAGCAGGTCAAACGCGAGGCGATGGCGGCGGCCACCGTCTTCGCCCACCCGTCCTGCCTGGAAAGCCTCGGGATCGTGGTGCTGGAGTCGTTCATGGCGCGGACGCCGGCCCTGGTCAACGCCGGCAGCGAGGTCCTCCGCTGGCAGTGCGCCCGGTCCGGCGGCGGCCTGTGGTTCCGCCACTACCCCGATTTCGAGGCGTGCCTCGAGCGGCTTCTCGCGGACGAGCCGCTGCGCCGGCGGCTGGGCGCGCATGGGCGGCGCTACGTGGAGATGGAGTATTCCTGGACCGCGGTCGAACGGCGGTTGTGGGAGGCGCTCGAAGCGCTGTGACGTACGGCCGCGGCGCCGCTAGGGGCCGGCATCCCCGCCGCCGGCGGCACGGACGGGCGCGCCGAGAAAGGATCGGGGAGGGCCTCCTCAGCGGCGCAAATCGCCTCCAGGTCGTCCAATTCCCGGTCGGCGCGCTCGAGGCGGCGTCGCAGCGCCCAGCGCGCGATCGCGCGGTGTACTGCGCCCAGCGGGCCGCCACCCGGGACGGGCCGGGCCAGGTCGGCCAGAACGGCGCGGTACGCTACGGCGACGCGTTCCAGTTCGCTTCCGCGCGGGATCGGTAGGCGCTCTACGCCGGCAAGCATCGCCGCGGCCAGCCGGGCCGACCATGGTTCGCCATACCGCTGAAGCAGGACGTCCGGCGTGACGGATTCCGGCGCATCCGGCGGCAGATCGAACGGAATCCGCCCCGGGGTCAAACGCAATGCCTCGCGCAGCCGCGCGGCCCGGCGAGCATCGGAGTCGGCCAACGGCAACTCTTGGCGGCGGAGCGACGCCAGCGCGAGGTCCCATTCCTGCTCAAGGTCGGTGGCGGTCCAAGCGGGGTCGAGCATCCGGGCAATGTCCTCGATGGCGGCGAGGCCGCCGCGGGCGGCCTCGCGGAACAGGCGGTCGCAGAGGGCAGGAAAGTCGGGCCGCCGTCGCAGCCACGCGACGAGGGTCGTCCAGAAGTCGCGGGCGGTGTGAGGCGGGCGGGGCGGCTCGGGACCGAGGAGCACGGCCAGGGGCGGATCCGCCGCGCGGCTCCACGCCTCCAGCGCGCGCCGCTGGGCAGCTTGGCGGGGGCCCGCGTAGAGGGTGCCCGCCAGGCCAGCGCCGAGCCAGTCGGGCGGCGCCATCGGGGCGCGGTCGCGCTCGTCCGGCGGCTGGCGGATGGCGACGTAGCGGGCCGCCATCAAGGCGACTGAATCGGCGAGGATGTCGGCGGGCGACAATTCCTCGGGGCGGTCGAGCTGGAGGGTCTGCGCGAGGCCGCCGGAGCCGGTGTGGAGCCGCCGCACGATCCGTGGAGCGGGCGCGTCTCGACGAACGACGACGAGAAAGGGCGAGCCGGCGGCGGCGGGTAGGGGGTGCCCGACGGCGCGTTCGAGCCGGTCCGTGGCATCCTCAAGCCAGGCGAGGAAGGGGGCATCGCGGCGCCGGTCGGCGGTGCGGATCGCGAAGCGGCGGCTGGAACTGAAGAGGACGTCGCCGGCGTCGACCGTCGCGACCTCAGGCGCCAACGGGGGGGGTGTCCAGGACGATCGTGACCGGTCCGTCATTGACGAGGCTCACCTGCATGTGCTCCCGAAACACGCCGGTGCACACACGATGTCCGTCGGCGCGGAGCGCGGCAACAAACCGTTCGTAGAGGGCGGCGGCCCGATCGGGCGGGGCGGCTCCGATGAAGGAGGGACGGTTGCCGCCGCGGCAGTCGGCCAGCAGGGTGAACTGGCTGACGACGAGGAACTCACCACCGGCGGCGCGGATGTCGAGGTTCATCCTGCCGTCCGGGTCGTCGAAGATGCGCAGGCGCCCGGTTTTGGCGGCTAGCCAGTCGGCGTCGGACTCTGTGTCGCCGGCGGCCACGCCGAGAAGGACGACCGCGCCGGGGCCGATCCGGGCGACGGTCCGGCCGTCAATCTCCACGTTGGCGGAGCGGACGCGCTGGACGACGGCCCGCATCAGACGGGCGGTTCGGGGAGAATCCGAAGGCTGCCGAGCCGGTTGAGGGCGGCGGCGATTTCGTAGCGGCGGGGCCGGGCGAGGTCGCCGCGCAGGTCCTTGGACAGCATATCCAGCCCCTCGTTGAGCAGATCGGCGTCGAGCAGGTCCATCACTTCCGCGACGGGGCGCGGTTCGTCGAGGTGACGGAGCCGCGCATGGTAAAGCAGCAGGCCGATGGCGATCGTCTGGCCGATGTCGGCCAATTGGGGGACCCCGGAGAGGTCCAGTAGGTGGCGGCCGAAACGCAGCACGCGCGCGCCTTCGGCGTGGATGACGGCATCCTCGACGCCATAGGAGGGATCGAGGCTGGGCGGGATGATCCAGCGAGTCTTCTCGGTGGTCGAGGGCAGGGGGGGAGTCATCGCGCGGGGTTCAACGGGCCGGTCGAGCTTTCGGGCGTCGGGGGTGACGTCGGTGATCCGGCCGTTCTCGATCAGCCAGACGGTGTCGGCGACGCCCAAGAGAGGCTGGGCGTGGGCGTAGGCGCCGATGATCAGCGAAACTCGGTAATCGTTGGCGATCTCGCGGGCGCGAGCCGAGAGGGAGAGGAAGGCGGTGGAGGGCTCGGCGCGCAGGCCGCCGAGGCGGGCGTCCCCCGCCAGGAAGGCCGGGTCGCAAGCGGACTCGTCGAGCAGCAGGGCCTGTGCGCCGACCTGCAGGGCCTCCATCACGCCGGCCATCTGGGATTCCGCCGGCGTGGCGCGGTCGGTGGTGAAGCGGCGGGTGTCGCGGCCGCTGGCGGCGGGCAGAAACAGCGAGAGGTCCACCTGCTGGACTGCCCGTCCAGGGTCGGTGTCCACGCGGACGAGGTCGGGGATGGCCAGGATCCATTCGCGGCCGTCGCCGGGGACGTGGTTGTAGACGCCGGCGCCGAGGGCTGCCAGGAGGGCCTGGCGACCGGAGTAGGGGTCGCCGATGATCAGGGTCACGCCGGTGGGCACGCCCATGCCGCGGACCACGCCGGCGTTGGGCACGTCGAGATTCGTCAGGCCGGTGCCAGACAGTTGCAGCGGCGGAGCGGCGGGGGCGGGGCGGGCGCCTTCGCCGATAAAGCCGACGAGGCCGCGCCGGACGAGCTGGCGGCGGGCGTGCTCGGCGTCCTCCATCAGGTTGACGAACCGCGCGACGTCCTCCGTGTCGAGGTAGCAGTGGATCAGCGACTCGTTGACGATCACCGGCAGGTCGTGGAAGAAAATGCGCTCGGCGCAATCGGCGTCCACCATGCCCTCGCGCAACGGAAGGCGAATGGACAGACGCGCCTCGACGTAGTCCGGCGCGGCCAGCACGATCGAGCGCGGCAACACCTCCGGTCCGACCGGGGGCAGGGCCAGTGTGGCGTTCCCACCTCCGCCGGACAACCCGCGCCGCTCGGCCGCCTCTTCCAGGCGGCGGAGCAGATAGTCCTCCAGCGCCGTCCGCCGCATCGGGGTGGAGATCAGCGAAGGGGGAAATCCCGAAATGATCTGCGGCACGTGGACGATGAACACGCCATGGGCGCCCCGGGGCGTCGCGGTGGGGGCGCGGCGCACGTGGATGACGAATCGCGCGAAGTCGTAGTCGCCGACCAGCCGCGCGTACTCCGAGGCGGGCAGGCCGTGAATCGATCGCAGGACATTGAGAAACTCGCGTTTGTCTTTCATGTTGCCCGCCTCGCCTCCCGCGGCCGGACGTCACCCTCGGCCCGACGCCGCCATCCTCACCTTGCCATCGCCCAACTCAAATCGCTGAACACGATCCAGGATCCGTCGCTCGCGATCGAGTCCACCCAAAGCCTGCCGAAGTTTGTCCACGGCCCAAGGCCGTGCGAACGGCGGCAGCCACAGCCGGCCGACCCGTGCCCGGTACACGCGAAAGACAAAGCCCTGATTTCCGGCCTCGGGCAGACCGCGAGCCTCGAAAGTGAGCTTCAGCGGTCCCCACCCCCCCAATGCCACCGCGCTGATGCGCGTCGGCGAGACCTCGATCCGCACGCGCTCCAGCGACATCTGTAGCCCCCCGGACACGCCCGCCCCCGGAGTTTCCTGTAACCGCCAGGCAAGGTAGTTGTTGATCTCGTCGGCGCTGACCGTGTCCACTGCCGTTCCCTGCTGTTGCAGCGTCTGCTCGACGTCTGCCAATCGCTGCGCGAACCGGCGCGCCCGCTCCACGTCCACCCGTGTTTCGGCGACCTCCACCGGCCAGCACATCAGGCCAATGCCGCCGAAGATCGCCAGCAGCAGCGCAGCACGCACGATCGCGCCCAGCCACCGGCCGATCGGAAAAGGATCGCGCCGCCGCCGGAAGGCCGGCGCGCCCATCCGGCTGCCGCACCGAGCGCAGAACACGCCGATGCTTAAGTTCTCATGCCCACACTCCGGACAGACCACGGATACCGGCAAGTCACTTCTCCGATACGCCCGGTTTGGCAGGGGAGGGCTTGGACGACGATCCGTCGCCGCCGCCTTTGCCGGCCGGGGCACCGGATCCGCCTTCGGCCCTGGCCGCCTTCTTGTAGCCCACGCTCCGGTAATCGGTGGTGTAAAACCCGCTGCCCTTGAAGAGCAGCCCCGCGCCCGCGCCGATCAGGCGGCGGATCCGGCCGCCGCACTGCGGGCATTTCCGTTTCGGGCGGTCGGTAATCTCTTGGAAGATCTCAAACGTCACCCCGCAACGGTCACATTGATAGTCGTATGTCGGCATATGGATTCCGGCGTCGCCGCCCCGAATTATGCGACGGCCAGATACCATCAATCTAGTCGTCGGCCGACGGCCTGTCAAACGACCGGCCGCCGCGCCGTCACGACGGAGGTTTCGCGGTCGGGGCGGACGTCGATGCAGTCGTATCCGGCGTCGCGGAGCGCGTCCACGATGTCGCCCACCGTCGGTCGCCCGTCCACGACGTGCGACTCGACGATGACGACCGGCCGCCACCGTCGGAGCGTCCCAGCGGCGCCGCGAAGCGCTGGCCCCTCGCCGCCCTCGATGTCCATCTTGATCAGATCAACTCGCGGCAGGCCGAGCACGGCGGCCTCGGCATCGATCGTCGTTACAGGGACCCGGACGACGCGATACCGTTCCGGTCGGGCCCGGACGTAGGAGGTCCGGCAGAACGAGGATGTGTAGCCGCCGCCGGCGTGAAACTCCAGCTCCCCCGGCCGGTCCCACGCGCCGCGCGCCACGACCGTGACGTTCGACACGCCGTTCAGGGCGAGGTTGCGGCGCAGGACGGCGAGGTTGTCCGGGTCGGGCTCAAAGACGACGACCCGGCCGGGCGGCCCGATGCGACGGGCCATCCAACAAGCGACGGCGCCGATGTTGGCCCCGACGTCGAGGGCGACCATGTCCGGTCGGAACTCGATACCGGCGAAATCCTCGACCAGCGGAGCGGGATCGAACTCGCGTTCGCTGACGACGAAGGTGCCGTCGACGGTTCGGACCTCGAAGCGGCCGTTGCGCCAGGCGCAGTCCGCCAGGGCGGAGCGGTAGAAGCACCGGTAGGCCAGCGCCGACAGGAAGTTACGCAGAGGACCGGCCGGCAGTCGGGCGTGAACGGAGCGCGCGAGGTTTTTGAGGGTCATCGGTGCCAGTCTAGGGGCACCCCTGTCCCCTCTGCAAGGAGGGGGCGGTCAGGGTGGCGGACTCGGGACCGCGCGGCGGAGGCGGGGGAGCAGATCGTCGCGCAAGCGGACGGCCGTAGGCGAGGCCGGCGGCAAGAGCCGAAGCGCGCGCTCGGCGGCCTCGACGGCGTCGCGATCCCGTCCGGCCGCCGCGAGAGCAAAGGCGAGTGCGGCGAGGCTGAGGCCGTCCGCGTCGCGGGACCATTCGCAGGCCTGGCGCGCCAGCAGCAGGGCCTCCGGGGCGTTGCGCGCGGCCGGATCGGGATCGGCGGCGAGCAGGAACGCCAGCCCGTGCAAGGCTGGAACATGGCGCGGGTCCACGCGAAGCGCCTGGCGGTAGGCCTGCGCGGCGTCCGCGGAGCGGCCGAGTTGTGCGAGCAGCACGCCCGCATTCGCGTGCGCGGCGGCGCGGCGAGGATCGTGGCGGGCGGCCTCCCGATAATGGCGAAGAGCTTCCTCGATGCGGCCCGACGACGCCAACGCCGTGGCGAGGTTGTGGTGGGCGTAGACGTTGTCCGGCGCGATCGCAAGGGCGCGGCGATACATCGCGACGGCCTCCTCCGCGCGACCGGTCGCGACCAGCGCATCGCCCCACAGCCGCAGGGTATCGTCGTCGTCGGGGTCGGCCGCCACGCCTGACGCAGGTGCGCGATCGCCCCCTGTGCGTCGCCGCGCTTGTTGAGCGTCATGGCCCAATAGCGATGTGCGCGGGGATGTCCAGGCTGGAGTTCGAGGGCCCGCCGATAGCAACGGACGGCCTCCTCCGGGCGGTCCAGCGCGTCCTGGACGTAGCCCAGGGCGATATGGGTGTCGGCGTAGTCTTCCTTCAGGGCGAGCGACTCGCGCAAATACCGCTCGGCAGTGGCCAGGTCGCCCGCCTGCGCCAGCTCCAGCGCGCGGTGCGAAAGACGGCGATAATCCACCGCCGGGGTCCCGATCGCCCGCATCTCCCGCGCCGGTCCCGGTGCGAACTCGGGGAGATTGACGGCCCGGTTGTCCGCCGTGCAGTCGGGTACGAGCACCGGCGGGGATGCTCGCCCGGACTCGTCGATGTGCGCCAGGAAAAGCCGCGTGTAATGCCCCATCGCCTTCGAGGTGAACGCCAGCCAGCGGCCGTTTGAGGAAAAGCTGTGCCACGAGTTCATCGGCTCGAGGTTGCATTCCAGCGATCGGGCCTCGCCGCCGTCGGCGGGCACGATCCATAGCCTTGAGTCGGGGCGCAAAAGGAGTCCGTTGGACGCCTGCACGAACACGATCCAGCGGCCGTCGGGCGAAAAGACGGGAAACGAGTTGCTGCGGCCGTTGTTCGAGGCCCCCCGTAACGGCTCGGGACGCCCGCCGCGTCCGCCGTTGAACGGGATGCGACAGAGGTCGTAGCGGATTGGGGTTTCCCGCGGATCGTTCGCGCGCTCGGCGAGGGGATCGGGGGTGTAGTTGTCGCGGGCGGTAGCGCGGATGAACACGATCCAGCGGCCGTCGGGGCTCCAGACGGGGTTCGACTGCACGAAGCCCGGGTCGTCGGCCCCCCGCAGGGGTGCCGCGCGGCGCTCGACGGTGTCGTAGATCGCGAGGATGCCCCGGGTGGGATAGAAGGTCTGGAGAAAGCGCCAGTCCGTGTAGTTTTGAACGTAGACCGATTCGGCCACCGTTGCGGCGACGTACCGGCCGTCGGGGGACAGGCGCGGGAACAGGCCGAAGGTGACGGTCGCGCCCGCGATCTCGCGCCCGAGGCGGTTCCAGCTGAACACGTCCTCGCGTTCGATGGCCATCCGCGGGCGTACCTGGACGACGGCGTGGGCCCCTTTGTCGCCGTCCGGTCCATCCACGTCGAGGCCCAGCCGTCAGCCGTCTGCCGAGAACGAGTGGCAGTTGGCGCAGGTCGGCAGGTTGCTCATCACCACGGAAGGCGCGGGGCGGGTGATGTCGCGAAGCCGCCATTCGATCAACGGCAGGGCCTCGGGCCGCAGCGGCCGTACGATCCCCTGGTGGGTGCGCACTGGCATTAGCGGCACATCCCGGTAAAAGATCGCGTCGCCGACCGGCTCCCGGGCCGTGCGAAACGTCACCGAGCCCTCCGAAAGCCGCCACGCGCCGTGGTTACCGGGCCGCCGGTCGTAGCCGGCAACGGACAGCGTCGCGTCGGCCTCGACGCTCGCCGCCTGGATTGCCGCCCAGGCATCGGCCGGCAACACACAGCCGCGCGCCGAAGCGAACTGCGGCGGCGCGTCGGGGGGAGTTGTCCTCGCGGACGCAGCGGGGGTCGAGAACGGGCGGCCGGCGGCGGCCGTCGCTGTCCATCTCGAGCGGAGCGCCGCCGGCGAGCCGGACGGTCAGCCGCCAGTGCGCCGCCGTCGTCGGGTCGTTCCAGAGCACCGCCGGCGGCACGATGCCCGGCGGAAATCTCGCCCCCGGGAATGGGTACACGACCTCGAGGCGCACCGGGCCGGCATGGGCGGCAGACAGGGCCAGCGCCCCCGTCGCGAGCAAGGCGGTCCGGGCTCTGAAGCCTCGATGCGGCCGGACGTGGCGCATGAGGGAATAGTTACCCCTGCGGTCGCTCGGAGGCCAGCCCTCCCTGGCGCGCCGAGTCGGGGTTGGCCGTGGTTGTCTGGAAAGGCCCGCGTCCACCGCCGGCGCGGCGGCGGGTCGCCTCTCCGCGCCGTCCGTCAGCGGCCCCGTCGGCGGGCGGTCCGGCGCCGGGCTGCGAGCACCAGCGCCAATCCGCCGGCGGTCAGCGCGGCGCTCATCGGCTCGGGGACCAGTTGGACGTCGCGCTCGTCGAACGACACGGTGTAGAAGAGCGGCGGCTCGTCCAGCACGTCGTCCCCCTCCCTTTTCGCCCAACTGCCCACGAGGAAGGGGGTGAGGTTTCCGTACGCAATCCGCATAGTGGCCCCGCCGGGTTGCGGGAGGAAGTTCAGGGACTGATTGAGGCTGTCAAACCCTGTCTCGCCGCTCCAGGTTAGCAGGCTACCCTCGAAGCCGGCTGGCTCTCTGTTCGTGGTCCACTGGATGTAGTCGAAGATCTTCGCGTCTGCGGCTCCCTCCCATTGCCAAGTAAACGTCGCGTTCCACGGGACGGGCTCGTCGATGGAGTCGAACAAAGGCCGCACAGGAAACCAACCATTGGTCGCGGGATTGAGCATGAAGCGGTAGATGCCGCTCTGGCTACCGACGCCGATGGTCAGATCATAATCCATGTCGGCCCAGTCGAGGGCGTAGTCATCCAGGGTGCTGTACAAGGGCGAGGCGCCCACGAAATACACCGTGCCCCCGCTGTCGGTCCCAGAGCGGAAGATCATCACCTCCTGATCGTCCGAGGTTCGCACCAGACGGTCGGTCGAGACACCCGTGCCGGACACATCGGCAGCCAGGGACCAGCCGTCCAATCCGTACCGTAGCCCTATCGAGAACGTGGCCGCCGCCGAGGCGGTCACGCCGCACCACCACCAGAGTCCTCCCGCCAGACCAAGTGCTTTCATGATGATTTTTCCCTCTGTATGGGCCGCGCCGCTGCTCGGCCAGTCAAAACATAGCTTCCAGCCGGCTGCACCGTGAGTGGTCAAGCGCACGTTCCGAGGGGCGGTGGCGTGCCCATGCGCGGCCAGCCCTGCGCGGCGTCGTCGCCCGGATCGCTGGCGGCGCGGCGCGGCAGCGGTTACCCTCGCACCGCATGAACGCGAACACGCCGCCGGAATCAGGGGAGGAGGTCTTCGACGTCGTGGACGAGCGCGGTCGGCCCGTCGGGCGCGCGCCGCGGCGCGAATGTCACTCTAACCCGGCGCTGATCCATCCTGCCGTCCACGTGTTCGTGTTTGACCGGCTCGGCCGGCTGTTGTTGCAGCGTCGCTCGCCGGACAAGGACATCCAGCCGGGGCGGTGGGACACGTCGGTGGGCGGCCATCTCCGGCCGGGCGAGGATCCGGCGGAAGGCGCCCGCCGGGAGATGGCGGAGGAGCTGGGAATCGCCGCGGACCTGCGGCCGTCGCACGAGTACCTGTGGCGCTCCGATCGTGAGACCGAGTACGTGCGCAGCTTCATCGCCGTCCACGACGGGCCGTTCCGGCCGGACCCTGTGGAGATCGCCGACGCGAAGTTTTGGGCGCCGGCCGAAATCGAGGCCGCCGTCGGCCGCGGCGTGTTCACCTCGAATTTTGAACACGAGCTCGGGTGGTTGCGGCGCGATCCCGCGGGGGTACTCGCGTCCCTCGTCGCCGCCGGGCGTTTGCCGTCACCGCGCCCCTTCCACCGGTGAACCCACGCCGGCGGGCGGCTGCGGGTGCAAACTCTGCTGGCAAATCGTCCGCGTGGCCTCAGACTTTCCAGGGGGAACGATAATTCCGCGTCAGCCACGCGGGATCGCCGGAGCCGGGGGCGAGGGTCAGCCGCGCCGGGTCCCACCGGATGGTCTGACGGTGGTAGTAGGCCAGGTTGAGCAGGTTGCAGCAGATCGCGGTGCGGCCGCCAACGATCTCGCTGGCGATCGGTTTGCCGCGGTCCTTCATCCGAGCGAGGAAGTCGTCGGTGTGCGACTTGCTGTCGTACAGGCGGGCCTTCGCGTCCGCGAGAAGCACCTTTTCGGCCCGGGCGACCTCGGCCGCGCAGGAGGTTTTTTCGCGGGCGGAGGAGGCGACCACCTCCCCGCGGACGATCAGCTCGAACTTTCCTCGGTTGACCTTGACCTTGCCGTCGGCGCCGACGAAGTGAACGCCGAAGCCGTCCTTGTGGATCACCGGAACGCCGTTGGCGAAGACCAGCATTCCGCCGCGTTTGGCGTCGGGCTTGTCGGGGGGGCGGACTTCGACCGGCCCGCTCTCGTCCATGCCTAGGCCCCATTGCGCGATGTCGATGTGGTGGGCGCCCCAGTCGGTGACGTTGCCGCCGTATTCGCGGTATGTGCGCCAGTTGGGGAAGTGGTCGTGGATTCCGCGCGGGCTGAGCACGGAGTGGTAGGGCCGCAACGGAGCGGGGCCGAGCCACAGGTTCCAGTCCAGCCCGGGCTCGTCGGGCTCGGCGGGCAGGTCGCAGGGAACACCGGGGTTGCCGAACGAGCATTCGACGCGCTCGATCCGGCCGATGACGCCGTTGCGGACCAGCTCGCAGGCTACGCGAAACTCCTTCGAGGAGCGCTGCATCGAGCCGGTTTGGAGCACACGGCGGTGGCGGTCCACTGCGCGAATCACCGCGACGGCCTCGGCAACGTTGTGGGTCAGCGGCTTTTCGCAGTAGACGTTTTTGCCGGCGCGGAGCCCTTCAAGAATCTGGATGCCGTGCTAGTGGTCGGGGGTGGCGATGCAGACGGCGTCGATGCCGGTGCGGGCCAGCAGCTCGCGGAAATCGCTGTAGGCCGCCACGCCCGGCGCGCCGAGGTCGCGATGCTCCTGGTAGAATTTGTCGGCGCGCTTCTGCGCGTCGAGGCGGCGGGTGGTGTCCACGTCGCAAACCGCAACGACCTGGACGCGCCACAGAAAATTGCCCATCAAATGGCGGTTTTGTTTGCCCATGCCGATGAAGCCCATCGTGATACGGTCGTTGGGCTTCGTCGGGGCGGCCTGGATGTGCGACGGAAGGATGAACGGCGCGGCAGCGACGCGGGCGGACCTAAGAAACGAGCGACGGTTCATATCGAATGCATCTCCTTGCGCGTCATCCTATTCTGACTCCCTCGTCCGCGATAGTCCAACACGCTTGTCGCCAGTGGCCCGTAGCGCAGTCAGCAGCGCTAGCCGGGCGGCGTGGCCGAGGCTTTCGGCGGAGAGCTTGTCGAGGGTGTCCTGCGGGGTGTGCCAATAGTCGTTCAAGCCGGGGGCGGAGCCGTACTCGAAGTCGATCAGGTCCACAGCGGGCATGCCGGCGTCGAGGAAGGGCTGGTGGTCGTCGAGGATCGCGCCCGGCGCCAGCCGCACGCGGTCGCGGAGGCCCAGTGCGGCGGCGGCCTCAAGCGCGGCCGTCATCAGCGCGGGCGTTCCGTTGCGCGGTAGCGTGATCGTGAAGTCGCGGTCGCCGACCATGTCCACGATCACGACGGCGCGAACGCGTCGGCTCCACGATTCGCGAACCGCCCGGGCAGCGAGTCGGCGGCTCCCGTGGAGGCCGTCGTCGGGCCCGTAGGCGATCCGGCACTCCTCGCCGTCGAAAAACGCGAGCCGGGTGTCCCATGGCCAGCCCCAGCCGGCGCCGGCCCGGGCCAGTTCAAGGAGGACGCCCACGCCGGATCCGGCGTCGTTGGCGCCCTCGAACGGCTCGATGCCGCCTTTGGTGTCGTAGTGGGCGCCGAAGAGGACGACATCGCGCGAGCGGCTCGGCCGACGGCCGACGACGTTGCGGAAGATCATGGGGCGGCCGGCGGAGGAGTCCTCGAACTCGTCCACCTCGGCGGCCCAGCCGAGGGCCTCGAGGCGGTCGCGGATCCAGAGGGCGGCGCGGGCGGCGCCGTCGGTGCCGGCGGTCTTGGGACCGAGCGCGACAAAGGTGCGCACCTCGGCGAGCGCGCGCCCGCCGTCCAGGGCGGCGAGGTCGGGCGGCGGGCCTTCACGCCCGCAACCGCTGGCCAAGGCCAGCGCGGCGGCCATGAAGGGACGACGGAAGTAGACGACGAAGCGATTCACAACGCCACCTGGAGGGTATCCGGCGCCGTTGCGGCGGCGCCCCGGCCGAGCAGATCGATGCGCTTCCAGCGTCCCCGCCGGAAGCGATGGAGGTAGCCGAACGCCATGGCGGCAATGTACACGCAGGTCCACGCCCACGCCGCGTAAACGCCGCCGCCGAACACCCCGACGATCAGCAGTTCACCCCCGACGAAGAGGCCGTAGGCCATCGCGAGGGAGAAGGTCATCACGAAGCGGGTGTCGCCGGCGCCTTTCAGCGCGCCCGCCAGCGCCAGGTCGGTGGCGTCGCCGGTGCTCCAGAGGGCGAGGACGACCAGCAGGCGGCGGGCGATCGGAAAGACCTCCCCGTGCGGGACCGAGCCGGGCCCTCGGTCGGTGAACAGCGAGACGTAGGCGGTGGGGAATAGGACGTAGGTCAGCCCAACGGTCCCCATGTAACCGGCCGCCATCGCCAGCGCGGTCCAGCCGGCCCGCTCGGCGCGTGCGGGGTCGTTGCGGCCTTGGTACTGGCCGACGACGATCGAGGCGGCGTGCCCGATGCCGATGGTCGGCAAGAAGGCCAGCGCGTTCACGGTCAGCGCGATGTTGCCCGCCGCCTGCTCGGCGGGACCGAACCGGCCCGCGAGGAACACGAAAAAGGCGAAGGAGGTGAGGTCGAGCCACATGTGGCCAGCCGCCGGCAGGCCGAACCGGAGGAGGCGGCCGAGCAGGCGGAGGTCGGGGCGGAAAGCGCCTAGGGTGTCGAAGCGGCGGCGGACCGACGGAGCAAAGAAGCGGAGCCCGAGGCCGAAAGCGGGAGCGAAGCCGGCGGTCACCGTGGCCAGCGCGGCGCCACGCAGACCGAGGGCCGGAAAGCCGGCGCGGCCGAAGATCCAGCAATAGTTCAGTGCGATGTTGAGCAGGTTGCCGCCGAGGTGGGCCCACATCGTCGCGCGGGTGTGGCCGCGGCCGCTGAAGAAACCGCCGAAGGCCTGCGTCAGCAGCGGCCCAAGGCTGCCGAGCATCACCAGGTCGAAATACTCCCGCTCGAGCGCCGCCACGTCCGGCGCGTGGCCGGAAGCGCGGATGATGGCGCGGCCGAGGGGCGCGACGGCGAGGACGGCCGGCCAGGAAAGGAGGGCCAGCAGCACGGCCTGCGCGGCGGACCGGGCGCAGCCGTACGGGTCGCCCGCCCCGTGGTGGTGGGCGACGAAGGTCTGGCCGTAGCCGACCAGCGCGAGGAACCCGCAGGTCATCGTGAAAGCCAGGATGCCCGCCGGAACGACGGCCCGCAGCGAGTTGGCGTCGTGCCAGGCGAGGAACATCCGGTCGGTGAACTGCATCAGGCTGAGGGAGGCGGTGGCGACGATCAGCGGCGCCGCGACGCGCCAGATTTCGCCGGGGCCGGCGGGGGCGTGCCAGCCCGAACGCCAGCGCTCCAGCCGGCCGGGATCACTCACTCCACCATTGTCGCCGTCGCCGCCGTCCCCGGCAAGCGGCCGCCGGCGCCGTCCGCACGGAATCCTTACAATCCATTTACCGATTCATCACGCCGGCCCGACAGTGTACACTTCCACGAAACCTTGCGGTTCCACATCCCCCGCCGTCGGATCGGGGGAGGGAAGGGCCACCATGGTTCGCGAACACATACTGGTCGTCGAGGACGACGAGGACATCCAGGAGCTGGTCCGGTACACGCTGACGAAGGAAGGGTTCCGCGTCACGGGGGTGGACAACGGCGAGCGGGCGCTGGAAATGGCCCGCAACGGCGGGTTCGACCTGGTGCTGCTCGACCTGATGCTGCCCGGCCTCGACGGGATGGAGGTCGCCCGCTTGCTGCAATCGGACGGGCGCACCTGCACGCTGCCGATCATCATGTTGACCGCGAAGGGCGACGAGAGCGATATCGTGTCCGGGTTGCGGCTGGGGGCGGAGGACTACATCACCAAGCCGTTCAACCCCAAAGTGCTGGTGGCGCGCATCCGCAACGTGTTTCGGCGCCGGCAGCGGCTAGCGATGACCGACGAGCCCATCGAGGTCGGTGATCTCCGCATCCATCCGGCGCGGCACGAGGCGACGCTGAAGGGCCGCCCGCTGGAGCTGACGGCGACCGAGTTCGGGATTTTGCGGTTCCTGGCCTCGAAGCCGGGATGGGTGTTCAGCCGGGAGCAGATCGTGGACGCCGTGAAGGGGACGGACTATCCTGTGACCGCCCGCTCCGTGGACGTGCAGATGGTCAACCTGCGGCGGAAGCTCGGCCGCAATGCGGACCTGATCGAGACGGTGCGCGGGGTGGGGTATCGGTTCCGGGAGAAGTAATGCGGCGAACGCCGATCGCCTGGACGCTGGTCGCGCCGCTGCTGGTGGCCGCCGCTGTGACCGGCACGGCGGTCGGCACGTGGGCGGAGCGTGCCGTCCGCAACTTCCATCTGCGCCAGACCGAGGAGCGCCTCCGCGTCGAAAACCGATTCCTGCAAACCCTGCTGCAGTCCGACCGGTTCGACGCCTTTGACGAGCGCGCTGCGGCGGAGTTGGCGCGGCTGGCGCGCGCCATCTCGCCGGACACCCGCGTGACGGTCATTGCGGCCTCCGGCCGGGTGTTGGCGGACTCCGCGGCCGCCGCCTCGCGGATGATGCTGCGCCACGGCCGGCCGGAGGTCGCCGCGGCCCTTGAGGGCAGGGAGGGCCGCGACGTGCGGCACAGCGACACGACCGGGCTGCCGACGGTGTATCTGGCCCTTCCGCTCCGCCGCGGCGAGGCGGTCGTGGGGGCGTTGCGGACGGCGGTGGCGGTAGACCGCATGGAGGCCGCGATCGCCGCGCTGCGGCGACGGATGCTGGCAGCCACGGCGGGAGCGGCGGCGCTGGTCGCGGCGGTCGCGCTCCTGCTGGCCGCTCGCATCCTGCGGCCGATGGCGGCGATGACCGATGCGGCGCGGCGGTTCGCGGCCGGGCGGCTCGACCACCGTGTCGCCCCGCCGCCGATCCGGGAGATCGCCGAGGTCGCCGAGGCGATGAACCAGATGGCCAGCGAACTCGACGTTCGCATGCGCGCGCTGGAGACCCAGCAGCGCGAGGTCGAGACGCTGTTGCAGAGCCTAAGCGAGGGGGTGTTGGCCATCGACGCCCAGGAGCGCCTTCTGTTTGCCAACGGGCGGGCGGCGGAGCTGCTGGCAGCGGGCACGCAGTGGCGGCGCGGCCAGGACCTGCGGGCCTGTGTGCGAGTGGTTCCTTTTCAGGAACTCCTCCTGTCCGCGTTGCGCGAGCGGCGCACCGCCGAGACCAGCGCCACCATCCGGGATGGCGAGTCCGAGCGCTTCGTTCACGGCCGGGCTGCTCCCCTGCAAGACGCCGACGGCCGCGTGCGGGGCGCCGTGATGGTGTTCAACGACCTAACCAACCTGCACCGGCTGATGACCCTCCGGCGCGAATTCGTCGCGAACGTCTCGCACGAGCTGAAGACGCCCCTGACTTCGATCCGCGGCTTCCTCGAGACTGTGCTCGACCCCCGCCCGCCCTCGGCGGAGGAGCAGCGGCGCTTCCTCGGGATCGCGCTGAGGCAGACGCAGCGACTTCAAACGCTAGTGGACGACCTGCTTCAGTTGTCTCGCGTCGAGCAGATGGCCGAGGCGGTGACGCTGCGCGTCGCGGAGGTCTCCGCGGCGGACATCACCACGGACGCCGTCGAGGTGTGCGGCCAGCTCGCCGCGGAGCGCAGCGTGTCGCTCCGGGCCGACGTGCCGCCGGACGTCCTCCTGCGAGCCGACCCCGACCTGCTCGGCCGGGCGTTGGTCAACCTGCTCGACAACGCGATCAAGCATAGCCCCCCCGGCGAAGAGGTGCTCGTTCAGTGCGGTCTCGTGGGCGGGCGGGTTCGCTGGCGCGTCGTGGATCACGGCCCGGGCATCGAGGCGCGCCATTTGCCCCGGCTCTTCGAGCGGTTCTACCGGGTGGACAAGTCGCGCAGCCGGCGGGAGGGCGGCACAGGACTCGGGCTGGCGATCGTCAAACACATTGTCGCGGCGCACGGTGGGGAGGTCGGGGTGGAGAGCGAACCCGGCCGGGGTAGCCGTTTCTGGTTCGCGGTCCCGCAGAACGGCCCGGTGGCCGGGAATGGACATGGACGGGCCGCGGCTAACAGAAAACAAACGCCGTGCTAACACGGTTAGTGGCAAGTGAGATGAGTGTTAATCCCGCGTTAGGCGGACCCCTGGGCTACGGCGGCGCGCCGGTGCGTGGCCGCGACGGCCGGGGCCGTCGCACGGGAGACCACGGATGAAAGCAACGGCGGGGATCGCAATGACGGCATGGGCGGTGGCCGCGACGGCGGCGTGGTTCGACGACCTCAAGCCCCAGGCCGATGTGCGGTATCGGTTCGAGCACGTCGACGAGGAGGGCCGGGATGAGCGCTACCACAACCGGCTCCGTGTGCGGGCCGGCCTGACCGCGCCGGCCAACGAGGAGGTCACGCTCGCGCTGCGGCTGACGACGGCCGAGCAGAAAAACGGCGTGGCCGATCCGATCTCGGGCAACAGGACCCTCAGGGACTTCGGGGCCAAGAAGAGTGTCTTCCTCGATGTGGCATCGATCGAGTGGACGCCCCGGGCGATGCCCGGCACCCGGCTCGTCGCCGGCAAGATGGTCCAGCCGTTCCTGACCGCTGGGGACTATCTCTGGGACGCCGACTACACCCCCGAGGGCGTGGCGGCTGCCTGGGGCGTCGGCGAGTTGTGGCGGGCCTCGGCGGTTGGCGCGTACCACTGGATCCAGGAACGCAGCTCCGACGACGACTCGATGATGTACGGCGGACAGCTCGCGCTGGCCGGCCGCCTGCACGAGCGCGTCCAGATGACCCTGGCCGGCTCCGTGTACGCGTTCACCGAAATGGAGGGCCGTCCGGTCTTCGACTGGCAGGGCGCCGGCCGCTCCTACGGGAACTCGACGCGGACTGCGGTCATTGACGGGGTGACCAATACGGTGTACGTGACCGGCTTCACCACCGTCGAGGCGCTGGCGGCGCTCGACGTGGACGTCGGCCTGCCGCTTCACCTTTTTGCCGCGTGGGCGGTGAACACTGATGTCGACGACGAGAACGACGCCGTCACGATCGGCGCGCGCCTCGGCCGTATGTCGAAGCCCGGCAGCGTGCAGGTCGGCTACGACTACCGGCGCCTGGAGGCCGATTCGTTCCCCGGCGCGTTCACCGACTCCGACTCCTTCGGCGGCGGCGTGGACGCGCGCGGCCACAAGCTGTGCGCGGCCGTGCAGCTGATGAAGGGCCTGCAGGCGTCGGTGTCGTATTTCCTCGACGAGAAGCGGCTGGACGACCCGCACCACTACCGGAGGCTGCAGGTGGACCTGACCGCGAAATTCTAAATCCGCCCGGCGCGTGGCGCCGGCGGCGGACGGAAAGGACGAAAGCCCATGTCGGTGCACCTCGAACGCGAGATCAACCGGCTGAAACAGCGGATCCTCGAGATGTGCGCGCGCGCGGAGCGGACGGTGCAGGACGCCGTCGCGGCGCTCGCGTCGCGCGACACCGCCCTCGCCCGACGGCTGATCGAGGAGGACGACGTCATCGACCGGTACGAGGTGGAGATCGAGGAGGACTGCCTCAAGGTCCTAGCGCTGCACCAGCCGGTGGCCACCGACCTGCGCTTCATCGTCGCCGTGATGAGGCTCAACGGCGACCTCGAACGGATCGGCGACCTGGCCGTGCACATTGCTGAGCGGGTGGTCGAGATCTGTCGCGAACCGCCGTCGGGGCCGGCGATCGACTTTCGGCCGCTGGCCGATCAGACCATCTCGATGCTGCGCCGCAGCATCGACGCGCTGATCGACCTCGACGCCCGGAAGGCGCGGGAGGTGATCGAGGCGGACGACGCCGTGGACGTTGCCGACCGGGCGGTGGTGGAGCAGGTCAAGAGTCGCATCCGGAACAACCCGACGCGGCTGGATCAGGATCTGCATCTGATGGCCATAGCGCGCCACTTCGAGCGGATCGCCGACCACGCGGTCAACATCGCGGAGGATGTGATCTATCTTCTGGAGGGGCGGATCGCGCGGCACGAACGCTTGCAGCCCGGAGAGGGGGCCGGCGGGGGTTGAGGCAATTCGGGGGCCGCGCGCCCGGGCGCGGCCCCCGCCACCCTCGCTCCTTGAGGTTCCCTCGCGATGCCTCTCACCAGCTGGTCGGGTCGGCGCCGAGAATCTCGGCTACCTTCCGGTCGACGATCGCGTCCCGGTTTCTCCGCCGCTGGTCGAGTTCCTCCTTCAAACGGTCGAGTTCCTGTCGCAGCCGCTGCACGCGCCGGACACGGTCCTGCTCGCGGAGGTCAAACGCGGCGGCCACGAGGTTTCGGATTCGTTCGCGCTGCGCGTTCCGTTCGGACGACGGGGCGCGCGGGTACTCCTCCGCGAGCCGTATGACCTCCCGCATGATTTCGGCGACCCGCTCCTCGACGTCGGTCGGGGCCGGACCGGCCACGGCGGGGGCCGGCTCGGCCACGGGCGCGGCATTGGTGGCCAGTCCGCGCCGGCGGGCGGATTCGTCGAAGCGACGGCGGAGCTCCTCCTGGAAACGGGCAGGGTTGTCCCGTCGAAGCCGCAGCAGTCGGTCGTATTCGTCCGGTCGTTGTTGCCGGATCGCCTCCAACAGCCGCTCCACCGCGCGGGGGGGGCGGCCCGCCGGGGCGTTCGTCGGGGCGGATGGGGCCGTTGCGGACGGTCCGTCGGCGAACACGGTGGGGGCCAGAAGCCACGGGGCCCAACGCAGTAGGTATCGAAGAAATTGAAGGATCATGCTTCAGCGTGGATCTGCAGGTCGATCTCAACTAGGGGCTCCTCCGCCGGCGGCTCCGACGGTTCGGAAGTCTGATCGAGGTCGTGCGCGACGGCGGCGGCGTCGTCGTTCAGTAGGTCAAGCTGGACATCAAGCCAGTCGTCCATGACCATCACCCCGGCAGCGGGACGACCCGGGGCGGCCGGTGGAGCGCGCAGGCCGGCGAGGACGACCGCCGCGGCAAAGCCGGCGAGGAACGCCGCGACGGCGGCGGCGGCGGCGGCCGGCGCGGGGTGCGCCAGCCAGTCGGACCACCACCGTTGCCACCGGCTGCGGCGGGGACGCAGGGCCAGGCTGGTCAGGATCGTGTCGGCCGTCACGCGCGAGGCCGCGGGCGGCGCCGACTCGCTGTGCACCAGGTCGGTGATGCCCATCAGCTCAGCGCGGTATTTCCGGCAGGCCGCGCAGCCGGCGACATGCGCCCGAAGGCGCGCTCGCCGCTCCCTGTCCAGCTCGCCGCTGGATTCTAGCAAAATGTCCCGTACGGCCCGTTCGCAGTTCATGTCGAGCGTCCCCCGAAGGCCCGGTACTCATCCCGCAGCGCCTCACGCATCTTCAGCACTGCGTAGTGCATGCGCGCCAGCGCCGTGTTCAGCGTGACTCCCTGGATTTTTGCGATTTCCTTGAACGGCACCTCCCCCTCCGTGCGCAGCAGAAACACCTCCCGCTGCTCGGGCGGCAGGCGCGCCAGCGCCTCCTGAATTTTGCGGCCCAGGTCGTGCCCCGCTGCGTGCGTGGCCGGCCCGGGACCCGAGGCGGGCAGCCGGTGCACCCAGCTGCTGCGGGACTGCGAGCCGTGCGTGCCCGTCTCCGGGTCCACGAAGAGCTTCCGACGGCGCGCCACGTCGATGATCAGGTTATGGGCGATCCGGAAGAGCCATCCGAGAAAGTTCTCCTCGCGAAATGCATCGAGCTTCCGGATCGCGCGGATCCAGACCTCTTGAAAGATCTCGTCCGCGTCCACGCGGCCTTCGGTCATCTTGAGAATGAACGAGTAGAGCGGGCGGCGATAATGCTCCACGAGCTTGCCGAGGGCCTCGCGGTCGCCTCGGCGGTACTCATCGAGCCACGCACGTTCTTGAGCGTCCATTCACCATGTCCAGGAACCCGCTTCGATTCTCGCCAATAAAACGGCGAGCCGCACGAAATATTGCCGCGGCATGCGAGGCGGGTGGGGCGATGCAGGATTGGGGGTCATGGCGGGCCGCCTGGGAAGGCCCCCGCCGGCGGGCCCGCATCGGGGGCCGAATGCGACTTCCGGCCGTACCGGCAGGGGTGGCCGGCGCGGTCGCTCCTCGTTTCGGTCGATGTCCGTAGAATCCGGGCCGCCCGCCGTAGGACGGCGGGGGCCCCAGGCGCGGCGGACATGTCAGCCACCGTCAACGCTGGCATCCTTCGGACCATCGGGCCATCTGGAACCGCCCCGTGGGGCACGAAGAAAGTGGGGCGATTATTCCCACCGCTCTGAGGCCTGTCCAGCGACCCCCGCCGGCCGGCTTGCTTTTCCGCCGCCGCGGCGGCAGCATGGCGCGCCCGAATCACCGGGATTATATCGCCATGCGCGACGACCAGGAGACCCCGCCCGCCTCCGCCGCCGAGCCGGCCGTGCCGGACCTGGCGGCGGTGCTCCGCCTCTACGGCCGCCCGATCCTGATCGGGGCCGTTGTCGCGGCCGTGATCGTCGTGGGCATCGGCATGGTGCGCCGCTCCCGGCGCGCGGCGGCCGACCAGGCGGCTCGCATGCTCGTCAGCGGCCGCCCGGAGCAGCTCGAGGCGTTGCTCCGCCAATACAAGGCGACGCCCGGCGCACCGGTCGCGCGGCTGGCGTTGGCGCGGCTGGATTTCCACTCCGGCCGCTACGAGGAGGCGGAGAAGCGATACGCCGAATTCCTTGCCCTGCACCGCAACCACCCGTGGGCCGTCGTGGCCGAAGTCAACCGGGCCACGTGCCTGGAAGCGAAGGGGCGGCTCGAGGAGGCGGTGAAGGTGTACGAGGCCGTGCTTTCGCGCGACAAAACGTCGCTCTTCGCATCGGCCGCGATGCTGGGACGCGCCCGGGCGCTGGAGCAGGCCGGGCGGTACACCGACGCGCGCCATGCCTATGAAGAATACATCGCGGCGAATCCGGAGGGCCCGCTGGCCGGCGTCGCCGAGGCCAACCTGAAGACGCTCGAACAGAAGCGTCGAGCGGCGCAGAAGGTGCTCGAGGTTCAACTCGCGCCGCCGACGGCGGCAACCAATGCGCCAGCCGCTGTCCCGGCACCCGCTCCAATCGCCCCCGCCGCGCCCTGACCCCCGGCACCGGCTTCCTGCGTCTGCAGCGCGCCGCCATTGTTTGGCCCCCTCGTTCTCCTTCCGGCGAGGGCCGTTTCCCGTGCACGCCCCACGGTTGCGGTGTGGCGCAGAGCCGGTTCCGTGCGTCCTCGCGGTTGCGCCGCGTTGACGGTCTTCTACAATCCGCGGGAACGAAAGGAGCGCGGGATGATGAAGATGCGTCAGGGTGTCATGGCAGCGGCCCTTGCCGCGGTCGCCGCAGCGGCGACGGAGCCGGCCCGGGACTACAGGAGAGAATCGCCGGCCGAGCGCGCAGCCCGGATGGCCTGGTTCCAAGAGGCTCGCTTCGGCATGTTCATTCACTGGGGCCTTTATGCGATTCCGGCGGGCGAGTGGAACGGCCAACCGGTCCCGGGCGTCGGCGAGTGGATCATGAGCCGCGCAAAGATCCCCCTCTCGGAATACCGGCAGCTTCTTTCTCGATTCAACCCGACTGCCTACGACCCGTCCGAATGGGCCCGGATCGCTAAACGGGCAGGGATGCAGTACATCGTCATTACCTCCAAGCACCACGACGGTTTCTGCCTGTGGGATTCCAAAGAGACCGACTACGACGTCGCCTCCACCCCGTGGGGCCGCGACCTGTTGAAACCGCTGGCCGAGGCGGCGCGCGCCGCGGGGCTGAAGATGTGCTTGTACTACTCGATCATGGATTGGCAGCACCCCAACTATGATCCGCTGCCCTCGTGGGATGCGGGCCGGTCCGGCCACCGGCCAGACATGGACGCCTATGTGCGGTACATGAAGGCGCAGCTCCGGGAGCTGATCGAGGGGATGGGGCCGTTGGGCATCCTGTGGTTCGACGGCGAGTGGGAGCCCACCTGGACCCACAACCGCGGCGTGGACCTCTACAACTACGTCCGATCGTTGCAGCCCTCCATCATTGTCAATAACCGGGTGGACAAGGGGCGCAAAGGGATGGCGGGCATGACTGCGGAGGGGGAGTTCGCCGGCGACTACGGCACGCCCGAGCAGGAGGTGCCCAGCCGCGGCTTCCCGGAGGGCGTCTACTGGGAAAGCTGCATCACGATGAACGACACGTGGGGCTACAAGAAGGACGACCACGACTGGAAATCCGTCACCCAGCTCATCCGCATGCTCGTGGACGTCGCCTCGAAGGGCGGCAACCTGCTGTTGAACGTCGGGCCCAAGGCGGACGGGACGATCCCGCCCGAAAGCGTGGAGCGGCTGGAGGCGATGGGCCGGTGGATGGAGGTCAACGCAGAGGCGATCCGCGGCACCACGGCGACACCGTTTCGCCGCCATCGGTTCCGGTGCACGAAGCGGCCGGGATGCCTGTACGTTCACGTCACCGAGCGCCCCGCCGACGGCTGGGTTTCGCTGCCCGGCCTGACCAACCGGGTGTTAAGCGCGCGCCTGCTGGCGGGCGGCACGTCGCTGACCGTCGGCGAGCGCAACGGCGAGCCGGCGGTGGAGCTGCCGACGGTGCTGCCCGACCCGCACGTGACGGTGGTCGCGGTGTCGGTCGAGGGCGTGCCCGGCGCCGCCGCCCGCCCGCCGGCACAGGATCCGGAGACGGGGGTGGTGCATCTGGACGGCGAGGAGGCGCGGTTGTTGGGCGACCTGAAGTACGAAATGGCCACCGACAGCATCGGCGAGTGGCGCAGCGACGACGGGCGGGCCGAGTGGACGGTGAAGGTGGTCCAGCCCGGCCGTTTCCGCGTCGAGATCGAGTACGCGTGCGAGAAGGCCTCGGACGGCGGAACCGTACAGGTGACGGTGGTGGACCAGGCGGTTAGCGGACAGTTGAAGACCACGGGCAGTTCGCACGCGTTTCGTCGCCTTGTGCTCGGCGAATTGACGATCCCCTCGGTGGGGGAGTGGGGTGTGTCGGCTCGTGGCCGCCGCCGGGAGTCGGCGCCGACGCTGATGCACCTGCGGGCGGTGAGGCTGCTGCCGGTCGGCGGTCCGTGATACTGCCGGGCGGCGGTTGAGGGCCGAGGCGGCGGCGGGTAGGCTGCCGTGCCATGCGTTCGGCGCACCTGTTGCTGTGGACCGGCATCCTGGTGTGCTCGACGGCCGCCAACCTGATCCAAGGCAGCCGGTTGGATCCCGTCTGGCTGGCGGGGGCGCGCACTGGGATCGCGGCGATCGTGCTCTGGCCGTGGTGCCTCCGGGATCGGCGCCGCCATGGCACGGCGGCCGCCACGGCCGCCGCCAGGGCCGCCATTCCGCCCGGCGTGTTGCTGGGTGTCCATTTCATGACGTTCCTCGCTGGCGTGCGGATGACCAGTGTCGCGAACGCCACGCTGCTGGTGAACCTGGCCCCCGCCATTGTGCCCCTTTTCTCGGCGGCGTTGCTGGGTGAACGGGTGGCGCGCCATGAGGTCGCCGGCGCTTTCCTGGGGCTGATGGGGGTGGGCTGGCTGGTCGCCGGGGATTTTCATCTCAGCCGGACGACCTTTGCCGGCGACCTGCTGTGCCTGGGCTCGATGGTGTTTTTCGCCGCCTATCTCGTGTTGGGGCGCCGCAACCGCGGGGTGCCGGGGGTGTGGCTCTACGTGGTGCCCCTCTACGCCACGGCCGCGCTCGTGTGCGTGCCCTTCGCGGTGTCCCGGTCGCCGGGCGGTCCGTTCGACTGGCGTGAGGCGGCGTGGACGGGCGGCCTGGCCCTTGGCCCGACCGTGATCGGCCACAGCGCGCTGATGGCCGCCGTCCGGCGCCTTCGCTCGCAGACGGTGACGCTCGCCAACCTTACGCAGTTTCTGTTCGCCGGCGCAGTGGACTGGATGGTCTCCGGCCATCTACCGTCCCCGCGGTTCTATCCGGCGGCCGCGCTCCTCGTGGCGGGGGCTGTGCTGGCCGTACGCGCCGACACGGGCGGCGATGCCGTCCCCGCCGGACGATCGGACGAGGCGGCCTCGCATTGTGACCGGCCGCCCATCGGGCCGGATTGACGGACGGCACGCGCGGCCGCGGGCCGGCGCACGGTGCGGAAGGGGGCGCACTGCACCGTTGATAATGTCCCCCATCCATCGATCGGGGATGGAGGAAACGGCTTTGCATGGTAAGATTTTCTATGGCAGGACTTTCTCAGAGATGCAAAATCCCCTCCAGACGATGGTCCGGCTGCGGCTGCGATCCCTGCAATCGTCGCCCGTCGCCCGGACGGTGGCGGCAGGGCTGCTGACCGCCGGCATGGCTGCCGCACAAACACCGGCAACTGGCGTGTTTTTTGAGATTTTCACTGACCTTGCCGGTTCGAGCGTCTCCAACTTGACCAATTCTGCGATCTACCCTCTAGGGCCGTCGGCGGAAGGATTTCTCGCCGATTTCGAATGCCCGACCAATTAAATGGACAACTTCGGCCGGCGCCTGAGGGCGCTGCTGTTTCCGCCCGACACGGGAAGCTATCAGTTCGGCATTGCCAGCGACGACGCCTCCGTGCTCTACCTGTCGCCGTCCACCAATCCGGCTCAGGCGGCGCCGGTGGCCCGGGTGAACGGATGGACGAACTTTCGGCAGTTCACCAAGGAAACCAACCAGATGTCCGCGGTCGTCCAGTTGACCAACGGGCAGCCGTGCTACATCGAGGCGGTGATGAAGGAGGGGACGGGAGGGGACAACCTGACGGTGATGTGGGTCCGGCCCGGCTCGGTGACGAACATCCCGATCCCCGGCCAGTTTTTGCGGCCGGTGGGCATGGCGCCGCCGGTGATCACCGCCCACCCTCCACCGTCGGTCGTACTGATGGAAAACGACATCACTCTTCTGCGCGTGGAGGTGGCGCGGCGGCTGAACGTCGGCTACCGCTGGCAGATCAACGGAACCAACGCGCCGGCGGGCGGCGACGCCGAGTTCGTTTATGGGCCGGCTGCGCGGTTCAACCACAACGACCAGATCCGGGCCATCGTCACAAACCTGCATGGCCCGGTGACCAGCCAGGTCGCCGCGATCAACGTCGTGCCCGACACAGTTCCCCCGACGGTCTCGGCCGCCGCGATGTTCGATGGCACCCGCGTAGAGGTGATGTTTTCCGAACCGGTCGAGGCGGCGACCGCGACGAACCCGACATCGTACACGGTGCCGGGCGGCCCCGCCGTGACGGCGGCGCGGTTGTCGTCGGACGGCCGTTCGGTTCTGCTGACGCTGGCCTCGCCGGTGACCACGGGCGTCACGGTGCGCGTCACCGGCGTGCGCGACCGAGCCTCCATGCCCAACACCATTGTCACCGACACGCCTGCGACGGCGGGCGCGCGGCTTGGCCCTCCGCCGCTGGCCATCTGGCGCGGCGTGCGGGAGTCGGCGGGTCCGTCGAGCCGCCGTACGCCGCTGGGGATCACCGAGCTCCACTACCACCCCGCCCCCCGCGGCGATGGGCGTGAGACGGAGTTCATCGAGATCTACAACTCCGTGGAATGGCCGTGGGACCTCGGCGGCTACCGGCTGTCGGGCGAAGTCAGCTATCTGTTTCCTCCGGGCACCGTGGTCTCGGGCCGATCCTACGTCGTCGTCGCGGCCGCGCCGGCGGACCTGCAGGCGGTCCACGGGCTCTCGAACGTGCTAGGCCCCTACAGCGGGCGGCTCGGCAACGGCGGGGGCGAGGTGCGCCTGGTCGGCCGTCTCGGCGAGGTGTTGCTGGAGCTCGAGTATGACGATGAACCCCCCTGGCCGGCGGCGCCGGATGGGGGCGGGCCTTCGCTGATCCTGGCCCGTCCGTCGTACGGCGAGCGCGACCCGCGCGCCTGGGCGGCGGGCACGGTGGACGGCGGCACGCCGGGGGGGCCGGACCCGTGGACCTCCCACGCATGGTCAACCGTGGTCATCAACGAATGGCTGGCGCACACCGACGACCCGCAAGAGGATTTTATCGAGCTGTTCAACGCGGGCACGCAGGCGGTCAGCCTCGCCGGCTGCTGGCTCTCCGACGACGCCGCGACGAACAAGTTCCGCATTCCGGACGGCGAGGTCATCCCGGCCGGCGGCCACCGTGCGTGGACGCAGTCGCAGCTGGGGTTTGCCCTCGACGCCGCCGGCGAGGTCATTTTTCTGCGCGCAGGACGGTCGCACCGTGATCGACGCCGTGGCCTTCGGGCCCTCGGCCAACGGCGTTTCCAGCGGGCGGACCCCCGATGGCGCTGCCGACTGGAACGAGGCCGTTGCGCCCACACCCGACGCCCCCAACACCCCGCGCCGTCTCGGCCCCATCGTCATCAACGAGATCATGTACCACCCTATCACCGAGGATCGGGCCGACGAGTTCATCGAGCTTCACAACTGGAGCACGCAGGCCGTATCGCTAGCCGGTTGGCGGATCCGCGGCGGCATTTCGTTCAACCTGTCTGCGGGGGCCTCGCTCCCGCCGGGCGGCCATCTCGTGATCGCGGCCGATGCCGGCCGTCTACGCAGCCGCTATCCGTGGCTGACGGCGACCAACTGTTTCGGCAATTTTTCCGGCAGCCTCTCTGATCGTGGCGAATCCATCCGCTTGCTCATGCCGGAGGACCTGGTCGCGACCAACGACGCGGGCCAGTGGGTGACCAACCGCGTGTACGTGCTGGTGGACGAGGTGCGGTACTGGGACGGCGGGCAGTGGGGGCGCTGGTCGGACGGTGGCGGCAGCAGCTTGGAGCTGGTGGATCCGCGGGCGGACCGGCGCCGGCCGACGAACTGGGCCGACAGCGACGAGACCGCGTCGTGCGGATGGGTGGCGGTCGAACACACAAGGGTGCTCGATCACGGCAATGCCAGCTATGTGGCCGATGAGTTGCACGTTCTGGCGTTGGGCGCGGGGGAGTACGACCTCGACCAGGTGGAGGTCCTGAACGCCTCGGGCGTGAACGTGCTGACCAACGGAACGTTCACGTCGGGGGTCGGCGGCTGGACGATGCGCGGCTCGCACCAGGACAGCGCATGGATGGCCGAGGCCGGAGAAAGCGGCGGAGGGATGCGGATTCGCGCCAGTTGGCGCGGCGATCCGGGCGTCAACTGGCTGGGGGCCAAGCTGACCGCGACGCTGCCGGCCGGCAGTGTGCGACGATGCGTGCCCGGGTCCGATGGAGCGGCGCGCCGGCGGCTGGTACGTCGCCGCGCTTCCCGCGCAGCCGGCGAATACGCTCGTCGCCTTCCACATCGAGGCGGAGGACGGCGGGCTGCCCGCCGCTACGACCGTGGTCCCCTCCGGCGCGCCGTCCCGCGAGGCCCTCATCCGTTGGGGTTCCACGAACGCCCCCGGCACGTTCGCCACCTACCACCTCTGGATCACCGAGTCGACGCGGCAGACCTGGACGACGCGGGACAAGAATAGCAACCACCCCCTCCAGGGCAGCTTCGTCTACCACGGGGAGCGCGTGATCCATTCGGCCAAATGCATGTGCAGCGGCAGCCCTATTCACGCCCGCAAATTCAACGGCCCGACCGGCAGCCAGTGGTGCGACTACTCCCTCGAGATGCCCAAGAACGACCGCCTTCTCAACGCGACCGATGTTCGGCTCCAGATGCTCAGCGACGACGACACGCGCCTCCGCCAGCAGCTCGGCTACTGGGCCGCAGAGCGACTCGGCGTTCCCTACCTGCACCGGCGGTATCACCATCTCTTCGTCAACGGGGTGCGGCGTACCCCGTTGAGCGAGTATGTCCAGCAGCCCGCCGGCGACGTGGTCGAGGAGTTCTACCCGAACGACGACCGCGGCCCCTGCACTAGATCGAAGACTGGTTCGAGTTTCTGGACGACGGCGTCAGCTTCGCGAACGTCAACGCCGCGCTGGGCGACTTTCGCACCGCCGATGGCTCGCGCAAGGTCGCCCGCTACCGTTGGAACTGGAGGCCGCGCGCGATTCGCGGCACGGCGAACGACTTCGCGAAGTTTTTTAGGCTGGTGGACGCCGTGAACTCGACCTCGCCGCAGCCGTACGAGGCCGTCGTGCCGGGGACGCTGGACCTGCGCGAGTGGATGCGGGTCTTCGCGTTCGAGCGCATGTTCCGCAACTACGACTCGTACGTCTTCCAGCGCGGCAAAAACATGTACGCGTACAAGCCCGCCCAGAGCCCCTGGCAGCTTCTGATGTGGGACATCGACTTCATCTTCGCCCAGGGCTCCACGAACGAGTCGCTGTTCGGCGGCGAAAACGATGCGCTGATGGCGCGGCTGAAAAGCCATCCGCCGTTCCAGCGCGTGTTCTGGGCCTTCGTCAAGGAGCTGCTCGACGGCCCCTTTTCGGAGGCCGCCCTCGCGCCACAGATGGCTGGGCGGTTCGCCGCGCTGACCGACAACGGGGCCTCCCCTTCGAGCTACGCGCCCCTGTTGACGTTCGTCCGCGATCGGCGGACGTTCGTCCTCCAGCAGTTGGCCGACGTCCAGTCGCCGTTCGCCGTCAGCCTGCCGCCGGTGATCTCGACCAATCTCAACTACATTGCGCTGACCGGCGCCGCGCCCGTGGAGGCGGACCGGATCACGGTCAACGGGGTCGGATGGACGCCGGAATGGCTCTCGCTCAACCAGTGGCGCGTGGTGGTGCCGCTGGCCGAGGGTACCAACGCGCTGCGCGTCCATGCGGTGGACGCGCGGGGCTCGGCCATCGCCGCCGCGCCGGTCGACCTGGCCATCGTCACCAGCGCCGAGTCGGAGCCCGCGGCCGGTCGGGTCGTCTTCAGCGAGATCATGTACCAGCCGCCCACCTCCGGCGCCGCCTTCATCGAGCTGCACGATGCGTCCACCTCGACCTGGTACGACCTGTCCCGGTGGCGGATCGACGGCGTCGGCCTGACGATCCCCGACGGCGTCGTTCTGCCCCCCGGCGGCTTCGCGGTCTTCGCCGCCGACCGGACGCGATTCGCTCAGACCCACGGCGCGGCCATCCCGGTGGCCGCGGAATACCCGGGCGGCCTGGCCGACGCGGGCGAATCCCTGGCGCTAATCCAGCCGGGGCCGACCTCGAATGAGACGGTCGTGGTGGACCAGGTCGGCTACGAGAACCGCTGGCCTTGGCCCACCGAGGCGGCGGGGCAGGGGGCCTCGCTGCAGCTTCTCGATCCGGCCGCGGATCGCCGCCGTCCCGGCCACTGGGCCGCCGCCCTGAGCGGCACCGCTGGCGCGCCCGCTGCCGTGCTGCTTTCGAAGACCAATATCTGGCGCTACAACACCGGCGGAACCCATCTGGACCCCTCGTGGGTCGCCGCCGACTTCGACGACGCCCACTGGGCGGCCGGCGGGGGGCTCTTCGAGACCGCAGGCCTGCCCGCACCGAAGACCACGCCGCTGCCCTTGACCAACTGGGCCGGCCGGCGGATCCTCGCCTTTCAGTTCCGCTCCGAATTCCACCTGGCCGCCAACCCGGCCAACGTGGACCTGCGGGCCCCCCTCTGTGTCGACGACGGGGCGGTGATCCACCTGAACGGCGTCGAGGCGTACCGGATCGGCATGCCGCCAGGGTCCGCTGGCTGGACCACCACCGCCGCTCGCGTCGTCGGCGACGCCGTGCTCGAGGGGCCCGTTGCGCTTCCCTCCGACCTGCTGGTGCCCGGCCGCAACGTCATCGCCGTGCAGGCCACCAACACAGCACGAACAGCTCCGACGTCGTATTCGGCCTCGAGCTGGTGGCCGAGCCTCGCGTCCAGGCGGCGGCCACGCCCGGCGCGACCAACTCGGTCGCGCGCTCTCTGCCGCCTCTGCCCAACCTGTGGCTCAACGAGATCGTCGTCTCCAACGTGGCTGGCGCGGCCGACAACGTCGGCGAGCGGGAGCCGTGGATCGAGCTCCACAACGCCGGCCCCCACGCCGTATCGCTGGCCGGCTGGTACCTGACCGACACGCCGTCAAACCTCACCCGGTGGGCATTCCCCACCCCGGCGCGCAGATTCCGGCCGGCGGGTTTGTGCTCGTCTGGATGGACGGCGAAAATGGGGAGACGACGAGCAATGCGTGGCATGCAAATTTCAGGGTCGGCGGTGCGACCGGCGTCGTCGCACTCGTCAGTTCGCTGTCCAACCGACTGGCGGTGGCCGACCATCTCCGCTGGGCGTCGGCGCCTGCGGACCGCGCCTACGGCTCGTGGCCCGACGGCGATCCGCTCTCTCGGAAGCTGCTGCGCGAGCCGACGCCCCGGGCGCCGAACGACGGCACTTCGCCGCCGCCGCGGGTGTTGGTCAACGAGTGGCTGGCCGACAACGTCGCCTGCCTCCCCGATCCCGCCGACGGTCAGTACGAGGACTGGTTCGAACTCTACAATCCGGCGGATGACCCGATGGACCTCGGCGGCGCGAGCCTAACCGACGACCTGTCGAACGCGAACAAGTACCGGGTGCCCGCCGGCTTTTTTCGTGCCCCCAAAGGGTTCCTGCTGGTTTGGGCCGACGGGGAGACGGGGCAGAACAACCCCGCCGTACGACCGCACCTGCACGCGGGCTTCAGCCTGAGCGAGAACGGGGAGGCCATCGCCGTCTACGACGCGGCCGGCCGGCTCGTGGATGCCGTCGTGTTCGGGCCACAGGCGACCGACGTCTCCGAGGGACGGTATCCGGACGGCGCCGGCTCCATTGCGCGGCTGCCCCAGGCAACCCCGGCGGCGCCGAACGCCGCCCCCGCGACCAACCGACCCCCGCGGTTGTTCGCCCGCGCCGTTCAGAGCGTGTTTCGCGGCGGCCGTATTCAGTTCCACGCCACCGCGGAGGACGACGACACCCCGGCCCAGACGCTGACGTTTATGATGTTCAACGCCCGCCCGGCGCCGTCCTCGAGCCGGCGACGGGCGAATTCGCGTGGACCCCAGATCCCGAAGGCGAGGCGGAGACCTGGCAGGTGCGCCTGCGGGTGGCCGACAGCGGGGATCCCCCCCGGGCGGCTGAGCGCGACGTGTTCGTGCAGGCGCTGCCGCTGCCGCGCCTGCGCCTCGGTCCGCTCGCTGGCGTGTCGGGTCTCCCCGAGGGCCTGCGCGCCTTCCGGCTGCAGACCATTATCGGGCGGAGCTACCTAATTGAATACACCGACCGACTTTCTCCGGCCGACTGGCAGCCGTTCGCGTCGCCCTTCGTCGCCGAGCAATTGGAGTACGAATTCGTCGACGGCTCGGTCGGAGACCAACGGTTCTATCGCGTACGCGACGTAACGCCCTGAGCCGCCACGTTGCGGCCGCCGGCGGTCACTCCGCGGGTTCACCCAACGCCTCGACGTCGCGGCGCATGCGTGTCAGCGCGACGTCGTCGAGCCGCAGATCGCCCGCCGCGGCGTTCTCGAGAGCGTGGGCCACCTTGCGCGCGCCGACCAGCGCCACCGTCAGGCCGGACTGGGCCACCGTCCAGGCCAACACGAGCTGGCCGAGCGTACAGCGGTGCGCCTCGCAGAGGTCTCGCCAGCCGTCGAGCATGCCGAGCACGCGCGCTCGGTTCGAAGGGCGGAACCAGGGGATCGTGTTCCGAAACTCCCCCCGCGCAAACCGACGATCCATTCCGATCCGGCCCGTCAAGAGTCCCTGCTCGAGGGGGGAATAGGCCAGCACCGCGATGCCGTGCCGGTGGCAATAGGGGAGGACGTCGGCCTCGATGCGGAGGTCCAGCAGGCTGTAGCGCGGCTGACATGCGTCCAGCCCGCCGACGGAGCGGTACTCGTCCATCTGGGCGCACGTCACGTTCGAGGCGCCGATGGCGCGGATCTTGCCTTGCCGCTTGAGGTCGAGCAGGCACTCCATCGTGTCGGCGATCGGCGTGGCCTCGGGCGGCACGGCCGGCCAGTGGGTCTGGTAGAGGTCAAGGCAGTCCACGCCCAGCCGGCGGAGGCTCTCCTCGATTTCGATCCGGATCGTGTCCGGCCGAAGTGAGCGGCGGATGGTGCGGCCCTCGAACTCGAACCAGGGGATGCCACGCCCATCGGCGTGCCACAGGCCGCACTTGGTGCCAGCACCACGCGCTCGCGACGTCCGCGGATCGCCCGCCCAACCAGCTCCTCGGCATGGCCGAAGTCGTACATCGGCGCCGTGTCGATCAGATTCACCTCGTGGTCCAGCGCCGCCTGGATGGTCCGGACGGCTTCGCCATCGTCCGAAAGGCCCCACCATGTGCCGCCGCCGATGGACTACGTGCCGAGTCCGATGCACGAAACGCGGATTCCGCTCCGTCCCAGCTCCCTGAACTCCATACGCAAGCTCCTCGCCCGGCCGCCGCCGGCCTCACCGCCGTGCCGGCTCGTTCCACGGCTGCCGGTGCCGCGGCCACTCGGCCTTGAAATCGCCCAGACTGTACCACAAGTGTCGGCGATGGAGGTCGATTTCGGCGAAGGCCAGCGTTCCCCATTCCGTCGCCTGAACCACGAGCTGGCCGGCAGGATCGTACATGCCGGTGATCATCCAGTGGTCGTGGGGATCCATGTAGGTGCTGCTGACCAGCCACACATGGTTTTCGCAGGCGCGGGCGGCCGCCAGCAACGGGTTGCACTCCCACACCGGCCACGCGATCAACTCCGCGCCGTTCAACGCCAGTTGGCGGGCCACCTCGGGAAAGAACCCGTCGTAGCAAATCATGATCCCGAGGCGTCCGAACCGCGTGTCGAACACCGGGTACTCCGTGCCAAAATGGACCCCCTCCTCGATCTCGCTGCGCGGCAGCGTGACCTTACGGTAGATTCCCTCGACGGTGCCCCGGGGGCCGTCCAGAGCGGCCGTGTTGTAGATCCGCCGCCCGTCCCGTTCGACCAGGCCCGCGACGATGTAGAGGTTGAACCGCCGGGCCAGTGCTCCGAAGAATTCGGTGGACGGCCCCGGAATCGGTTCGGCTACCTCCGCCATGGGCCGGCCGGTGCGGTAGTACGTCAGCACCTCCGGCAGCACCACGAGGTCGGCGTCGCGCCGTCCCGCTTCCTCGATTAGCGGCGCGAACTGCGGAGGCTTGTCCGCGAGGTCGCGCCCGGCCACGGGCCGCAGTGGACGGCCGCCACCCGTACGATCCGCGGCGGCAGTGGCGGCACGGGCGTCAGTTCGGCGTCGCGCCAGGCGACCTCGCCCCCCGGCGCCCACCGCAGGTGCAGCTCGACCACCGCCGCCGCGGCGTTGCTCGGCGTGGCGTAAACGCCCCGCAATTCGAGCCAGCCGTCCGGCGACCGGTCCGCCTCAACGGGATGCTCCGGCTCCGACGCTGGTCGGTCGGTGACGACGCGCGGCGTGTACAGCGGCGGGTCAAGCCGCGCGCGCTGACCGTCCGCCGCCTGCCAGATCAGACGTGCGACCACGCTTCGCAGCGTGTTCGTCACGTTGCGCGGCAACGCCCGGACGCGGAAGGCATAGCATTGGCCGCCGGTGACTGCCATCTGCCGCCACCACCAGCCCGAGCGGCTCTCGCAGTCGTCGGCGCGAATCCTCCACTCGCGGCGCATAGCGTTCCACTCGAACCGCGGCGCGATTTCCGCGCGTGGCGCGGCGCACCGCCAGCCGCCGGCCTCGCCGCCCAGCGGAACCTCCGCCCCCAGCGCCACCGCGCCACCCGTCCACATGACCATCAGCACCGCCGTTCCCGGCCACGTATTTCGTTTCACCGTTGTCCCATTTCCTCTCCGTCGCGGCGTTATCTCCCGTTTCCAGCTCGGTCAATGGGAGGGTGGCTCCACGGCGCCGCGTTCCCTTCCTTGTGCGCGGCGGGTGCGACGGCCTATCATGGAGCGCGCAATGGACAATCTTTCGGCTACCGAACGGCTGGAGGCGCTCGGGCGGATTCTGCCCCCCCGCGCCCGCGTCGCGATCGTCCCGCACGACTATCCCGATCCCGACGCCCTCGCGTCGGCGGGCGGCCTTCACCTGATGCTCGAGCGGCGCTTCGGCGTTCACAGCCGCATCGTGTACAGCGGGGCGGTGGAGCGCGCGGAAAACCGCGAGATGGTGCGGCATTTCCGATACCGGCTCTGGGACCTGGCCGCGTTGCGGCCGGCGCGCCGCCGCGTGCCAGCGGTCGTCGTGGATGTCCGGCCGGGCACAGGGAAGGTCACGCTCCCCGACTGGATGCGTCCGATCGCCGTCGTGGACCACCACCCGGACCCTGGCGGCGGCCGGCGCGGACCCGCGTTGGAATGGTCGGACGTCCGACCTTCGGTGGGGGCCTGCACCTCCATCGTCTATGATCTGATGGCCGCGGCCGGGCTGACGCCGCCGACGTGGCTGGCGGCATGCATGGTCTACGCGATCGAGACCGAGACGATGGACTTCACCCGCGGTGGGTCGGCGCTCGACCGTGCTGCTTACCTCGCCCTGTTGCCGCAGGCCAGCCTTCGGCTGCTGGGCCTGATCAAGCACGCCCCGCTGCCGGCGGCGTATTTTTCGCTACTGCAGCAAGCCATCGCCAACGCGCGGCTGTACGGACGCGTCGCCTGGTCGCACCTGCCCGAGGTGCCTCACGCCGACATCGTCCCGGAAATCGCCGATCGTCTTGCCCGGCTGGAGCGCGTCAGCCACGCGTTCTGCACGGCCTTTCACCGCGACCAGCTACTGGTCTCCATCCGCAGCAACCGGCGCAACGCTGCGTGCGGCGCGCTGATCCGTGCGGCGGTCGGCTTACGCGGGTCCGCCGGCGGGCACGACCGGCTGGCGGCCGCGGCGATTCCGGTGCCGGGACTCGACGCGCCGGCGCGGCAGGAATTGCTGGAGTCGGTGCGCTCGGCGCTGCTGCGCCGGATGGAGCGGCGGACCCGGGGCATCAAGCGGGCCCCCGACATGCGCTCGCGCCCGCTGGCCGCGGGGGCGGCGGGGCTTACGGCGGAGTCGGCGTCGCGTTCGGAGCCGCCGGCGGGACGGGCGCAGGAAACTCCATCGCCTTGAACGGCAGCCGTCCCCTGATCTGCTCGCGGAAATACGCGTCCTGGTCCTTCGCGGTGCGGAGGCCGTCCACAATCGCGGGGGCCACGTTCTCGAATTCGAGGACATCGCCCGTCCGGGTGACCACCGTCAGGTGCTGCGTGGGCAAGTCGTAACGGATGCTGTAGATCTCCTTCGTCCGCATGCGTTCGAACGCCGGCCGCTCCGCCTGGCCACTGACACAGCCGTTGGCCGCGATGCCCAGGCCGGCCGCGACGATCACGGCGGCTCCGCGGATGTTCCTCGCCTTCATGTCCATTGACTCCAGTTCGTCCGCAGGCTACTCCGCCAGGCCGGCCCAGGCAACCCGCGCACCCGCCGCGGGTCCCGCGTCCAATCCTTGGGGCATTACGTTCGCCGGTTGTCCAAACATTGGGCGACGCCGGCATTCTCCTGGTGCGCGCGCGGCGGCCTCGGGGACGGACGCGCCGCGGCCGCGCGATGCCAACGCGGCGTCGCGGCTTTGCAGGGGGGGAGCGGAGTGGTACAGTGATCGGCCGGTCAGGAGATCCGCGTGGACGATCCGGACAACACGACCGACCGTAGCGACACACCGGAGCGGCCCCCGCTGCCGATGCGGGGCATGCTCGTCTGGCTTCTCCTGCTGCTGATATTTTTCAGCCTCTTTCACTTTTTTGCCCAGGTGCAGGACCGGCCCGATCGCATCCCCTACCATCCCGACTTCGTCCGGCTGGTGGAAGGGGGGCGCATCGACAACTGCGAAATCGTCCTCGAGGTGTCCGGGCTCCAGTACGTCGCCGGGGAGATGAAACCCGAGGAGGGGCGGACGAAGCGGCGGAAGTTCCGAACCGACATCGTCGTCACGGACGACCTGATTCAGTGGCTGAAGGACTACAACGTTCCGTTCCGCTTCCGTCCCCAGAACCCCTTGCTCTGGCAGATGGTGACCAGCGCCATCCCGTTCCTGGTGCTCATGGGCCTGGTCTACTTCCTCGTCGTGCGGCAGATGCGGATGGTGGGGCGGGGGGCGATGAGCTTCGGTAAAAGCCGGGCGAAGCTCCTGGCCCGCTCTCGGAACCGCATCACGTTCGAAGACGTCGCGGGCATCGACGAGGCCCGCGAGGAGGTGGAGGAGATCATCGAGTTCCTCAAGAACCCGAAGAAGTTCCAGCGCCTCGGGGGACGGATCCCGAAGGGCGTGCTGTTGGTCGGCCCGCCGGGCACCGGCAAGACGCTGCTGGCCAAGGCGATCGCCGGCGAGGCCAACGTACCCTTCTTCAGCATCAGCGGATCGGACTTCGTCGAGATGTTCGTTGGCGTGGGCGCCTCGCGCGTGCGGGACATGTTCGAGCAGGGCAAGCGGCACGCCCCCTGCATCATCTTCATCGACGAGATCGACGCCGTCGGCCGGAGCCGGTTCAGCGGCATTGGCGGCGGCCATGACGAGCGCGAGCAGACGCTCAACGCGCTGCTGGTTGAGATGGACGGCTTCGACACCAAGGAGGGGGTCATCATCATCGCGGCGACGAACCGCCCCGACGTGCTCGATCCGGCGCTGCTGCGGCCGGGCCGGTTCGACCGGCAGATCTTTGTGGATCTTCCGAACCTCGAGGGCCGCGAGAAGATCCTGAAGATCCACGCGCGGCGGCTGCGGCTGGGGCCGGACGCTGACCTGCGGAAGATCGCCCGCGGGACGGCCGGATTTTCCGGCGCCGACCTGGAGAACCTGATCAACGAGGCCGCGCTGCTGGCGGCCCGCCGCGGCGCCGAGAGCATCGGCCCGGCGGACCTCGAGGAGGCGCGGGACAAGGTCCGCTGGGGCCGCGAGCGCCGCAGCCGGATCCCCGACGAGAAGGAGCGGCGGCTGACCGCGTACCACGAGGCAGGCCATGCGGTGGTGCTGCACGTCGCCGGCGGGGAGCCGTTGCACAAGGTCACGATCATCCCGCGGGGCCAGGCGCTCGGCGCCACGATGCAGTTGCCGGAGCGCGACCGCTACACCGAAAGCCGTTCGAAGCTGCTCAAGATGCTGCAGGGGTTGATGGGCGGGCGAGCGGCGGAGGAGCTGGTGTTCGGGGACGTCACGACCGGCGCGCAGATGGACTTTCGGCAGGCGACGCAGCTGGCGCGGCTGATGGTCTGCGAATGGGGCATGAGCGAGGAACTCGGTCCCCAGACCTACGCCGAACGCGAGGAGCTGCTTTTCCTGGGAAGGGAGGTCTCCCGCACCCAGACCTTCAGCGAGGAGACCGCGCGCCGCATCGACTCGGAAATCAACCGGATCTTGCGCGAGGCCTATGCCGGCGCCCGCCGCATCCTGACCGAGCACCTCGATGCGCTCCACACCGTGGCGCGCGAACTGCTGGCGCGCGAAACGCTCGACGGGCAGGACGTGGCGGACATCGTCGCGGGCCGGTACCGTCCGCCGGAACCGCCGCCCTTGCCGCCCGCGGCCCTCGAGCCGACGCCAGACGCGTCCGCTCCCGCCGACGCCGCCGGCCCGTGAACGCCCGCGTCGAACGCCTCTGGCGTTGCCGGGCCCGGACGCTCCTCTGCGGCCGGCGTACCCTCGTGATGGGCATTCTCAACGTCACCCCGGACTCCTTCTCGGACGGCGGCCTGTACCTGGATCCGGAGCGGGCGGTCGCCCGGGGCGTGGAGATGGCCGGGGAGGGGGCCGACGTCATCGATGTCGGGGGCGAGTCAACCCGGCCCGGCGCCGACCCGGTGCCGCCCGAGGCCGAGCAGGCGCGGGTGGAAACGGTGGTCCGTGAACTGCGCCGGCGCGTTTCGGTGCCGATCTCCGTCGACACCCGGCGCGCGGCGGTCGCCCGGGCGGCGCTCGAGGCCGGGGCGGACATCGTCAACGACGTCTCGGCGTTGCGCGATCCCGCGATGGCGGAGGTGATCCGAGAGTTCGGGGCTGGCGCCGTGCTGATGCACATGCAGGGGGAGCCGGCGACGATGCAGCGGGCCCCGGCCTACAGCGACGTCGTGGCGGAGGTGGCGGACTTCCTGCGCGAACGGTTGGAGGCGGCCGCCGCGGCGGGCATCGGGCGGGAGCAGGTGGTGCTCGATCCCGGGATCGGTTTTGGCAAGACGCCCGAGCACAACCTCGCGTTGCTGGCGGCGCTGCCGCGGCTGGCCGCCCTGGGGCGGCCGGTGCTCGTCGGCGTGTCGCGCAAAAGCGTGGTCGGGCACCTGACGGGCCGGCCGGTCCACGAACGCCGGGCCGGCAGCCTGGCGCTGGCGGTGTGGGCGGTGCTGAACGGAGCGGACATCGTCCGGGTCCACGATGTCCGCGACAGTTGCGACGCGATGAGCGTCGCGGATAGGATGGCCGCCGAGGGTCTCCGGCATGGCGTGGGCATGGATTGAGCGGTTTCCCTGGCCGGGCTTCGCCGGCCTGCTGGAGATTGCCGTCCTGTCCGTGCTTTTTTACTTCACCATCCAATTCTTCCGCGGTACCCGCGGCGCGCAAGTGCTGACCGGACTGATCGTGGTTCTCGTGCTCCTGACGGTCCTGACCCGGCTTTTCCGAATGGATGCGCTCTATTGGCTGCTGCAGCGCTTCTCGGTCTACCTGGCCGTCGCGCTGGTGGTGATCTTCCAGCCCGAAATCCGCCGGGCCCTCGCGGAGGTCGGCAAGCCTCACATGTTCGGGATGACTGCGCGGGAACGGAGCCTCGTGGACGCCATCGTCGAGGCCGCGGTGCTGCTTTCCGAGCGAAAGATCGGCGCCCTGATCGCCATCGAGCGCCAGATCGGCACCCGGCCGGTCCAAGAGACGGGGAAGCCCATCGACGCGGTCGTGACCCAGGAACTGTTGGCCACGCTCTTTTTCCCTCACACCCCCCTCCACGACGGCGGCGTGATCATCCGCGGCAACCGCATCGTCGCCGCGGGCTGTGTGTTTCCGCTGTCCCAGCAGGACGAGGCGGCGCGGACGCTCGGGACCCGCCATCGCGCGGCGCTCGGCCTGACGGAGGAGACCGACGCGGTGGTCGTCGTCGTCTCGGAGGAGACGGGGGCGATCTCGGTGGCGTTGAACGGCCGCCTTAGCCGCGGCTTGGACGAGGAGCGGCTTCGCCGGACACTGGGCGCGGTACTGCATCGCGCCCGCCAGCGGGCCGGCCTGCGCCGGTGGCGAGGGGTGATGAACGCTGCCTCGGCAGTTTCCGAGGACGTCGAGGCGGAGGACAGCGACCGTGGATGACCCGATCCATGACGCTCGGAACTACGGGGCCGCCAACCGCTGGATCGCCTTGCTCTCGGTCGCGCTGGCCACGGCGGTCTGGTACGCGATCCGCGAGGCGATCAGCTTCGAGCAGGTCGTCCAAGATGTGCCGGTGCGCATCGAGGCGGGGACCGGCAAAACGGTGCTCGATCAGTCGGCCGAAACGGTGGACGTCTGGTTCCGCGGTGCCCGGTCGGACCTCATTCAGCTGGATCGCGACCGTCTGCGCATCGAAGTCATCCACGTGCCCGCGGCCGGCAGGGACAGCCGGCAGGCGGTGGATCTCAAGCCCGTCCATGTGCGCGGCTGGACCGGCGGGGCGCGGGCGGTGCGCTTCGAACCGTCCCGCGTCGAGTTCGGCATCGACGACGAAGGCGAGCGGCAGGTGCCCGTGCGCGCGGAGTTTCAAGACGCGCCACCGGAGGGCTACGAGATCAGCGCGGTGACCTGCACGCCGGCGACGGTGACCCTGCGGGGGCCGCTGTCGCGGCTCGAGGAGATCGAAAGGGTGCACACGCAGCCGATCGACCTCCAGGGACGGGTGCAGTCCTTCCGCGTCCGCGCCGGCCTCGCGCCGCTGCTGGCGCTGCCCGCCGCCCGGCTGGACCCGGACCGGGTGAGCGTGGGGGTGGAGATCGTGGAGCACGCCGCCACGCGCGAATTCGCGGAGGTGCCGGTGATGGTGCTTGTCCATCCCGGCCGGGTGTGCCATGTTCTCGTCGAGCCCGCGACCGTTCGCGTCCAACTCCAGGGCCGGGCGGCCTTGCTGAGCGGGCTTGTACCGGAGTCCCTGACGGCATTTGTGGACGCCGCCGGCGTCGAACGGGACCAAACCTATGAGCTCCGGGTCCGCGTTGCGCCGCCATCGGGCGCGCGCGCGGTGCTGGTGGAACCGCCCTCGGTGAGGGTCAGACTCGCGAAATGAAGAAGGCGTGTGGGAGCAGTGTGCGGACCGCGGCGGCCGCGGCGATCGTAACGTTCGCCGCCGGGCGGCTTTGGGCGGACGATACCCCGGCCTCCGCCCTCCCTCCTCCGGCCGCCGGCGGTGCGGCGGTGGCCCAGGCCGGGCCGGCGGTGTCGACGGGCGCGGCGCCCCGAGCCGCATCCGCGGTGTCCCCGCGGGCCGCCGCCGCCCAGCCGACGCTGGAGGAGGGGTTCTTCCATGCGCGTCTGGGCAACCATGAGCGCGCGGTGCAATTGTTCCTGGGCGCCCTCGAAATGGATCCCGAAAACCGGCGGGCGATGTTGGGACTGGGCACCTCCTACATCGCCCTGGAACGGTACGCCGAGGCGACCAATGTCCTGATGCGGGCGGTCATGCTGGACCGCCAGGATTACATCCCGCTCAACAATCTCGCGTGGCTTTTCGCCACGGCGAGGGACATCCGTTTTCGCGACGGCCAGCAGGCTATCCGACTGGCTCACGAGGCGCTGATGATCGCCCCGGCGGATTTCCACGTCTGGAGCACGCTGGCCGAGGCGTACTACGTCAGCGGGGAGTACCAGCGAGCCCGGCGGACCGCCGAGGAAGCATTGCGCCTGGCGCGCGCGGCGAACTTGCCGCCCTCCAGGGTCCAGGAGTACGAGCAGCAGGTGCGACGCTGCCAGGCCGCGGCGGAGGCGATGTCTATCCTCGAGTGAGCCAACTTCCACCCGGTGCGGCGGGTGTCAGCCTTTGGCCGGAACGAACGGCTCTGCCGCTGGTCCGCCCCCCGGCTCCTGTGCGGGCGGCGGCGGGTCGGCCTCTGTCCATACGCCATGCCGGCGGAATTTTCGATAGCGCTCTTCGAGCCGGCGCTCCGACGGGATGCCACCCAGCTCGTCCAGGGCGCGGACCACCGCGTCGGCCAGCGTGGCGGCCGCCCGGGGGGGATCGGCGTGGGCCCCGCCATCGGGCTCGGGGACGACCTCGTCGACGATGCCCAGGCCCAGCAGGTCCCGGGCCGTCAGCTTCAGGACTTCCGCGGCGCGGTCGGCGTAGACCCGGTCCTTCCAGAGAATCGCGGCGCACCCCTCGGGCGAGATCACCGAGTAGTAGGCGTGCTCGAGGATGAGGACCCGGTCGCCGACGCCGATGCCGAGCGCGCCGCCGCTGCCCCCCTCGCCGATCACGCACACGACGATCGGCACCGGCAGGGCGAACATCTCGCGCAGATTGACCGCGATCGCCTCGGCGATGTGGCGCTCCTCCGATTCGATGCCGGGGTAGGCGCCGGGGGTATCGATCAGGGTGAGGATCGGACGGCCGAACTTCGCGGCCAGCTGCATCAGCCGCAGGGCCTTGCGGTAGCCCTCGGGATACGCACAGCCGAAGTGGCACTGGACGTTGCTTTTGGTGTCGCGGCCTTTCTGCGTGCCGATCACCATGATCCGCCGCCCGCGCAGCGTCGCGAACCCCCCCACGATCGCGGCGTCGTCCGCGTGCCGACGGTCTCCGTGTAGCTCGACAAAATCCGTCATCGCCAAAGCGATGTAGTCGCGCGCGTAAGGCCGTTGGGGGTGCCGCGCCACCTGCACCTTCTGCCACGGCGTCAGCTCGGCGTAGATCTTGCGGCGCAGCTCGCGGATTTTTTCCTCGATGCGCTGGACTTCGCCGGAGACGTCGATGTCTTGTTCCTCGCTGAACTGCCGCAGCTCGCGGAGTTTTTGTTCGAGTTCGAGGATTGGCTGCTCGAAGGGGAGGGATGGGGGCGGCACGTTGTCCTCCAAAGGTTGGGGCTAGTCGGCGACCGTCACAGGCGTGCCCGACGGCAACAGTACAAACAGCTCCTCGATGTCCTCGTTGAGGAGGCGGATGCAGCCGGCGCTTTCCTGCCGGCCGATGGTCTGGGGCTCCCACGTGCCGTGGATGCCGTAGCCCGGCACATCGAGCGACAACCAGTGGGTGCCCAGCACGTTCTCCTTGTCGCCGTAGGGGATGACGCGCCCGTCCGGGTGCCACCACGTCGGCTGCGGGATGCGCTCGGTGATGCGGAACTGCCCGACGGGGGTGCGCTCGTACTTGCCGGTGCCGACACGGTAGCGCTTGAAGAATCGGTCGTTCAGGGTCACTACCAACTCGTTGTCGGACTTATCCACCGCGACCGCAAACCTCCCGGTCAGGATACGAAGGCGGTCGCCCGGCCGGATCACGTCCCCCTTGATTCCATTGCCGCGCGCCAGCAATTGCACGGTGCACCCGTGGGCCTTGGCGATGCCGGCCAGCGTGTCGCCGGGGCGGATCGTGTAGTCGATCTTTTCTTCCATCGGTGCGGGGGAAAATGCCAGCGCGATGTGCACGCGGCCAAGAAGGTCCTCGATGCGGCGGCGGAGGGACGGGTCGCGCGCGGATTCGAGAGCGGCGAATGCCCGGGTCCGGGCGACGCCCCACTGGCCGGCGGCCGCGGCCGCTTGCGCCTCGGCCCACGGTCCATCGGCTAGCTCGGCGGCCTCTCCCGGCTTGCCGGCCGGTGGAACGGCCGATGCCTCCGGCGACGCCGGCTGCGGTACGGTGGCCGGAGCAGCAGGTGGAGCGACCAGCGGCTCCGCCGCCGCGGGCGGCGGTTCAACCGCCGGCTCCGCCGCCTCCTCCTGCCGCTTCAGTTTCCACAGCCAACCTGCCCCCGCAGCCAACAGCAGCACACTCGCCGCCAGCACCAACGGGCCGCGTCGGGACCGCCGCTCTCCCGGCCGACGGATGTAAATGTCTTCAGCCATTCCTTAGGCTTCCTGGCCGGTTTCAGTCTGGCCGAATGGACAGGGGATGGCAAGCGCTTGCATTTGGCGCCCTGACGCGGAAAATCGCGGGGCGACGCCAGCTTAGCTCAGTTGGCAGAGCAGCTGATTTGTAATCAGCAGGTCGTCGGTTCGACTCCGACAGCTGGCTCCATGACCCCAAGACAGGAACGAATCAGCCTCGCGCGTTCCCCAGTGACCCCGCCGCGTCGGGCGGGCGCAGACGTTCCGCCCGTTGTCGGGCCCCGAACAGATTGTGCGAGCGCATGCGGAGCCGGGCCGCTTCCGACCTCCTGTCCGGTCGCCTGACATGCAAAATCCTCAAAGTTCAGGATATGCACTCAGGCATGGCAGATCATGTTCCGCTACTCACATATTTGGGCAATCCGGGTCATTTTTTTGTTCATGATTCGACGTCAAATAAGTTTCAAACCAGTTCTGTAGATACGAACTGACGATAGGATGAGGCTTGACGGTATGGCGGCCATTTCGTAGGTTACTTGTGTGATGGGCACAAGCCCGATGGCGGATGGCTCACAGGATGAGGGCCCAGACATGAGCGAGTTCGAACAGACGGTTCGGCAGATCTGTTCGGCGTTCAAGAACGACCGGACCCGGATGATGGACATCGTTCAGGCGGTGCAGGCACGATTCGGGTGCGTGTCGGGCGAGGCGCTGGACGTGATTGCCTCCGCGGTGAACACGACGCGCGTCGAGGTGCAAAGCACGGTTTCGTTCTACAGCTTTCTGACGGCCCAGCCCAAAGGGCGGATCGTGATCCGGTTGTGCAGCGATCCGGTGGACGAGATGGCGGGAATGGAGCCCGTCGCGCGGGCGTTCGAGGCCGAGCTGGGCATCCGAATGGGCGAGACGACTCCGGACGGGGCGATCACGTTGGAGTGGACGCCGTGCATCGGGATGTCCGACCAGGCGCCCGCGGCCCTGATCAACGACGTCGTGGTGACGTACCTTTCAACGGACAAGGCCCGCGAGATCGTCGCGGAGCTGCGACGCAGCGGCGATCCCCGCAAGTTGGTGCACCGGCTGGGCGACGGCCACAACGCGCATCCGCTGGTCCGCTCGATGGTTCACAACAACGTCCGGCGCAAGGGCCCGGTGGTCCTGGCGGACCTCCCGCCGGGGGCCGCTCTGCGCAAGGCGTTGGCAATGAGCCCGGTGGAGGTCATCCGGGACATCAAGACCGCCCGTCTGCGCGGCCGCGGCGGCGCTGGCTTCCCGACCGGCATGAAGTGGGAGTTCACGCGGCAGGCTGAGGGCGACCGCAAATTCGTCATCTGCAACGCGGACGAGGGCGAGCCGGGGACGTTCAAGGATCGCGTTATCCTGACGGAGTACGCGGACCTGTTGTTCGAAGGTATGGCGATCGCCGGGTATGCGATCGGAGCGAGGGAGGGGATCCTCTACCTGCGCGGCGAATATGCCTACCTGCGGCCTCTGCTAGAGCACGTTCTGCAGGTCCGGCGCGACGCGGGATTGCTGGGTCGCGACATCTGCGGCAAGCGCGGTGTCGAGTTCGACATCCGCATCCAGCTGGGCGCGGGGGCCTACGTGTGCGGTGAGGAGACGTCGCTGATCAGCTCGTGCGAGGGGCTGCGGGGCGATCCGAAGAACCGCCCGCCGTTCCCCGCGCAGAAGGGGTACCTCGGCTGCCCGACCAGCGTGAACAACGTCGAGACGTTTTGCTGCGTCGCCCGCATCCTCGACCGCGGCCCCGGGTGGTTCGCCGAGATCGGCTCCAAGGGCAGTCCGGGCACCAAGCTCTTCAGCGTCAGCGGCGACTGCGCGGCGCCGGGTGTGTACGAGTACCCCTTCGGCGTCCCGCTGGCGGACCTGCTGCGCGACGTCGGCGCGGAGGACGTCCAGGCCGTGCAGGTAGGGGGGCCGTCGGGCCAGATGGTAGGACCGGAGAGCTTCCATCGCCGGCTGGAGTACGACGACCTGGCCACCGGCGGCTCGATCGTCGTCTTCAACACCAGCCGCGACCTCGTCCACGTTGTCGCCAGGTACCTGGAGTTCTTCGTAGACGAAAGCTGCGGCTACTGCACGCCGTGCCGCGTGGGCAACGTGCTGATGCTGCGCAAGATCGCGGAGATCCTGGCCGGCCGCGGCGCGCCGTCGGACGTGGCCTACCTGACCGGGCTGGCGGAGTGCGTGAAGTTCACCAGCCGCTGCGGCCTCGGTCAGACCTCGCCCAATCCGGTGCTGTCCCTGATCCGCAACTTCCCGACCGCATTGGAGGGCCGTATCCGCCCGCCGGCGGGCGAATTCCTGCCGACGTTCGACGTCCGCCGCGCGCTGGCGGACACCGAACGGTTGGTCGGCCGTCCGTCGGTGATCTACGCGCCCTGACCCGATGAAAGGAACCGCGACATGAGCGAGACGTTGTCTTTCACGATCGACGGCGTCGCCATCGAGGCCCGTCCCGGCCAGACCATCCTGCAGGCCGCCGACGACGCCGGCATCTACATCCCCCGCCTGTGCGCCCACAAGGATTTGGTGCCCTTCGGCGCTTGCCGCGTCTGCACCGTCAAGGTCAACGGCCGCCCGCAGGCCGCCTGCACCATGCCGGCCGCCAAGGGCATGGTGGTGGAAAACAACACTCCCGAATTGCTCGAGCACCGCCGCCGGCTGATCGAGATGCTCTTCGTCGAGGGCAACCACTACTGCATGTTCTGCGAGAAGAGCGGCAACTGCGAACTGCAGGCCCTCGCGTACCGGTTTGGCATCACCGCTCCCCGGTTCCCCTACCTGTTCCCAGATCGCGACGTGGACGCCTCCCATCCGGACGTCCTGATCGACCGTAACCGCTGTATCCTATGCGCCCGCTGCGTTCGCGCCTCGCGCGACCTCGACCGTAAGGGCGTCTTCCAGTTCGTCGGCCGGGGCGCGCGGAAGAAACTGTGGATCAACGCCGAGACGGAGCTGGCGGGGACGAACGCGGCCGCCGAAGACCGCGCCGTCGAGGTCTGCCCCGTCGGCTGCCTGCTGAAGAAGCGGCAGGGCTATGCGACGCCCATCGGGCGGCGTCTCTACGACCGGCGCCCGATCGGCTCCGACATCGAGTCCCGCCGTCCCACCCCCACCACTTGAGGAGGCCCGCCATGCCCGACAAACCCCGCGTCGCGACCTGTTCCCTCGCCGGCTGCTTCGGCTGCCACATGTCCATCCTCGACATCGACGAGCGCATCCTGCAGTTGATCGAGCTGGTCGAGTTCGACAAGTCCCCCATCGACGACCTCAAGGAGTTCACCGGTCGCTGCGCGGTGGGGCTCGTCGAGGGCGGCTGCTGCAACGAGGAGAACGTCCGCGTCCTGCAGGAGTTCCGCAAGCATTGCGACGTGCTCGTCTCCGTCGGGGAATGCGCCATCTGCGGCGGCATCCCCGCGATGCGCAACAACATCCCCCTGAAGGAGTGCCTCGACGAGGCCTACCTCAACGGCCCCACCGTCCACAACCCGCGCCGCGTCTACCCCAACGACCCCGCGCTGCCGCTGGTGCTCGACCGCGTCTATCCGTGCCACGAGGTGGTGAAGATCGACTACCACATTCAGGGCTGTCCCCCGCCGGCGGACGCGATCTGGCAGACGCTCGTCGCCCTGTTGAACCACCGGCCCGTGGACCTGCCCTACGAGGTCCTGAAGTACGACTGAATCGGAGACCGCCATGAACCCCAGCGCCACCCGCACCGTCGTGATCGAGCCCGTGACCCGTGTCGAGGGCCACGGTAAGGTGACCATCCAGCTCGACGAGCAGAACCGCGTCCGCCAGGCCCGGTTGCACATCGTCGAGTTCCGCGGCTTCGAACGCTTCATTCAGGGGCGCCCCTTCTGGGAGGTGCCCGTGCTCGTCCAGCGCCTCTGCGGGATCTGTCCCGTCAGCCACCACCTGGCCGCGGCCAAGGCGATGGACCGCATCGTCGGCGGCGAGAACCTGACCCCCACGGCGGAGAAGATCCGCCGGCTGATGCACTACGGGCAGATGCTCCAGTCGCACGCGCTGCACTTCTTCCACCTGTGCTCGCCCGACTTCCTGTTCGGCTTCGACGCCGATCCGGCGGTACGCAACATCGTCGGGGTCGCCCGCAAGTATCCCGACCTGGCCGTCCAGGGGGTGATGCTCCGGAAGTACGGCCAGGAGATCATCCGCGCGACGGCCGGCAAGAAAATCCACGGGACCGGTGCGGTGCCCGGCGGCGTCAACCGCAACCTGCCCGTCGAGGAGCGCGACGCCTTCCTGAAGGACCTTCCCCAGATGCTCGACTGGGCCGAGGGCGCCGTCCGCGTCGCCCGCGACTACACGATGGAGCACCTGGAGGAGCTGGCCCCGTTCGGCGCGTTCGACTCCAACCACCTCTCGCTCGTGCGGCCGAACGGCGAGATGGACCTCTACCACGGCGTGCTGCGCGCCGTGGACGCGAAGGGGGGAACCATCTTCGACGGCGTCGACTATCAGAACTACCTCGACTACATCGCCGAGGACGTGCAGCCGTGGTCCTACATGAAGTTCCCCTTCATCCGCTCGCTGGGCCCCGAGCGTGGCTGGTACCGCGTCGGCCCGCTGGCGCGCGTGAACCTCTGCGACTCGATCCCCAGCCCGAAGGCCGAGGCCGCCCGGAAGGAGTTTTTCCGGCTGACCGGCGGCCGGCCCAACAACATGACGATGACGTACCACTGGGCCCGGATGATCGAGCTGCTCCACTCGGTCGAGGTGATCGAACAGTTGTTGCACGACGCCGACCTGCAGGGGACCGACCTCGTCGTCCGCGGCGAGCGGCGCAACGAGGCCGTCGGCCTGATCGAGGCCCCGCGGGGCACTCTGTTCCACCACTACGTCGTCAACGACCGCGACCAGGTCGTCCGCTGCAACCTGATCGTCTCGACGACGAACAACAACACTCCGATGAACCGGGCCGTGGAGGACGTCGCGCGCAGGTACCTGGACGGCGTCCAGATCAGCGAGGGCCTTCTCAACCGCATCGAGGTTGCCATCCGCGCCTACGACCCCTGCCTGTCCTGCGCGACGCACGCGCTCGGCCAGATGCCGCTCGTCGTGGAACTCGTCGGCCCCAATGGCGCCACGCTGGCGCGCCGGGTCCGCGACAGCGGAGCGTGACGGAACCGCGCATGGAACCGGCCCGGCGCATTCTGGTGATCGGCTACGGAAACCCCGGCCGGATGGACGACGGTCTGGGCCCGGCCTGCGCCGCCGCCATCGAGGCCCGGCACATCCCCGGCGTGGACGTGGACGTGGACTACCAGCTCAACGTCGAGCACGCCGCCGACGCGGCGCGGCACGCGGCCGTCGTCTTCGCCGATGCGGCCGTCGAGGGCCCCGCCCCCTTCGACTGGCGGCCGATCGAGGCCCGCCCCGTCGAGGGGATGGGCACGCATACCCTCGGCCCCGGCGCCGTACTGGCCCTGGCCCGCGACATCTTCCGCGCCGAACCCCGGGGCTACGCCCTCGCGATCCGCGGCCGGCGGTTCTCGGAGTTCGGCGAGCGTCTGTCGGACGAGGCTCGCCGCCATCTTGACGCCGCCGTGGAATTTCTCGACTCTTGGCTGCGGCGGATTGCGGCCGGCGCGGAAACGAACGACGCGGCCGCAGCAGACCCCAACCCGATGGAGACCGCGCGATGAAGGACGGCAAGTTCGTGATCCTCTACGTGGACGACGACCAGGACTACCTCGACACCGTCCGCGTCATCCTGGAGTCCGCCGGCTACCTCATGGTCGAGGCGCACTCGGCCGAGGAGGGAGTGAAGGTCTACAAGGCCCATCCGCCCGACCTGGTCCTGCTCGACCTGATGATGGAGGAGGTCGACTCGGGCACCGGCATGATCAAGGAGCTGCGCCTGCTCGGCAACCGAGCGCCGATCTACCTTCTCAGCTCCGCCGGCGACCAGCTCAACATGGTCACCAGCTACGCCGACCTTGGGCTGGACGGCATCTTCCAAAAGCCGGTGGATCCGAAGATCTTGTTGCACACGATCGGCGAGAAGCTGGGCCGCGCCGGGGGGTGATCGACTCCGCCGCTCACCCGTCGAAGGCCGGCGCCTCGTCCGCCTCGTCCCCGCCGGCGCCAGACTGCTGCGGCCCCCTCCATGTGCGGCCGTCGGATTCGGCTGCGATCGATCCCTCTTCCGTCGAAAGCCACTCCACGTCCGCCGAGCCGCTGGTCACCGCCATGCGCATCCACGCGGCCGCCGCCTCGCGCGAACGGGGCGAGCCGCCGGGCACGCCCGCCGAGCGGCCGAACTCCGCGATCACGGTCCGCGCGCCGGTCGCGCGCAGCAACGCCCCGATCTCGCGGTCGAGCACCGCCTCGGCCGCAGCCCGCTCCGCCGGCAGCCCCGGCGGGGCGCCGTGGTGAGGCGCGGTGACGATCTGCGCACCGCGTCCCTGCGCCCCCAGCCGCCCGGCCATCGCCGCCGCCTCGGCGAGCCCCAGATCCCCGGTCAAAAGCAGCGCCGTGTCGCCATAGACCACCCGCAACGCCACCGCAACTGCGTCCGGCCCTGCTCGGAGATCCGTTTCGGCCGGCGGATGCGCCACTTCGATCCGAAACTCCCCGTCCGGCCCGGTCTCCTGGTACAGTACATCCCCCGCCGCGATCCGCCGCACCCGCACGTCCCATCCCGCCCAGCGGTTGAGCGGCGTCGGGCGGCGACGGGCGAGTTCCCGTACGAGCGACGGCCGCGGGAATGGGCCGGCCGAGCCGACGACCGCGTCGTGAATCGCCGCCGCCAACGGCGATTCGAGCGGCAATCCGAGGACCGCCGCCACCTCGTCCGGGGTCGTTCCCTCCGCCCACGACGGCCACGCCGCGGGCAGCGCCACCTCGCGGACCCACAGGGATTCGAGCACCGAGCCGGCGCCCCCGATCCGTTCCGGCCGCAGCGAGGTGAGGATCAGGGCGTCCACCGCCCGGATCCGCCGCGACGCCAGAAACGGCAGGAGCGTCCGCACCGCCTGGTTGCGGCGGGAGTGGTCCGCGTCGGCGAAGGCGGCGTCCACCAGCACGCGGCGCCCCGACGGCGTCTCGAGCAGCGTTGCCCCGCCGTAGTCGACGGCGATCCAGGTGACCCGAAGGCCGCCCGGTCGTTCCGGCGCCAGGCGGACGGCGGCCGCCCCTGCCATCAGCGCCGCCACAACGGCCATCCATGCGCGCGCCGCGGCCGGCCCCGCGCCGATCCGCGCGGCCGCCGCCTCGAGCGCGGCGCGTAGCGGTCGCCGCCAGATCCAGAGCGCGCACAGGCCGTACCACGCCGCGAGGAAGGCCTCGCCAGGACGCCGTACGAAGGGATACGGAAAACTCCAGGCCGCCGCGTGGCCAAGCAACAGAAACAGCGTCGAAAAGAACCAGTTGGCGGCGCCGAACAGCAGTGCTAGATAGGGGCCGACCACCGGTATCAGGCCGAGCAGCCCGCCGATCGCCCCCAGCTGCACGATCACGCCGATCAACGGGATGGCCGCCAGGTTCGCCCACGCGCCGGCCAAAGGCCACCGGCAGAAGTAGTAGGCCGACAGGGGCAACATCATCCCGACCTGGATCGCCCCCTGCGCGGCGACGAAGGTCAACACGCCCTTGGGCGCGCGATCGGCGGCGACCCACCGCGGCAGCGCCGGGCCCCGCCGGTCGAGCGCCCGGCCGGCCGCCAGCAGCGCGGCCGTCATCGCGCCCATCGGCCCCCAGAACTGCGGCGTGGCCGCAAGCGGCCAGCGCAGCGCCGTGGCGGCCGCCCAGCCGGCGGCCGCCAGGACGGCGCCGATCAGCCGCCAACCCCGCAGCCCCTGCAACAGCTCCAGCACCGGCTCCGTCAGCAGCCCCAGCGAAAGGATCGCGCCGAAGGACAGCGTGAACGACGGATCGGTGGCGACCAGCGGGTTGTGGAGCAGGATCAACGCCGCCGCCACCGGCGCGCCGAAGAGCACCGAGGCCCGCAGACCGGTCCGCAGATAGGCCCACGTCGTCAGCATCAGGCCGTTCATGATCACGGCCCGCAGCGTCGACGGACGCGCACCGGTGACGATCGCGAAGACCACCAGCGCCGCGAGGATCAGCGGTGCGTACACCTGCCGCGGCAGGCGGGCGAGCGAGAAGAGCCCCACGAACATCACCGTGATGATCGTCACGTGCAACCCCGACACGGCCAGCACGTGACTGATTCCCGCGGCGCGGAACTCGTCGGCGATGAACTCCGGACAGCCAATCCCCGGCCCGCCGGCGGCATCCGCCGTGCGGCGAAGGCACAGCACGTTCTGCAGCCCGTACCGCAGCCCGAGCGTCACGCCGCCGACGAAAGCCGACTGCGGCCACGGCAGCGTCGCTTTGATCACGCGCGTCAGCCGGTCACGCAGGTTCAACGAGAACGCCACCCATGCGTGACGGTGTGGGGCCACGCCGGGCCGCCCCGCCTCCACCAGCCGCGCGCCCGCGCCGCCTTCGCGGACGTCGGGGTACATTAGCGCCTGCACCCCGCTGTTTCGAAGGTACCGGCGATAGTCGAAGCCGCCGGGGTTGCGCGCGCCGGCGGGCGCCTGCAGTGGGGCAGTGACTTCGATTAGCCGTCCATACGCCGCCGTCCCGGACATCTCCGCATAGCCCGGCGCCTCCGGCCGGATCGTCACGTGGATCAGGCCGCCTTCGGCGCGCAGGAACGGCCCGCCGGCCGGCCATTCGATGTAGTGAGGGGTCACCGGCAGGACGGTCTTGTAGTCATAGACGATCGGGTCACCGCTGACGTGGCCCAGCACCCGCAGCGGCGGTTGGCGCCGCTCCGCCCGCGCAAAGGCGCCGATCTGGCCGGCCACCCGCCAAACCCGGAGCCGCGCAGGACCGCGGCCCCCGGACAGCACCACGCCGATCAGGCGCGTCAGCGGCGTCGCCGGCCACCATTCACGACCGACCGGATCGTCCGACCGCACCCGGATCGCGTCCGTGGTCACCGTCAACGTCGCCATCCGGAACCGCCACCGCCCCCCCTCGTCGGCCGCCACCGACCCGCCCTCGCCCGCGGGCAGGCGGGCATCCACCTCCCCGACCAGCCGGATCGCAAGGTCCGACGCTGGCGGCTCCAGCAGCTCCAGGCGAATGCGGCCCGTGTCGAAACCGGTCCGCGTTCGTTCCAGCCGCGCCACGGTTTCATCGACCGCCACCTCCGCCCAGTGCGCGTCGGGTCTCGCCACGGCCGCGATGTGACGCGCCATGCCCGACCCGAGCCCCAGTCCGATCGCGGCGGCGGTCTCTACCGCCTGCCGTGCCGCCGCTCGCATCCCGCGCCGTCGCATCCACGCCGCCACCGCGAGCGCGAGCGCGCCGCCGGCTGCACACCCCGCCGCGACCACGGCGCCGAGGTCCCACGCCATCGAAAAACCGATGCCGGCGACGAACGCGTAGCAGATCAGGAGAATGGCCGAGCTAGTCGCCATGTGCCCCTTCCGCCGGCTGGTCGATGCCGGGATAGTATCGCGAATTGGATTGCCAGATGGGCGATTCCGCCGGCCGGCCGCGCCACAGGCACGCCAGCGCCGCGCGATAGTCGGGGCGCACTACGATCACGAGCGCGCCGATCGCCATCGCCACCGCCAGAATCCTCGCCAGACCGACTGCCCCGCGCTCCATACCCTCACCCTCCGCCGCCCCCGCCATCGCTCGCCAGGCACACGAACACGAAAAGGAACGCCAGGCACGGCAGCAATTGGATCGCACCCTCGGGATCGAAAAAAAGACGTCGGCCCCGGGAGGCCAGCCAGAACAGGTACACCGCAAAGCCCGTTGCGTTGACCGTCAGCACCGCGCGGCGCAACGTTCGCCGCGCCGGACCCGTGCTGCCGCTGGACCACCCTCCTGGCATCCGCCCCCCTACGCCGCCTCCGAGATCCGTGCAACCAGCCGCTCAACCGTCGCCGTCGGCAGCTCCCGCGCATTGGCGACGACTGCGGTGAGGCGGGCAGGAAACTCGTCGAGCGTCAGCACCGGCTCATCCGACCGCGCGCCGCGGATGGCCAGCTCCGTCCCGCGCCCGGCAAAGACCGTGACCGCCCGCACCTCCGCGGCGCCCAGTCCGGCCACCTCCAGAAAGCCCCGCACGACGGCGACGTGACGGCGATTCTGGCGGACGGGATTGTCCAGCCGCCGCGGTGCGCCGGCGGGGCGAATCTGCGTCCATACGGCGGCGTCGGCCTCGCCCTCGATGCGTCCGCCCCAGTTCTTCGTCTCGACCACCCACACGCCGCTTGGCCCCACCACGAGGTGATCCACCTGCGCCGAGCGCAGCCCGCTGCGCAAGGTGACGTCATTGAATAGGACATGGCGGTCGTCGAAATGCCTCGCCAGAGCCTCGGCCACCCGCTCCTCGCCGCTGGCGCCGGCGCGCAGCGCCCGTCCTTCATCCCGGTTTTGCCGGGCCTTCCAGAGGTGGCCCCCGCCGAGCAGGCCGACCGCGGCGGCCCCGATCCACCAGCCCGCGGCGGGCCGCTGCCTCGCCGCCGCCCAGGCGCCGACGGCCACCAGCAGTACGGCCGCCCCAAGCTCCACCGGCGCCAGCCGCGCCAGCCAGCGCGCCTCCGTCTGCATCGCGCGCCGGCGACGCGTCAGACTCGTCTCGGTGGACCGGACGACCGCCACCGCCCCTTCCTACGGCGAGGCCTCGGCCGGCGGACTGGCCGGCGCCACTTCCCCGAACGCGACCCGCTCGCGGACCTCGCTGATGCGCACCCGCACGGTCTGCCCGCTGGCCACCCCTGGCACAATCAGCGCTCGGCCGCCGATCCGCGCCACCCCCTCCCGTTCGGGGTTGCGGCGGGAGCGCTCGGTAATCGTCACCTCGAGGATGTCGCCGACCTTCAGCTCGACCGGCGGCCCACCGCCCGCCGACAGTTTCTCCACCAGACGGCCAGTGCCGTACCGGTCGGTCCGGCGCTCGACCGCAAACACGATGCGATCGCCGACCGCCGTCCCGGGGACGTACACCGGCAGGCCGTCCACGATAACCCGGCCGTCGCCGCGCGAACCGATGCCCTCCACCACTCCCGTGACCAGCCCGTCCGCGCCGACGTCCGGTCGCCCGTCCGCCGGCTCCGTCGGCAGTTTCGCGATCAGACGGCCGGTCCCATACCGGTCGGACCGGCGGACGATCTCGAAGACAATGCGTTCACCTTTCGCCGCGCCGGGGACGTAGACGGGCAGGCCCTCCACGGTCACCCGGCCGTCCCCCCGCGTCCCGACGCCCTCGACAGCCCCCGTGTACGTTTGCGCGGCGGCCGGGACCGCATCGGAGGGCGCAGCCTGCGGGGGCCCCACCGCTACTGCCTCGGCGACGGTCGCCCGGACCGCCGTCACCTCGACCACGCGCGTCTCGCCCGGCCTGGCGCCGGCGACGAACGTCACGCGCCCGCCGATTCGTGCAACGGCATCGGGGCTGGTGCGCGACGCCTCGACCATTCGGGCGAGGTATCGCCGGCCGATTCTCGGTTCCGCGGCGGTCGCCGCGTCGCCGACGAGGCCGAGGTTGATGTCCGGCGTCGCCGTCCCGGGCGGGATGCGCTCGACGATCACCTCCGTGTCCGTTGCGCGCGCCCCGCGAGTCAGCGCCACCGCGGCCGACGCCGCGAGGAGGGAAATCGACAACAGGACCGATAACGGCGGGCCTTTGCGAGCCACGGATGGGCGGGCGGTGTCGTTCATGGTCGCGCCTCCGCCGCCGGTAGGGCGGCGCCGGCCGCCCCAATGTCCCATCCCGCGCGGCCTTTCGCAAGCGGCCGGCGGCAGCGGGGGCCGGCGCGCCCCGCGAGGTCGAGGGATGGCGGACGCAGGCGGCAGGCCCGTCGGACGCGTGGCCGACTCACGGTCGCCCTTGGAAGCTCGGTGGCGCGCGGCTATGCTTTTCCGGCCGGGGTCGCCAGATGTCCAACCGGCCCGGCCGCCCGGAAGAGGAAGCGTGACGGAATCGGAACGGCACGAACGGTTTCTGGCGCACTTTCTGCGCCATCAGGACGAGATCGCCGCCGTCGTCGGCTCGATGGTTCGGGATCGCCATGCCCGCGAAGACATCCTGCAAGAGGTGGCGCTGACCCTCTGGCGGAAGTTCGACGACTTCGACGAGGCGCGCTCGTTCGGTGCGTGGGCGCGCGGCATCGCTGTCCACAAGGTGTTGCAGTCGTTTGCCCGGCAGAAGCGCGTGCCTGTTCCACTGGCGCCCGAGACGATGGAGGCGGTGTTGGCCGCTTTCGATGCCACGGAAGGGGAGGCGGAGGAGCTGGCCGAAAAGGAGGCGGCGCTCCGGGCGTGCATCGAGATGTTGCCGGAAAAATCTCGCCGTCTGCTGGCGTTGCGCTACGAGGAGAACCTGACGCTGGACGCGATCGCGCGGCGTCTGTCGAGCACGCTCGACGCGGTGAACAAGGCGCTGTCTCGTCTGCGCCAGGCGCTGCGCGAGTGCGTCCACCGCCGATGGGCGGAGGCAGGGGCATGACCGTAAGGCCTCCGGATCCGCTCGACGGACTGATCGAGGCGTACTTGAACGACGCCCTCGACGCCGAGGGGCTCGCGCGGCTCGAGGCGGAGTTGCGCGCCTCGCCCGAGGCGGCCCGAAGGTTCGCGTCGGCCGCCCGCTGGGATTCGACGATCGAGCGGGCGGTGAGACGTTCCCGCAGCGAGCAGGTGGTGGCGCCCGGTTCGCGGCCCCTGGCGGGGCGCCGGCCGCTGAGCGAGCACATCTGGGGCCCCGCGGTCGCGCTCGTCGCCCATGCCGCGTTGCTGGTGTTTCTGATCCGATGGGTGATCTTTCCGTCCCCCCCGCGGAGGGACGACGGCGGCGAGGCCGATGGGGTGGAGATCGCGCTGGAGCGGCCGGCCGAGCGAACGGCGTTGGAAGGACGCCCCGGCGAGCTGCCCGCCCCGCCGGTCGAGGTGCGTGCCCCGCCGGCATCGGCGGCCGCCACACGGCCCGGCGAGTCCTTGGACCCCGTGGCCGTTTGGATGGATCCGGAGGACGCCGCTGTGTCCGCTTCCCGCGCCGGCGGCGATGTGGCGTTGACGGGGCCCCATCCTCTGACCGAACGGCGCACCGCCACTGCGCGGGCCGCGTACCTGGCCGCCGGCGGAGTTGTGGCCCGGCAGGCCGACGAGGCCGCCGCACGCGCCGCACGATGGCTGGCCGGGCGACAATCCACCGACGGCGCCTGGCGCGAGGAGGGCAGCGACCCGCAGGCCCTGACCAGCCTGGCGTTGTTGGCGTTGCTGGGGCGTGGCGACACCCATCGGAGTGGACCGCACGCCGCCGTGGTGCGGGGGGCCCTTGCGTTTCTGACCGGCACCACCGGCCGTCCCTCCGACCTACGCGCCTCCGCCTTGCGGCTGCATGCGATGGCCGATGCCTCCGCCGCCACCCGTCTGCCCGCTGTCCGCGCGGCGATGGACTTGACGGTCCGGCAGGCGCTTTCCGACCAGATCTCCAACGGCGGGTGGGGGGCCTCGTCCTCGGCCGATCCCGTGATCACCGCCTGGATGACCTGGGGACTGCGGTTGGCGCTGGCAGCCGGGGCGGACGAGCCCGCCATCCACGCCGCCATTGCCCGTGCGGCGGATGCAATGGACCGATCGCTGAACCCCGCCAGCGGGTCGCTGTATTATCCGTCGGCCGGCGGCGTTTCCCCATTGCGTTGGTCGCAGATCGCCGGCGCCGTCTTGACGCTACAGATGGCCGGCGATGACGCCGGCACGCGCGCGCTGCGGGGCCTGAAGGCGTTGGATTCGATGTCGCCGGCGTGGCCGCGAACCGGCGGGGAGTCCGCGGGTGGTGAGGCACTGCTGCTGGCCACCGCGTGCCGGTTCAACGAGGGCGGACCGTCGTGGATGAAATGGTATGGCGCCCTGGCGGCCTCGGTGTTGAGCCGGCGCGACGCGGGCGGGGTCTGGTCCGACAGCCGCGGCGTCGCCTCGGTTCGCGCAACGGCGCTGGCGATCTTGCTGCTCGACACGCCTTGCCGGTATCCGCCGGTCTCGTCGTGGCCGGTCGCCGTGGTTCCAATGTTTGGAAATCCGGTGCGGCTGGCGTTCCAAGGTTTGGACGCATTTGGATTGCCGGAGGGGTGAGCGGGCGGAGATCAACAGCGGGGCCATCGCTTGGGTGGCCCCCGATCTGTTCACCACAATCGGGCGTGAGGAGGCGGTCCGCTCCTCCGAGACGAGGGCTCGGGGCGCGGAGGTGAGGAGAGAGACGGCGGCGTCGGTCATGCACGAAACGAAGCCGACGCAAAGTCAGCAGGGCAACGCCGTAGTTCGGTAACCAGCGCACGTTTGTCCGCCGGATGCCGATCAATCGAGTGCGCGGGCCGGACAACGTCGGACCCTGCGGCGACCGGTTGTCCTCGCGATTCACCAACGATGGTAGGGTTCGATCTTGCTCGAGCCGTTTTTCCCCGGACCGTCCTCGCCAAGATCAGGCCCTGTGAGTGGCGTGCGTACGGCAATTCCGGATTGGAGGGCGTACGCCATCTCGCTCGTGCGCGCGCAACCACCAGAACGGTGCGCCGGCCGACGAGGTCACCCGAGCCGGGCGGCCACTGCGGCCGCTACCGCGATCGCGCCAGCGGCGCCCGCGACCACGCCCCAGCCCATCACGGTTCCCTTCCCGCCGCGACGATTGTCTCGCGGAGGGGGATAGCCCGGCCGGGCGTGGTACAACGGTTGCCGACGAACCGCCGTATCGTACAGATTGGAAGACGGCGCCGGCTTCTTTTTTCCGTTCGATGGTTTCACGTCATCTTCTCGTTCTCGAGACTTCATGGGAAGGCTTTAAACCATCGCCGGCGCCAGCCCTTTGTCAAATTCGCACCGCCGGGAAAACGCCGCGCCATTCCCATCGTCGTCTCACGGAAGGGGAGAGCGGATCTCTGCTCGAAAAACGCAGGGCCGTCGGGGACGTACCTTCGAGACCTCTTCGTATCGTCACGGTTCACAGACTTGCCACCCCTGCTGGCGGCCGCTAGCCTGGTCCAAAGAGCGCCGCGCTGGTTTCCATGCCCTCGAAGTCCCCAACCGCCGCGTTGAAGCCCGCCACGGCGACGGTCGAGCCTCGGCGTCGCTTCATCGGCCTGACCGGCCTTGACCTCCGTTTGGACGAACCTGCCGGCCGGGCGGAGCGGGTCGCTGCGCTATGGGGGCGTCGGCCGGCCGGGGCCTTGTCCTGGATACGTATCAGCGCCTCGAATGGTATGGTCTGGGGCGGCCGGGCGTGGTGGAACCGCACGCCATCCGACAGGAATGGCGCGGCGCGGAGGCCTTCGAACGGCTGGCCCGCATCGCCGCGGGCCTCGAAAGCCGGGTGTTGGGCGAGCTCGAGATCCTTGGCCAGGTCCGAGAATCCTACCGCCGGTTCCGCGAACTGGGCGGTGCGGACGATGCGGCCTTGGATCGCGTCTTTCAGGACGTCCTCGAATTGGCCCGTCGCGCGCGGCGGGAAAGCGGGATTGACCGGTCCATGATTTCGCTGGCGACCTTGGCGGTGCGGGAGCTGCTGAGCGATATGCCGGCGGGCTGGCCGGTGGCCGTGGTCAGTTCCGGATCGCTGGCGGTGTCGGTGACGCGGAGGCTGGCCGGGCGCGGCGTCGAAGCGGTCCGGGTCGCCGGCCGGTGCCCCGAGAACGCGTTGCGGGTCGCCGCCCTCGTGGGCGGATTCGCGGGCGGTCTGGACACGCTCGCCTCGCTGCTGGAGGGGGCCGGCGGGATCATCTGCGCGACCGCGGCCCCCCCATCCGGTCCTCGATGCCCGGCACCTCGCTGCGGCGCGCCGGCCGCTGGTGATCGTGTACCTCGGCGTGCCACCGGATTGCGCGACGGATGTGCGCGAACTGAAGGACCTGCGCTATGTCTCGCTGGGCGAGGTGGAGGCCCGGGCAAAGGTCAACTTCGAGGACCGCCGTCGGCGTGCGGATATCGCGGCCCGCCTCGTTGCCGAGGGAGCGCGCACATGGGCGGCCGCCCCCTGAGGATCGCCGCTCGGCCCAGCCCCCTGTCCCGCGCGCAGGTCGCCGAGGCCGTCGCCGCGTTTCGGACGGCCTTGGGCCCGCAGGTGGCTTTCGAGTTCATCTGGGCCGAGACGCCGGGTGATCGCGACCGCGTGACGGCCCTGGCCGATCCCTCCGTACCGGACGATTTTTTCACCCGCGACCTCGACGGCCTCCTGTTGGCCGACGGCTGCGACCTGGCCGTCCACTCGGCCAAGGACCTTCCCCGCCGTCTGCGGCCCGAACTGGCGGTGGCCGCGTTCCTGCCGAACCTCGATCTTCGTGACGCCTTCGTCCTCCGCGAAGGTGTGCCGGACCTCGCCGCTGTCCGGCGGGTGGGCTCGAGTACTCCCCGGCGCTATGCGGCCGTCCGCCGGGTTATTCGGAACGCCGAAACGGTCCCCCTCCGCGGCAACATCGAACAGTGGCTGGCGGCCCTCGACCGGGGCGACTACGACGCGATCGTCGTCGCGGCCTGCGCGCTGATCCGCCTCGGGCTCGCTGAACGCATCCACTCGTATCTGCTCGATGCGGCCGCACCCCTGCAAGGCCACCTCGCGGTGGTTGCGCGGTCTTCGGACGACCAGTGGTTTGCCGCATTGCGGCCTCTCGACTTTCGGCAGAAACTGCTCGACGAACGCGGCGATGTTCCTCCTGCCGCCGAGCCGGGCCGCATCGGACCCCGCACGCTGCTGATCCTCGGCACGCGGCCCGATCGGTTGGCCGGGCTCGGCGAGACCGCCACCTGGCCGATGATCCGGCGCCGCCCGCGGCCGCTGGCCGAACGGGTGGCCGCGCTGGAAAGCGGCCTGGCGGCCTGCGATGCCGTCCTGTTCGCCTCCGCCTTTGCCGCCGCCGCGTTCGTGGAAGCGCTTGTCCACTGGCGCGATGTGCGGGCGCTCACGGGTCGCCGCCTGCTCGCCGTCGGGCCGGCCACGGCCGACGCGATGGAGCGTCTGGGCCTTGCGCCCGACCACGTCGTGCACGACATGCGCGGCGTAGCCGGCCTGGCGGCCGGCTGGCCCGGCGGGATCGCCCGCGTCTTCTACCCTTGTTCCGATCGTGCGCCGGCCGACGAGCGCCGCCGCGCGTTGGCGCCGTGCGGCGTCGAGCTGGTGCCCGTCGTGTTGTACGAGACCTTGGATCATTGCCCCGGACCGTTGCCGTCCGGGTTTGCCGGCGCGCTGTTCACCAGCCCCAGCACCGTCGCGTCGTTTCTCCGCCACTACCCCGCCGAACGCGGCGCGCGACGACGCTGGCTGGCGATCGGACCGGCCACGCTCGCCGCCCTCGACGCCGCCGGAATGAAAGGAGAGCTCCTCGATGACGCCGGTTGAACTCCATCCCGGCATCGGCCATCCCGTGCTGCGGCTCTGGCAGGCCGATGGGGGGCCCTCGCCGGACCGCCTCATCTGGCCCCTTTTCGTCGCCGACGGCCGCCGCGTCCGCGAGCCGATCGCGGCGATGCCCGGCCAGTGCCGCTGGGGAGTGGATCGTCTCCGCGAGGTGCTCGACCCGGCCGTGGCCGCCGGGCTGCGTGCGGTGTTGCTGTTCGGCGTCATCGGCGAGGGCCGCGACGAACGCGGTTCGCGCGCGGACGACCCCGCCGCCCCCGTGCCCCGCGCCCTGCGCCTGCTGCGCACCGCCTATCCCGATCTCCTGCTGATTGCCGACGTGTGCCTGTGCGCCTACACCTCCCATGGCCACTGCGGAATCCTGCGGCCGGACGGCAGCCTGGACAACGAAGCCTCCATCGCGCGACTGGCCCAGATCGCGGCGGCCTATGCCGAGGCCGGCGCCCATGTGGTCGCGCCGTCGGACATGATGGACAACCGCGTCGCCGCCATCCGCGCGGCGCTCAAATCCGTCCGCCGCTCGACGACGGCGATCCTGAGCTACGCCGCCAAGCTCGCATCCTGCCTGTATGGCCCTTTCCGCGAAGCGGCCAGGTCCGCCCCCGCCTTCGGCGACCGCCGGGCCTATCAACTGCCTCCACCTTCGCGCCGGCTTGCCCTGCGCGCGCTGCGCCGCGATGTGGACGAGGGCGCAGATGCCGTGCTGGTGAAACCCGGCCTGCCGTGCCTCGACCTGGTTCGCGAGGCGCGGGACGCCGTCGCCGTTCCCGTGCTGGCCTATCAGGTTTCCGGCGAGTACGCGATGCTCTGCCACGCCGCCGCCGCCGGTGCCGTTGACCTGCGCGAGGCGGCGCTCGAGACCCTGGCCGCGTTCCACCGTGCCGGTGCCTCGGCCGTCGTCACCTACTTCGCTCCTCGCCTGATGGGCTGGCTCGCCGGCGATCGCGCCGAGCCGCGCCCAGCCCGCGTCCGGCGACGCGCCCGGATCGAACGCCTCACTGCGCGCCGGAGGGCTCCGTGAACGCCGGTGCCCGCCCGCCCACGCTGGCCGACCGTGCCCGCGTCGCCATGCCCGGCGGCGTCAACAGCCCCGTCCGCTCGTTCCGCTCCGTCGGCGGCGAACCGATCTTCGCCGCCCGCGCGGAGGGACCTTGGCTGATCACCGAAGACGGCCGCCGTCTGCTCGATTTTTGCCTCTCGTTCGGACCGCTGATCCTCGGCCATGCGCCGGCCGAGGTGGTTCGCGCCGTATCCGATGCCGCCGCCCGCGGCGCCAGTTTCGCGGTCACCACCGCCACCGAAATCGAGATGGCCGAAGCCTTGCGCCAGGCCATTCCCGCGGCCGAGAAGGTCCGCCTCGTCAGCTCCGGCACCGAGGCCTGCATGAGCGCCCTTCGCGTTGCCCGCGGCGCCACCGGACGGAACCTCGTGTTGAAGTTCAGCGGCTGTTACCATGGCCATGCCGACGGCCTGCTGGTGCGCGCCGGCAGCGGCGTCGCTGGCCTCGCCGAGGCCACCTCCGCCGGCGTTCCGCCCGCGTGCGCCGCCCAAACCGTGGTCGCCCGCTTCAACTCTGCGGAGCAGGTGGAACGCATCGTGGAACGACATGGCGGCGACCTTGCGGCCATCCTTCTCGAACCCGCCCCCGCCAACGTGGGCCTGCTCCTGCCCGATCCGGCCTTTCTCCGGCGGCTGCGCGAACTGGCGGACGCCTGCGGCTCTCTGCTGATTTGGGACGAGGTCATCACCGCCTTTCGGCTTCGTTACGGCAGCGCCGGCCCCGCCCTCGGCGTTTCGGACGTCCGTCCCGACCTTCTCTGTCTCGGCAAGATCATCGGGGGCGGCTTGCCGATGGGCGCGGTGGCCGGCCGCGCCGAACTGATGGACCTTCTCGCGCCCCTCGGCCCCGTCTATCAGGCCGGCACGCTCAGCGGCAACCCCGTGTCCGTCGCCGCCGGGCTGGCGACGCTCCGGGCCCTGCGGGAACGTTTCTCCTACGACGAACTGAATGCCCGCACGGCCCGCTTCGCGGCCGATATCGAAGCGCGCGCGGGCGCCGCCGGCGTTCCCGCCGTTGTCCCCGTTCTCGGCAGCATGTTCTCCGTCTTCTTCATGGATCGCCCCCCCCGCGCGTTTGAGGACATCCCGGCCTCCCATGCGACCCGCTTCCGCCCCCTGTTCCACGCGCTGTTATCGGCCGGCGTTTATTTGCCGCCGTCGCCCTACGAGGTGGCCTTCCTCTCCGCCGCCCACGGCGACGACCTGCTCGAGCGTTCGCTCCCGGCGTGGTCCGCCGCCTTCGAGGCCGCCGCCCGCGTCAAGGTCGAGGCCCCGCCATGAGCGCTGGAGGCCCCGCCGATCAGGCCTCCGCTTCGCGCTTCCTCCTTGCGTGCCACCGCCGGCCGACGGACCGCACGCCGATTTGGCTGATGCGCCAGGCCGGCCGTTACCTGCCCGCCTATCGCCGGCTGCGCGAGAGGGCTTCGATGCTGGAATTGCTTCGTTCACCCGACCTCGCCGCGGAGGTGACGCTTCAGCCGCTCGGGTTGTTCGACTTCGACGCCGCGATCGTGTTCGCCGACATCCTCGTGCTCCTCGATGCGATGGATCTGGGCCCCGACTTTGCCCCTGGCGAGGGGCCGCGCATCGCGCGTCCGATCCGCTCGGCGGCGGACGTGGATGCCCTGCCGTGGGCGCCGGCCGGCGAGCGGCTTGAACCGACGCTGGAAGCGATCCGCCGCGTTTGTCGGGTGCTTGCGGACCGTGTGCCCGTGATCGGCTTCGTCGGCGCGCCCTTCACGCTGGCTTGTTACGCGATCGAAGGCGGCGGTTCGCGGAGGTTTCCGCTCGCGTTGGAGTTTTTCCGCTCCCAGCCCGCCGCGGCCGACCTGTTGCTTGAGAAACTTGCGTCTGCCGCCGGCGCCTTTCTCGCGCTGCAGGTCCGGGCCGGGGCGCGGGCGGTGCAGGTGTTCGACACATGGGCGCCGTTGCTGTCGGTCGACGAGTACCGCCATCGCGTCCGGCCGAAGACCGCCGAGGTGTTTCGCCAAGTGGCCGGCCACGTCCCGCGCATCCATTTCGCCGGCCGTTCGGGAGCGTTGCTCGAACTGGTGGCCGACGTTGGCGCAGAGGTCGTCAGCGTCGGTGCTGACGTATACCTCGACGAGGCCTGGCGGGTGATCGCGCTATTCAGGGCAACCTCGATCCCGACCTGCTCCTCGGGCCCGAGGAGCGGCTGGACTTGGCGGTGGACGACATTTTGCGCCGGGCGGGCGGCCGCCCGGGTCACATCTTCAACCTCGGGCATGGGATCCGAAAGGAGACCGATCCCGAACGCGTTCGCCGGCTTGTCGAGCGGGTTCATTCCGCCCGCCGACCGGCGTGAGGGCCCCGCAGGCGGCTCCCGGAAACGTCGATCGCGTGCGAGGCCGCCTTGTCCGACGCCATGGCAACGCGCACCGGCTTTCCGCGTGTCATCCCGCGACACACGATCCGGGCGGCACGCGGTCACACGCCGCTGCGCACGCCGTCGGTCCGAACGTCAAACGTTGAAGTACTTGGCTTGGGGATGGTGCGCCACCAGGGCGGAGGTGCTCTGCTCCGGTACCATTTCGAAGCTCTCCGTCAGGGTGACGCCGATGGCGCCGGGATCGAGCAGCTCGAAGACGGCGAGGTGGGCCGACAGATCGGGGCAGGAAGGGTACCCAAATCCGTAGCGGGAGCCTTGGTAGTCTTGGACGACGTATCCCGTTACGTCGGCCGGCCGCCGGCTCGCGATCCCGAGCTCCTCGCGCATCCGTTCATGCCAGTACTCCGCCAGCGCGTCGGTCAGTTCGACGCTGAGGCCATGCAGCATCAGGTAATCGTGGTAGGCGTCGCGTCCATACAGATCATGAATGGCGCGGTCCAGGTCCGGCCCGAGGGTGGCCACGAAAAACCCCACCACGTCGCCACCCTCCTGCTCGGAGCGGAAAAAATCGGCGATGCAGAGACGAGGCGGCAGGGTTCGGCGCGGAAAGGTGAAGACGTGACGCCGCCCGTCGGCCTCGGTCACCAGACGGTCGCCGTCGCGCCAACACCGAAAATATCCGTAGGCCACGGCAGGGCGGGCCAACCTTTCCTCGATGACGCGGCGGCCCAGGGCGTCGAAGAGCGGGCGGACCCGTCCCTCGATCAGGTCACGGTACTCCTCCGCGCTCATCCGGCCGCGTCGGTAGCCCCATCGCCCGCGGAACAACGCTTCGAGGTTCAGGTACGGAAACAGGGCCGCTGGCGGGATGTCGCACACGTGCCGGCAGCCGAAAAACGGCGGGGTGGGGACCGGAACGTCGCGACGGATCTCCGTGTCCGGCCCCGCCGGTTCGGCTACAGCCGCCGCGGTGGGCGGCTGCCAGGCGGTGGAGGTCAGCGCCCCCGCTTCGAAGGCCTGGATCGCCCGCAGGCCGGCGAACGCGTCCGCACAATAGACCACAGGACCCGGATATCTTGTAGCGCACTCCTGCGCGACGAATTTTGCCGTGAGCGCCGCGCCGCCAAGAAGGATCGGACATCGCAGGCCCGCCTCGGCGTACTGGGCCATGCTGTCGCGCATGACCAGGGCCGATTTGACCAGCAGGCCGCTCAGGCCGATGACGTCGACTGAGAGTTCGCGAGCCTTCGCGATGATCGTCTCGGCCGGCACCTTGATGCCGAGGTTGTGAACGCGGTAGCCGTTGTTCGAAAGGATGATGTCCACCAGGTTCTTGCCGATGTCATGCACGTCGCCTTGGACCGTGGCCAACAGTACGGTCAGGGCGTGGCGGTCGGCGGATCGGTCTAGAAAGGGCTCGAGCAGCGAGACGGCGCGCTTCATGACCTCGGCGGACTGGAGGACGAAGGGGAGCAGAATTTCGCCGCGTCCGAAGAGCTCGCCCACGTGGCGCATCGCCGGCACGAGAACGTCGTTGATGATGGCTGTCGGGGGAAGGCGGCGCCGGAGAATGGCCAGCAGGTCCTCGAGGCCATCCTTGTCGCCGCGCAGGACCTTGTCGAACAGGGCTTGCTGGGACGGCCCGGCGGTTCTGCCCGCAGCGGCTCGCGACTGGGGTGGCGCGCTCGCGGCGGCCGGCCGAAAGTGCTCGAGGAAGGCGGCGAGAGGCAGAGCAGCCGGATCGCGCACCCGATCATACAGCAGATCGAGGCAGATCTCCCGGTCGGCCTCGGGAATGGACGTCAGCGGCAGGATCCGGCCGGCGTGGACGATGGCGGCGTCGAGGCCGGCGGCCACGGCCTCGTGGAGAAAGACGCTGTTCAAAACGCGTCGCGCGGCAGCGGGCAGCCCGAAGGAAACATTGCTCAGGCCAAGGATCGTGTGGACGTCGGGCCAGCGCCGTTTGATTCGGCGGATGGCCTCCAAAGTTTCCAAGGCGGCGCGACGGAGCGACTCGTCGCCGGAACCAACGGTGAACGTCAGGGTGTCGAAGAAGAGATCCGATGGTCGGAGGCCGTGCCGTCCGATGGCGAGATCGTGGATTCGTTCGGCGACGGCGACCTTGTCGTCAGCGGTCATGGCCATGCCACGCTCATCGATGGTCAGGGCCACCACGGCCGCCCCGTGTCGGCGGATGAGAGGACAGATACGGTTAAGGTTTCGGCCGCCGTCTTCGAGATTGATCGAGTTGATCAGGCATCGGCCCGGATAGAGGCGCAGGCAGGCTTCGATGCACTCGGGGGTGGTCGAATCGATGCACAGGGGCAGCCGCACGGTCCGGGCCAGCAGGGGCACGAGGGTCGTCAGGTCGCGCAATTCGTCCCGGCCGGCGTAGGCAGTGCATAGGTCGATGACGTGGGCCCCTTCGGCTTCCTGCGCGAGGGCGATCTGGACACATCCTTCGAAGTCGTCCGCCAGCAACCGTTCCCGGAAGGCCTTGGACCCGTTGGCGTTGCAGCGCTCGCCGACCAGGAGCGGCGGCGGTTCCTGCTCGATCTCCACGGCTTGGTAGAGGCTGGCCAGCGCGGGCTTCACGTTCCCATGTATCCCTTGAAGCGGGAGCTCCTCACTGTACTGGCCCTGCTGCCTCTTTAAAAGCTCCATGCCATGGCAAGGAGCGGAAGAATGTGCCCAGCCCCACCCGGCTGACCGGCCAACCAAAAGTGCCAGACACCGCTCTTAGGGACAGACACTCCTGCCGGTACGAGCGAAAAGAGGGAGTCGAGAGACCGGATCCAGGCCGACGGAGAGCCGATAAAACACCGGATGAAGGCAAGATGAGGCTAC
>CAKZPT010000040.1 GCA_937139365.1 uncultured bacterium | reverse complement strand
CAATGGACTACTAGATCAACTCATTCACTATGTCAAGAGCCGACAAAGTACCGTTCAGTCCCCCGCGCCAGGCGGCCGATCATCGGCTTTGACGCTCCGATTCCCCAAGCGCTGGAAGATGTCCGAGGCAGAGGGGCGCAGCTTGCAGGCACCTTACGGCAGCAGGACGAACTCCTCGATCGCGATTCGGGCGCCGGCTGAGCTGCAGGGATCGAGGCGCAGCATCGTGATCCGCCCCCGCCAGGGGGCATGCGACCGCAGGTCGATCTCGACGACATGCGCCGCACCGTCCGCCGGAACCTCGAACGAACGGCTGGTCCTTTCCGTCATCGCAGCGGCATCGGCCGACCAGAACAACTGCCCGCGCGCGACCGGCGCGCCGGCGTCCTCGATCCGGATCGTCAGCCGCGCCTTTCCGAAGTCTCGGGCGCGGAGGCCGCCGGTGTCGATCAGCAGCGCAGGGTCCCGGTTGGTCGTGCGGAACCGCAGCGCCCCGCCGCTCATTTCGAGGTCGGCGATCCCCCCCAGCACGCTCCAGTCCTCCTCAGGACCGTCGAATGTCCACGCCGTCCGCGGAGGGCGGTGGGAAAAGTCGTAGGGGCCCAACCCGACGTCGCCCGGCCCGAGGTTGACCGGCCAGTCCGCGGGGTCGCCGCGGCCGAACACCGCCCGCACCGCCTCGCACATCCCGAAACCGAATTCGACGTTGGGCTCGATGTCGCTGCCCTCGCCCCACTCGTTCAGCGGGCCAAGCAGCACCGTCCGGATCCCGTTGGTCGCCGCGAAGGTCCGCGCCGACTCGAGCAGGCGGCGGAACAGCTCCGGCGTGCGGCCCTCGATGACGCGGGCCCGGTCGCCGCGCCAGGGACGCGAGTCCCAGCCGGTGTCCACCACCGGCAGGTAGGCCATCGGCGCCGAGGCCGCCATCTTTCGCGCCCACTCGGCCGGGGCGTTCTCGACGACGCGGTCGAAGGAAAACCGCCGCTCGCCGGACGAGAACGGCCCCCACTCGTGATACGTTGTCGCCGCCGCGTAGCCCTCCGCGGCGCAGCGGTCCATCTCCGTGCGCGAGAAATCGCCGTTCATCGCGACGAAGAGGATTCCGCCGAAACCGGCGGCGCGGGCCATCGCGTCCGACTCGGCCAGCAGCGCGCGGACGGCGTCCGACCCGCCGACGTCCCGCCGGAGGTTGCGAGGGTCCTAGAGGTACAGGGCCGGCTTGCCGTTCAGACGCTGGTAGGCCGGCAGGGGGAAATAGCGCTCGATCCAATGGCGCGTCGCCGCCCGCCAGTCATCGGCGGAATGGGTGCCGTGCGCGTTGTGGTTGGCCCACATAATGGCGACCTTGAGCCGATCGCGATGGCGGGCCCGGCGATAGGCCTCGAACCAGTGCTCATAGCGGCGCACGCCGGCCTCCCAATGCCAGTCGACGAGGAAGGTGGAAATGCCGTTTTCGACGGCCCACTTGATTTGCCAGTCCATGCACTCGGGGCGGCCTTCGTCGTAGAAGCCGAGCAAAGGTTTGCGGATCGGGGCCAGGCGGCGGGTGCAGTCCCATTTCGTGTTCCGGTTCCAGCCGGGAAAGTAGTAGGCGCAGATTTCGACGTCCGTGGGCACCGGCCGCGGCGTCGGCACGCCGTCGGCGGCGGGCGGGACCGGCGGGCGGGCCTCGACGCGGACGGACGCCGTGGCCGGCGTCGCCGGATCCGCGAGGCACAACTCCAGCGGGTATTCGCCGGGACGGTCGGCGGCGACGGTCCAACGGATCTCCGCCGTCTCGTCGGGCTCGAGCGTCGGCACGGCCGCTTCGCCGGCGGGCGGCTCCGCGGCGAACCGAAGCCCTGCAGGCAGACGCAACCGGGCGCTCGCCACGGTCGAGGTTTGGCCGCCCGTGTTGCGGATCGCCGCCAGAATCCGGAAAGGCGTGCCGGGGCGGGGCAGGGCGTCGGCCAGGCCAAGATAATCCACCTGAAGTGCCGGCGGCGCCGCGGGCTCGGCCCTGATCGCAATGGCCACGAGCCGCAGAGACTGGTCCGGGCCCGGATGTCGTCCCAGCGCCGCCAGACGGGACCAGCCGGGCATGTCAGCCATCATCAGCGGGTAGGCATGCCGCCCCTTGCGAACGGCGAATTTCCGGCGATGCGACCCGCTCCCGTCCGCCGGGCTCCAGATCAGCGCCGCCACGCCGTCCGCTGGCGCCTCGACCTCCACCTCCGCCCAGCCGCGGTCACGGACGTCCAGATCCAACGGCATCGAATGTAACTCCGCCGCCGCCGGATGCCGCCGCCATTCCCGCCCGCCCTCAGCGAACGTCCACTCGTACATATCGCGAACGGGCGCTGCCCCGCCGCTCCAGTCCAGAATGCGAACGGAGTCGATCGCAAAGCGGGCGCCGCCGAAAGGTCGAGTCGCAGTTGCCGGATCGTCCGTTCTGCCTGCCAGAACGGCGCGACCACGATGTCGCAGAATTCTCCGCCGGCGGGGATGTCGAACGTCAGCGATCGTTCCGCCGAGAACCCCCCGTAGGGACCGATTAGGGGGGAGGACCAGAACAACTGCCCCGGACCGGCCGCGTCGACCCGAAGGCGAATCGCCACCATCTGCCACGGCGTCGCCTTCAGCTCAAGGTCGCGGCGGATGAACATCGGATCGGAGTCGGTGGTGCGGCAGTGCACAACGCCGTCTCGAACCTCGACGTCGGCCACATGGGCGTTGGGCGTCCAGCCCTCTAGCCCGGCGTCGAACATCCACTCCGCCACCGTTGCGACCCGCCCGTTATTGGTTGTCCAGTCGGAATGGCTGTGGATGTTCGTGTTGATCTTGTTCGGGTAATGACCCTCGTTGATATCGATTTCGAAATGCGGGCCGTCCGGCTGCGGGGAGGTCGGCACGATCCGAAAGGAATTGTTCAGACCCTCCGCGGCGGCATACCGGTAGCGGCGTTCGAAGTAGCCGTACTAGAAGGCCCTCCTCGTCCAGACGCTGCCGGCGGTCCACTCCTGACCGTCGCGCCTCTCCTTGCGCGCAACCAGGCGCAGCACGCCGTTCGACACGACCGCGTTCTCGCGCCGGCGGCTGCTGAGGATGTGCCCGCTGGGGCCGTTTTGCGACACCCACGCTTGGGTCAGGTCCGCGTTCGGGGTAGTCATACTCGTCGGCCTATTCCAGCTCCCAGCCGTCCGCCCCGTTGGGCGGCAGCGGCGGCGCCGCGGCCGGATCCGCCCCGCCCCGCGCGGCGCACGCCAGCGTTGCGGCGACCGCGCCCGGCGCGCAACGTCCGACAGTGTCCATCACGAACCTGCCCTACTGCGCCAACGCGGATGACGTATACGCTCAGGAGCATTGCCGGCTCGACGTGTACCGGCCAGCGGACGGGCCGGCGGAAGCGGCGCTGGTGTGGTTTCATGGTGGGGGCCTGACCAGCGGCAGCAAGGAAGACGGCCCCACCTGCCGCATCGCAGCGAGCCGGGCCGCGGACGGGTTGTGGGTGGCGGTTCCGAACTACCGACTCAGTCCCCGCGCCCGCTTCCCGGCATACCTCGACGACGACGCCGTCGCGTGGGTGTGGCATCACGGCGGCAAGCACGGCGCACCGGCGCGGCCGCTGTTTCTCGCCGGCCATTCGGCCGGCGGGTACCTCACGCTGATGACCGGCCTCGAGACCGGCCGGCTAAGGCAGGCCGGCGTGCCGACCGACGCGATCGCGCGACCGATTCCGGTCAGCGGGCAGGCGACCACCCACCATACGATCCGCGCCGAACGCGGTTCGAGCCGGTTCCAGATCATCGTCGACGACGCCGCGCCGGCCCGATGGGTGCGGCGGCGAACGCCGCCGATTCTTCTGCTGTACGCCAGCCGCGACATGCCGGCCCGCGCCGAAGAGAATGTCTGGTTTGCCGCCCTGATGGCGGGCGCGGGCAACCCGCACGTCGAGGCCCGCTGCATCGATCACCGCGACCACGGTTCCGCCGGGAACAACATCGCCATGGATAGGGATCCCGCTCGGCAGGCGCTGCTGGAATTCGTCCGCGCCCACGCCCAAGCCCGGCCGTAGCGGGTCCGGCCGCCGGGCGCCGCCGGCGGACGGCCGGCGGCCATCCGGGTCAGCCGTCTAACCGACTCAGGCGTTGGGCCGGCCGTTCGCCAAACCGCCGGTGGGCTTCGCGGAGAATCTCGAGAATCCGGTCCGGGAACGGGTGCGACGCCAACGCCGCCCGCAGCGCGGACTCGTCCGTTTCGGCCGAGTTGCGACCGGGGAACCAGTGCTCTGCCTGGCCGAGGAGGTTGTAGCGCGCCTTCGCGTAGCCGGCCATGTCGCACCTCGGCCAAGTTCCACAGCCGCAGGATTTCGAACACGTTCACCTTGCCGGGCATCTCGGACCAGTCGGGCAGGCCTTCGGACCAGCGCCGGCACCACTCCTCGCCAAGGACGCGGCACATTTCGGCGTCGAGCCGGCCGGCGATCTCCGCCGACCGCTCCTGTCGCCGAGCGTAATGGCGGAGCGCATCGATGTGCGCATCCCAGTCCGAGGGCCGCGCGACGCCGATGCTTGAGGGTGTGGACCTCGTCGCGCGCGAGGCAGAACAGGTCGTTGAAGGTCATCGGCGAGAGGGGGGCGCAGAGCCGGCGGAGCTTGTCCGGCGGGGTGTGGAGGTGGCCGCCCTTGTCGTTCGGGCTGATGATCAGCACGCCGAGGTCCCGCCGCGCCGCGGCCTCGACGGCCGGCCACGTGTGGGGTTGAACGAAGTACCAGTGGAGGTTCACGTAGTCGAACTCACCGGACTCGATCGCACGGACGATGATCGGCACCGGGCCGTGGGTGGAGAAGCCCACAAACCGGCAGCGCCCGTCGCGTTGAAGGCGGCGGGCGCCGTCCAGCACGCCGCCGCGGCGCAGCGTACGCTCGAGGAGGTCTTCGTTGTTGACGCCGTGGACGGCGAGCAGGTCGACCCATTCGAGCCTCAACCTGCGGAGGGAATCCTCCGCCTGCCGGACGAACTCCTCCGCGGCGGCGGGCTCGATTTTAGTCTGGACGAGAATCCGGTCCCGGGGAAACCGCGTCAGGATGCGCCCGAGCTGTTCCTCGGAGGTGCCGTAGCCACGGGCGGTCTCGATGTGGGCGGCCCCGATTTCGAGGGCGCGCTCGACGCAGGCCTCGAGGTTGGCCTGGGCCTCCGGCGACACGCGGTCGATCTCCTCCGCCTTCCAGGAGTGCTGGAACCGCATGCCGCCGCAGGTGAGCACCGGCATCGACAGGCCGGTGCGGCCGAAGCGCCGTCTGGGGACGGGTTCCGCGCCGGGCGGGCGATCGCCGTCGGTCATGCCGACGGGCTCCGCGGCGACGTCAGCCGGCCTTGAAGACCGCGCCGACGAACACCAGTACGAAGAGGGCGATGGTCTCGATGATACCGAGGACCATCAGGTAGTTGCCGAAGCCCTTGCCGGTCTCGGCGAGCGCATCGGACGCCGACGCCCCGGCGATCCCCTGCCACCAGGCGGAGGCGCCGATCGCCAGGCCGCCGAAGATGCCCGCGCCGAGCATCGCGCCCCAGTTCGCGAAGCCCGCCGCGTTGCAGAGCGCGGTCATCTGGTTCATCAGGATCATGCCGTAGATCGTCTGCGACATCGGCGCGCCGGCGAAGACCGTCAGGATGAACGGCGCCGCCTTGTTCTGTGCGAAGCATTTCTTCCAGGCGCCGATCGCCGCCGGGCCGGCCGAGCCGGTGCCCAGGGCCGAGCCGAGCGCCGCCAAGCCGAACGCGGCCGCCGCGCCCAATCTTCCGACCGTCGCCATCGTGGATGGATCCATGGTGTGTGCTCCTTTCGAACCTCGTCAGGCCTGCGCCCGCTCGTCCCGCACCCGGCGGAACGGCCGGTAGGGAAAGCCCGTCCATTGCAGGCCGATGTGACCCGAGAACTCCAGCGTGTTCAGCCGGACGCCGTGGACCATCACGCCCATCAGCGCCAGCGCGATGTTCAGCGCGTGGGCCAGCAGCAGGAACGCCGCGCCGACGAGCGCGGTCCGCCACGAGCCGAGCATCGGCGCGAGCATCGTGTTCAGGTTGTCGGCGACGGCAAAGGAGGCCGTACCGACCGCGTACAGCCGGATGTAGGACACGACGTCGACGAAGTTGCCGACGATGTTCAACGGCAGCATCACGTGGTTGAACCACTCGGCCTTCAGTTGCCGCAGCGGGGTCATGAACACGACCACCAGCGCAACCGAGGCGGCGAACACCGGCAGCATCGTCCTCGGGAACGGCGCCCCGAGCACCATCGCGTTGGCGAAGAAGAACATCGTCCAGGTCACGCCCAGCCACCCGAGCTGGGCGAGGGACTGCGTGGAGCGGCCCAGGCGGACGATGTTCCAGAGGTGGGCCAGCGAGAGATGGACCAGGGCGACGACGAAGCAGAGCCGCTTCACGTTCTCGCCGTCCGCGAGCCACTCCCAGCGGGGCCAATTTGCCGCCTGGACGCCAAACCATGTGCCGGTCGCGGCGCCCCAGGCCACGGTGGTTCCGCTGACCATCGCCAGGAGCCGGCCGAGCGCCGGCGGGACGCGGACGCCCCTCCATCGCGCGGCCGCCAGCGCGCCGAGAAAGACCAAGCCGTAGCCGGCGTCGCCAACCAGCATCGCGAAAAACAAGCTGAAGAACAGCAGGAACATCCCGCTGATGTCGACCTCGTCGTAGCCCGGCAGGATGCCGATGAACCTCATCAGCGGCTCGATGGGGCGGGCCCATGGGGGCAGGCGCAGCAGGGTCGGCACGCGATCGCCGGGGCGGGGCTCGGAGATCACCAGACCCCAGCCCGCCTCTCGGGCCGCCGCCCTCAGGCGATCCACGGCCTCGCGCGGACAAAAACCCGTCAGAAAAACGATGTTCTGCTCAAGCGCGTCCATCCCGGCGCGCGCCTCGGCCAGGCGCCGCCGGTCCTCGGCCTCCTCGGCCAGCGCCTCGATCGCGGGCCGGTCGGCGGCGCAGCGCTCCAGCTCGCCCGCCAGCCCCGCCGTCTCGGCCTCGATCTGGGCGAGGCGGCGCTCGATGTCGTCGAGCGACCGCTCCGGCATCCGGACCTCCTGGGCACCCTCGCACACCGGCGGCTCCCCGCGGCGCACCAGGGCGAAGTACACGGCGGACGACGTCCGGTGGATGTCCACCCGCACCGCCTCCGCCGGGGAACGGACAACATCCGCGGCGCCGGCGCGGTAGAGGCGGATGAACACCCCCTTCGCCTCCAGCTCGCGAACCGCAGCCGGGTCGAAGCGACCGTAGGGAAGAATCCGCTCGCGCTCGAGGCGCAGGGCGTCCCGCTCGTCGCCCAATTCCTTTCGCCGATGGAGGATCCGCCAGACCTCCCGGACCGTCCGCATCGGATCGCCCCCGCCCGGCGCGCCGGCCGGGCGGGGAGGCAGGACCTCGAGGGCGTGTCGGACGTACTCGAGTTCCTTGCGGGCGGCCTCGACGTCTTCGGATTCCCCTCGCCGGGCCGGTTCCAGGTGCAGGACGCCGAGGCCGCGCAGCCGCTCGAGCGACGCCTCGCGGTCGCGCTCCAGCGCCAGCACCGTCACCCTGGACATCGGCACGATCACCCGGCCGCCCTCGTCTTCTCGGCCGACTTCCCCTTGGCGATCTTGGACCGCGAGACCTCCGCGGTCATCTGGTCGCCCAAGAAGATGCGGATCACGCGGATGTTCTCGCGCGCCTCGGGAATCTTGACCTTTTCGAATAGGTTGACGCGCTGGGTCGTCGTGCGCAGCTCCTCGCGCAGCGCGCGGCGCTGCTCCTCCAGGATGGCGCGTTCGATCCGGCGGCGGATCATCCGTTCGAGGGCGGCGATGGCGTCGTCGAGCCAGGGAGGCGTCGCGAAGAGGTCGGGGATGGTTCGCTCGAACTCCACGCCCTCGAGCAGGGGAATCGTCACTCCGGCGATGTTGCCGGTCGATGTCCTGACGCGCGCCAGGCGGAGGTGCGCGGCGGGGTCCGCGGGCTCCGAGAACAGCCGGATCCAAGGCTCGATCGCGGCGCGCTCGGCGGCCGCCTCGCGGTCGTGCGCCTCGATCTTCGCCTCGACGGCGCGCACCTCGACCTGGAGCTGTTGCTTTTTGAGTTGCAGCGTCGGCAGGTAGCGCTCGTACCGCTTCAGCGCGTCGCGCTGGGCCTTCAGCTCGTTCTTGGTGTGTTTGATCCTGGCCATCGCGTCCGGGCCGCCCTCACGCCGCCGTCGCCGCTGCGATGTTCCCCGGCCAGAATTTCTCGATCAGCCGGGTCGGGATCGCCGTCTCGGCCGGCTCGAAGCATTCCGCGAGGATCCGCCAGCCGAGGTCGAGCGCCTGCTCCAGGGGGATGTTGACGCGCAGGTCCATCATCCGGTCCTCGAAGAGGCGGCCGTACTTGAGCAACTTGCGGTCCCAGTCGCTCATCCGAAAGCCCATGGCCTGCTTTTCCAGCGTCTCCTTGTAGCCGGCGTAGAGCTGGATCATGGTGTTCATGATCGTGCGGTGGTCCTCCCGTGTACGGGAGTTGACGAGCTGCTTGAGGCGGCTGAGGGAGCCGAACGGCTCGATGCGGCCGTTGCGCAGGTAGAACTGGCCCTCGGTGATGTAGCCGGTGTTGTCGGGCACGGGGTGGGTCACGTCGTCGCCGGGCATCGTGGTGACCGCGAGGATCGTGATCGATCCGGCCGTGTCGAAGTCCACGGCCTTCTCGTAACGGGCGGCGAGCTGGCTGTAGAGGTCGCCGGGGTAGCCGCGGTTGGAGGGGATCTGCTCCATCGTGATGGCGATCTCCTTCAGCGCGTCGGCGAAGTTCGTCATGTCGGTCAGCAGCACCAGCACGCGCTGGTTCTTCAACGCGAACTGTTCGGCGACGGCCAAGCAGATGTCGGGCACCAGCAAGCACTCGACGATCGGGTCGGCGGCGGTGTGGATAAAGAGGATCGAGCGCGACAGCGCGCCCTCGCGCTCGAGGGTGTCGCGGAAGAAGAGGTAGTCGTCGTGCTTGAGGCCCATGCCGCCGAGGATGATCAGGTCCACCTCCGCCTGCAGCGCGATGCGCGCCAGCAGCGGGTTGTAGGGCTCGCCGGCGACCGAGAAGATGGGCAGCTTCTGGGACTCGACCAGCGTGTTGAACACGTCGATCATCGGGATGCCCGTGCGCACCATGTTGCGGGGAATGATGCGCTTGGCCGGGTTGACGGAGGGGCCGCCGATCCCGATGGGGTTCTCGTGGATGGGGGGGCCGCCGTCGCGCGGCTGGCCTCCGCCGGTGAAGACGCGGCCGAGGAGCGACTGCGAAAACGGCACCTGCATCGTGTGGCCGAGGAACCGCACCTGCGAGTCCGTCGCGATGCCGCGGCTGCCGGCGAAGACCTGGAGGTCCACCCGCCCCCCTTCGAGCCGGATGACCTGCGCCAGCGAGACGCCCCGCGCGGAGGTCACCTGGGCCAGCTCGCGGTAGGCCACGCCGGTGGCCTGCACGGTGATCACGTTGCCGGCGATCCGCTCGATGCGGTGATAGACCCTATGCATATTCCGCCACCTCCGCGACCATCGCCTCGACGCGCCGCTCGATCTCCGCGAACTCCGCGCCGCCCATCTCGACGCGGTTCCAGTCCTTCACGGTCTGCGTCAGCCGCTGGAAGAACCGCCGGGCGGCGTCCTTCGACTCGAACCTCATCGGCGTCTTCAGGATTCGCACCAGCCGCTCGAAGACGTAGCGCTGCCGTTCAGGAGAGGTCGCCGCGTCCACCGGGTGATAGGCGTCCTGCTGCAGGTACACCGCGTCGAGGAATTCCGCCTTCAGGTAGACGACGAAGTCGTCGATTGAGGTGCCCTCCTCGCCGACGACCTTCATCATCTGGTTGACGTCGTTGCCGCGGAACAGGACGTCGCGGGCGGCGGCGACCTGGTCGACGAGGACGACGCCCTCGTATTTGCTCCACGACTCGAGGGGGTGGATCGCCGGGTACCGCCGCTGGTCGGAGCGCTCGCGCGAGAGCCCGTGAAAGGCCCCGACGACCTTCAGCGTGCTTTGCGTCACCGGCTCCTCGAAGTTGCCGCCCGCGGGACTGACGGTGCCGCCGATCGTCACCGATCCGGTGGAGCCGTCGTTGAGGCGGACGACGCCGGCCCGCTCGTAGAAGGCGGCGATCACAGACTCCAGGTAGGCGGGGAAGGCCTCCTCGCCAGGGATTTCCTCGAGACGGCCGGACATCTCGCGCAGCGCCTGGGCCCACCGGGACGTCGAGTCGGCCAACAGCAGCACGTTCAGGCCCATCTGTCGGTAATACTCCGCGATCGTGACGGCCGTGTAGACCGAGGCCTCGCGCGCCGCGACGGGCATCGAGCTGGTGTTGCAGATGATCAGGGTCCGCTCCATCAGGCTGCGGCCGGTGCGAGGGTCCACCAGCTCCGGAAACTCGCGCAGGGTCTCGACCACCTCGCCGGCCCGCTCGCCGCAGGCGGCGACGATCACGATGTCCACGTCCGCGTACCGGCTCGTCAGCTGCTGGAGCACGGTTTTGCCCGCGCCGAACGGCCCGGGGATGCAGTAGGTGCCGCCGCGCGCGACGGGAAACAGGGTGTCGATGATCCGGATCTTCGTCGTCAGCGGCTCGGTGGGCCGCAGACGTTCGGCGAAGGCGCGGATTGGGATCTTCACCGGCCATCGCTGGAACAGCCGCGCCTCGTGCCGGCCGCCGCGCGGGTCGCGCAGGCGCGCGACGACGTGCTCCACCGCGTACTCCCCCGCCGGCGCGATCTCCTCGACCGTCCAGCGTTCACCCCGCGGGATCGAGAACGGCGCGAAGATACGGTGGCGAAAGATCCCCTCCGGCACCCAGCCCAGGGCGTCGCCCGCCGTGACCGACGCCCCGGTCTCCACCGTCGGCGTAAAGGCCCATCGACGGTCGCGGGGCAGCGCGTCGAGGTAGTGGCCCCGTTTCAGGAAAAAGCCGCACTCCTCCGCCAGCTTCGGCAGCGGGTTCTGGAGGCCGTCGAACACCTGCGCCAGCAGCCCCGGCCCCAGCTCGGCGGAGAGCAGCTCGCCCGTGAACTCGACGCGGTCGCCCTCCTTCAGACCGGTGGTGTCCTCAAACACCTGCATCTCCGCGTAATGGCCGCGCACGCGGATGACCTCGGATTTCAGCCGCAGGTCGCCCAGCCGCGCGTAGGCCACCTCGTTTTGCACGACGGGCTTTTCGAACTCCACCGTCAACAGGTTGCCGTTGACCCCGACGATTTTGCCGATGTTGTCGCTCATGGGTTGCTCACTGCCGCGCCGGCGCCGCCGCGGCCACGAGTTCGTCCAGCCGCCGCCGCCCCTCGTCCGCGTTCATCCGGTCCCACCGCTCCGCGATCCGCAAATGCAGCGCGTAGACGAGAATGGCCTCCAGGTCGAAGGGCCGGAACCGGGCCAGCTCCTCCGCGACGCCCCATCGGACGCGGTCCAGCTCCAGCTCGCGCTCCAGCGGCGTCGCGCGGCCCATCGCGTCCATCGCCGCCCGTTCGAGCGCGACGTCCCAGCCCGGGTGGTCCTTCTGCCAGGGCCGGGCCTCGACGCCGAGCCGCGCCGCCCGCGCACGGGCCACCGCGTTGCGAAGCTGGGTCTCCCGCGTCCGCCACTCGACGACGAACCGCGCCTCCGACGGGCGGTCCGTCAGCAGCGCGTCCAACGCCTCGAAATCCGCCGGCGCCAGGTGTTGACGGCAGAGGCCCAGAAACCGCTCCATCGTCATTGACGGCGGACCGCTGAACACCAGCGAAGGCAAGCTGGCGGCGAAATAGGCGTATTTCATGTCCGCGTCTCTGCCGCCCCGTTGTCGCCCTCGCTGGCCTCCGTCGCCGCGCGGTGCACGATCTCCGCCAGGTGGGGCCGCAGGAAGCGACAGAGGGCCTCCGCGATCGCCGGCTTGGTGAAGTCGTGGTAGACGTGGCCGTCCTTCAGGGCGACCCGGAAGCCTCCGGGGATGCCGGCGTCGGCCCGAAGCGTGACGCCCTGCACGAGGTGCTGGCGATACTGCTCGGCGAAGAAGGCGATCAGGTGCTCCTGATCCTTTTCGCTGATCAGGAACTCCACCCGGCTCTCCTCGCCGCTCCGGCTGCAGTAGGCCCGCGCGATCTCCAGCAGTATCCGCTGAAGCGTGCCGATGTCGACCGCCCGTTCGACGGCATCGCTGACGATGTCCTTCAGGATGTTCTCGATCCCCTGGCCAACGGTGATCAGCAGGTCGCGCGCGGCCTGCTCCAACGTGTGCCGTCCGCGCTCGGCAAAAACCTCGGCCTCGGTTTTCGCCTGCTCGAGGATCGTGCGGGCCCGCGCCTCGGCCTCCCGCACCTCGGCGGCGGCCTTCTCGCGCGCCTGCGCGAGGATCCGGGCGGCCTCCTGTTCGGCCTTCTCGATGGCCTCGGCCCGGATGCGTTCGATCAGATGTTGAAGTTCCTCGGCCATGTCGGGACTCCTTCCGCACGTGGGCGGCCGCAAAAAGGGTATCCAGGATAGCCGGCCGGCGCGCAAACTCAAGCCCGACGGCAAGGGGGCCTCCAAGCCTTGGAAGCCCGGCCTCCCTGTTCGTCCAACCGTTGGAAGGGGGCGATTGAGCCAATGACCGAGTCATTGAAGGACATCCGAACGGCCGAGGCGGCGACCCTGCGGGCGATGGTCCGGCTGCACTGCCGCGTCCGGCATCGCCGTTGGTTCCACCAGGAGCTGTGCGAAATATGCGCAGAGCTGTTGGACTATGCCCTTCGGCGTCTGGACGCCTGCCGGTTCGGCGACGCCAAGCCGGTGTGCTCGGCCTGCCCGGTCCATTGGTACAGCCCCCGCCGCCGCGAACAGATCCGCGCGGTCATGCGCTGGGCGGGGCCGCGCATGATTCTGGTTCACCCCGTGATGGCGGTCCGCCATCTTCGCCACAAACGCCGGCCGTTGCCCCCCTCGACTCCGGACGGTTGAGCGACGGCGGCGAGGCCGCCGGGACGAGCTGCCGGCTTGACATACGCGTTGCACCGAACAAGAGGACCGCGTTCGGCGCCAGACCTCCTCCGAGCGTCGGTCCGACGCCTACGTTGGCCGCGAGCTGCCCTCCCTCTGGGGCCAACGCCGGAGGCATGCGACCGGCCCGTCAGCTCGACGGACCGCCGCCGGCCCGGCTATGGTGTGGGATCGCATGAGCGGCCGGGTGTTCCGCTACCGTCGACGCCCCTCGAGACGCCTGATCGGATTGGGTGTGTTCATTTGGCTGATCGGCGTGGCGGGGGCCGTCTACTGGCGCGCCCCCGAACGGCGGCTGCTGCCCGGGTCTAAACAGAGGGCGGCGGCGAGTCTGGCGGTGTCGGGATGGCTGGGGGGATGCGTTCTGATCTGGGCGACCGCTCACCTCTGGTTCCCTCACCTCCGAAAGCGAACGCGGTGACCTCCCCCGCCGAGGCGTCGGAGACGGCCGCCGCGGTCCAGGCCTGGACCCAGTGGCGCCGCCGATGCGCCGTCGGCCTGTGCGATCCGCCCGTGCGGGAGGCGCTGCATCGGTTCGCCTTTCGCCGGGCGCGGAGCTGGTGCACCCGCCTGGGCGGCGCCGCGCGCGGATTCACCGTCCCCGCCGGGCCGGATGCGTGGCACCGGCTCGAGACGCATATGACCGTGGTCCGAAGCCGCCGCGGCGCGCCGTATAAGCAGTGGCTTTTCGCGCGCGCGGAAGGGCTGTGCGGCGGGGACTTTCTCAACGCGGTGCAGGGCGGCGCCACCCTCCTGCTGCGCGACGTGCTCCGCGAATGGATGCGGCAGGAGGCGGCCGCCCCCGCCGTGGTGTCGCTGGAGGCGCCGCTGCCGAACCTCCGCGGACTGTGCCTTCTCGACCTGCTGCCGGCGGACGCCGATCCCGCCGGCAAGGCCGCCGAGCGCGACCTCGAGGAGATCGGCCGCCGCGAGGCGGCGGAGGCATGGGCACAAGCCGGACGTCCCGCGCGGGTCGGTCTGTGCCTTCGGGCCGCCGGCCTGCCGCTCTATGGACAGCACCCCGAAAAACTGGCCGGCTGCGGAAAAAGCCGCATCTACGCGGAGGTGCAACAGTTCGTGCGGCGGCTGGCCGACGACCTGCGCCGCCGGCACGGCCCCAATGCCTTCGACCTGGCCTGTCGGGCGCTGGCGCACGCACGGGATCTGGCGCTCGAATGGGGATGCGCGGAAAACATCCTTCCCGCCGCCTTCCAGCAGATGGAGAGGGCCGGCCGGTCTCGTCGGCCCCGGAAGGAGACCGCGTTATGACAGACGAGGAACGAAACCGGATGGCCGCGCGGCTGGCGGCTTGGCTGAATGAATGGCGGCTTGACCACATGCTGCGCGCCACAATGGAGGGGCCGGAGCTCCTTTCTGCGCCTCCGCTGACGAGCCGCCGGTCGCGGCCGACGGCGATCCGCGTTCGCGACCTGGTGCTGCTACACCCCTCGGCCACGCCTTCGTGCGACCGTCCGCTCCACGTGGCCGTGCTCGGCCGCCGCCGCGGAGGGTTGAGGTGGGTCGCGCCCTTCAGCCGGTTCTCGACGCCCGCGTCGAACGGCGAATGGCGGACCGGCCGGTCCGCGATGCCGTTGCGCGTGCTGGCGCTTTGGAACGCCCGGTGGATCCCGCCGCGAACCTTCGCCAACGGCTGGGTCGTCGGCCGGTTCACAGAGCGGGAGCGGCGGGCGGCCCGGGAGGTCTGGGAGGCCTGGCGCCACGGCCGGCCGCCACCGTCCCGTCTGCGGGACGACGTCGGCCCGCCGGTCGTCCATCCCGACGACCCGAGGCGCCTCTACGAGGAGGAGGAGGCGCGGATCATGGACGAGGCGGCGGCGGGGGACGAATCGAAACTTTTTTGCCTCTCCGAAGAGCCCTTTCCGTACGGCATCCCGGACGCCGAGCGGCTCAAGGCCGCGGAAGAGGAAGAGCCCGACGCGCCACGGCCCTGAAGAACGGACAGACGCAGGCAGGCCGCCCCGCTGCTCCGGGCGATCGGGTCCGCCCCCACGCGGCGATGGCCGCGCCGCCGGGCCACGACGACGCCGGACTCAGCGCGAAATGAAATTGCGCAAATGGCGGGCCGCGGTCCGCAGCGCCCGCTGGCGCCCTTCGAGCGTCCGCCCGAAGGCGTCGTCCTCGACCTCGATGCAGACGGGGCCCTCGAAGCCGATGTCCATCAGGGCGCCGACGAAGCGGCCCCAGTCGATCTCGCCCAGCCCGGGGATGCACGGTCGGTGATACTGGAGCGGGGTCGCCAGGATCCCCACATCGTTCAGGCGGTCTTTCAACAGGCGGACATCCTTGGCGTGCACGTGAAAAATCCGGTTGCGGAACTCGCGCAACGGCGCCAGCCAGTCCGTCTGTTGCCACACCAGGTGCGACGGATCGTAGTTGAGGCCGAAATGCTTTGAGGGGATCTCCTCGAACATCCGCCGCCAGACCGCGGGGCAGTGGGCGAGGTTCTTGCCGCCCGGCCACTCGTCGCGGGTGAACAGCATCGGGCAGTTTTCGATGCCGATCCGCACGCCATGGTCCTCCGCGAACGCGACCAGCGGCTTCCACGTCTTCAGGAAGGCCGGCCAGTTCTCGTCCACGCTCCGGGTCCAATCGCGCCCGACGAAGGTATTCATCTGGTTCACGCCGAGCATCGCCGCGGCGCGGATCACCTTTTTGATGTGGGCCACCGCCGCCCGGGCCACGGCGGGGTCCGGATCGAGGGGGTTGGGGTAATAACCGAGGCCGCTGATCGCCACGCCATATCGCTGGAGCGTCTCCTTCACCTTCGAGGCGGCGTGTGCATTAAAGCCAACGACGTCCACGTGGGTCACGCCCGCGTACTTGCGCTCCGCGCGGCCGACCGGCCAGCACATCAGCTCGACGCAGTCGAACCCCTCCGCCGAGGCGAACCTGACGACGCCGTCGAGGTCCAGGTCGGGTAAGATGGCGCTAACAAATCCAAGCTTCATCACGGTCTCCTTTCCGAGGGGCCAGCCCCTGCGGCTCAGTATGAACCATTCAAGCCGCGAATTCACCCCCGGCGGGCGGACGCGCCGGGCATGGACGCCCGGCCGGCGCGGCGTGCGATCGGGGGCGGCAGCTCGCCATGCTGCGGGTGCCACCGCGGCGCCGCCGGCACTCGACAAACGGCCCGCGGCGACGGTGTTTCTCTGGTAGGATGACCAGACTGTGAAGTCCGGCGCCCAGTTGATCCGCACCATCGGTGAGAGGTGCCGCGTGTGTTACACCTGCGTGCGCGATTGCCCGGCCAAGGCGATCCGGATCGCCGGCGGGCAGGCGCAGGTCGTTTCCGAGCGCTGCATCGGCTGCGGCAACTGCTACCGGGTGTGCAGCCAGAGCGCGAAACAGATCTACGACTCGCGCGACGACGTCCAGAAATTGTTGGCCTCAGGCCGCCGGGTCGCGGCGATCGTCGCCCCCAGCTTCGCCGCGGAGTTCGCGGACCTCGACCCGGGCCAGGTCGCCGGGATGATCCGCCGTCTTGGGTTCGGCCTCGTCTGCGAGGTGGCCTTCGGCGCAGACCTCGTGGCCGAGGAGTACCGGCGGCTGCTCGAGCGCGAGGAGGGGTCGCGCTACATCGGCACCACCTGTCCGGCGCTGGTCGCCTACGTCGAGAAACACATGCCCGAGTTGGTCCCGAATTTGGCGCCGGTCGTCTCGCCGATGATCGCCGAAGCCCGCACGCTGCGTCGGTTGCACGGCGTGGAGTTGGCGATCGTGTTCATCGGGCCGTGCCTGGCCAAGAAGGTCGAGGCGGACGGCGGCGGGGCCGCGGAAGTGGACGCGGTGCTCACCTTCATCGAGCTGCGGCAGATGCTCGAGGCGAAGGGGATCCGGCCGGGGCCCGTGGGGGCGGAAGACTTCGACCCGCCGCATCCGGGACTTGGCGCCCTGTTCCCGGTCAGCCGCGGCATCCTGCAGGCGGCCCGGCTGGTCGAGGACCTGCTGACCAGCGATGTCGTCGCTGCCGACGGCCGGCCGGCGTTCCTGCAAGCGCTGAACGACTTCGCCGCCGGCGCGCTGGAGGCACGGCTGCTGGAAATCCTCTGCTGCAACGGCTGCATCATGGGCCCCGGCATGAGCGTCGACACCCCGATGTTTCGCCGGCGCACCGCCGTTAGCCAGTATGCCCGCCGCCGGGTCGGGCGGCTGGATCCGGCCGAGCAGGCGGAGGTGCGCCGGCGTCTCGAGGGCCTGGACCTGCGCGCGACCTTCCAGCCGCAAAGCCTCCCGTCAACCGCCATCCCGCCCCTGGAGCTGCAGCGCATCCTCCAGTTGATGGGCAAGCTGGCGCCGGAGGACGAGCTCAACTGCGGGGCCTGCGGCTACCCCACCTGTCGGGAGCATGCGGCCGCCATCTACCTGGGGCTTGCGGAAAGCGAGATGTGCCTGCCCTACACCATCGACCGCCTCCGCGATTCGCTGAAGGAACTCAGTGAATCCAACGCCGAGCTGGCCTCGGCCCGGCAGGCGCTCGTCAACGCTGAAAAACTCGCCAGCATGGGCCAGCTCGCCGCCGGCATCGCGCATGAAATCAACAACCCGCTCGGCGTCATCCTGCTGTATGCGAAACTCCTTCTCGACGACGCCAGCGCGGATCCCCAGCGACGCAGGGACCTCGGGCTGATCGCGGAGCAGGCGGAGCGGTGCCGCAAGATCGTCGCCGGGCTGCTCAACTTCGCCCGCCGCAACAAGGTCGTGCGCCAGCCGGTGGACGTGACGAGGATGGTGGACCGCTGCCGGCGGGCGGTCCTGATCCCCGACAACGTCCGCGTTTGGGTCGAGCACCGCATGGCCGATCCCGTCGCCGAGCTGGACGAGGACCAGATCCTGCAAGTGCTGACGAACCTGATCGTCAACGCCGTCGAAGCGATGCCCCAAGGTGGCGACCTGACCATTTCGACCTCGGACACGCCCGCCGAAGTCGTGCTGGAGGTGCGCGACACGGGCTGCGGAATCCCACCGCAGCACCTGCCGAAGATCTTCGAGCCGTTCTTCACCACCAAGCAGATCGGCAAGGGCACCGGCCTGGGCCTGGCGGTGGCTTACGGCATCGTGAAGATGCACCGGGGCCGGATCGAGGCCGAGTCGAACGCCGATCCGGCGCGGGGGCCGACCGGCACGACTTTCCGCGTGACGCTGCCGCGCCGGGGGGAGGAGGCATGACCGACTGCCTGAGGATTCTCGTGGTGGACGACGAACCGGGCATGTGCGAGGGGGCCCAGCGCGTGCTCCGCCGCCACGCCGTCCATCTGCCGGACATGGGTGTCGAGATCGCGTTCGACACCGAAGGCGCGGGCACAATGGCCGCCGCCCGCGAAGCGCTGGGGCGGGGACGGTTCGACCTGGTCCTGCTCGACTACAAGCTGCCCGACGGATCCGGCCTCGACCTGCTCCGTGAGATTCGCGCGGCGCGGATGGACCTGCTGGTCATCATGATCACGGCCTTTGCCTCCCTTGAGGTCGCCGTCAGCGCCACCCGCAACGGCGCCTACGATTTTCTGTCCAAGCCGTTCGGCCCCGAGGAGCTGGAGAGCGTGGTGACGAAGGCCACGCGGGCGTTGATCGTCGAGCGCAAGGCGCGCCGGCTGGAGGAGGAACGCCGCAAGACCCGCCTGCAGTTCCTCTCGGTTCTCGCGCACGAACTGAAGGCGCCGCTGGGCGCCGTCGAGGGCATTCTGAAGCTCCTGCAGCATCGCATCCTTGGCCACGATCTATCCGCCTATGATGCGCAGGTGGCCCGCGCGATGGCGCGGGTCGAGGGTATGCGGAAGTTGATCTTCGACCTGCTCGACCTGACGCGGATCGAGGCCGGCGAACGACGACGCGAATTGCGTGCCGTGGACGTCGCCGAGGTTGCCCGCACGGCCATCGACACCGTCGCCGCCGAGGCCGAACGGCGGGACATCCGCATTCGCCTTGACGCTGCCGGCCCCGTGGCCATGACCGCCGATCGCAGCGAACTGGAGATCATTTTCAACAACCTTGTCGGCAATGCGGTGAAGTACAACCGCAACGGCGGTCGCGTCGAGGTGCGCATCGCCCGCAGGAACCGGGCCGTCGTGATCGAGGTCGAGGACACCGGCATCGGGATGACCGCCGAGGAGGCCGCCCGCCTCTTCGGCGAGTTTGTCCGGATTCGGAACGAGAAGACCCGCCACATCGCTGGCAGTGGGCTGGGGCTTTCGACGGTCAAAAAGCTCGTCCTGCTGTACGGCGGGGAGGTCTCAGTGCTCAGTCAGCCCGACGCCGGGTCGACGTTCACCGTGACGCTGCGCGAGCCGTCCGAAACGGGGCCCGACCAGACCGCCACCGCCGGCCCGTCGAGCACGACCGCCGCCCCGTCCCACGCCGGCGGTTCCTCGGCGGAACAGAGCTCGAGCCTCCAGGGGCCGTGAGGAGGATAGAAACGGACGGCGCCGACGCGACCGGCGATCAGCACCAGGAGATCGGGCTCGGCCTCGCGGACACCCGTGCAGCGGGGATCGCCGCTCAGCCGGAATCCCAGCGCGCCGCCGTGGTCCCAGTCGGGGGGGCGTCCGTCGGGGCCGAACCACTCGATGTCCGGAGGGGATGCCGCCTCGCTCCGGCCGGTCAGAAAGCGCGTGCGGCGCAGGGAGCGGTGCCGTCGGCGCAGCCGGACCAGTTGGCGGGTCCAGTCGAGCAGGTCGCGGTTGCGATCGGCGAGGGACCAGTCAACCCACGAGATGCCGTTGTCCTGCGCATAGGCGTTGTTGTTGCCCTGCTGCGTGCGCCCGAACTCATCCCCGGCCAGCAGCATCGGCACGCCCTGGGCCAGCAGGAGCGTCGCGAGCAGGTTCTTCTGCTGGCGACGCCGGAAGGCCAGAACGGCGGGGTCGTCGGTGGGGCCCTCCACGCCGCAGTTGAACGAATGGTTGTGGCGTTCGCCGTCGCGCCCACCTTCGCCGTTGGCCTCGTTGCGGGGACGGGTGTAGGCGACCACGTCGGCCAGCGTGAATCCGTCGTGACAGGCGATGTAGTTGACGCTGGTGAGGGGCCCGCGCGGTCGGCCGGTGAACAGGTCGGAGCTGCCGGCCAAGCGTGTCGCGAGCAGGCCGAGGGTGCCGGGTTCGCCTCGCCAGAACCGCCGCACATCGTCGCGGAACCGTCCGTTCCACTCCAGCCATCGCCGGCCCGGGAAATGGCCCAGTTGATACAAGCCGCTGGCGTCCCACGGCTCGGCGACCAGCTTCACGTGCTGCAGCGCCGGTTCCGCCGCGATTCGCGCCAGCAGCGGCGGATCCCCCATCGGTCGGCCGTCGGGGCCACGGGTCAGCGCGGCCGCCAGATCGAAACGGAAACCGTCCACATGGAACTGCCGGACCCATCGGCGCAGGCAGTCCACGATCAGCTCGGCTACCGCCGGTTCGTTGGCGTTGACCGTGTTGCCGCAGCCGGTGACGTCGGCCAGCCCCCCATCGCCCGGCTGGCGGAGATAGTAGAGCTCGCGGTCCAGTGCCTTGAACGACCAGACCGGCCCGGACGCGCCGTCCTCCGCCGTGTGGTTGAACACGACGTCCAACCACACCTCGAGGCCCGCCGCGTGCAGCGCCCGAACCAGATCGCGAAACTCGCCGACCGGCGCGCCGGGCTCCATCCCCACCGCGTAGCGCGAGTTAGGGGCGAACCACGCCAGTGGGCTGTAGCCCCAAAAATTCCGAAGGTGCCGCCGGGCGCCGTTCTCGACGTAAAACTCCATTTCATCGAACTCATGGAGCGGGAGAAACTCCACCGCCGTCACGCCCAGCTCCAAGAGCCAGGGGATTTTTTCCGCGAAGCCAGCGTACGTTCCCGGCTGGACTACGCCGGAGGAGGAATGGATGGTGTAGCCCCGCAGATGGGCCTCGTAAACGACAATGTCGGACAGCGGCCGCTGCAGCGGCGCGTCGCCATGCCAGTCGTAGCGGCTGTCGTCGACCACCACGCACTTGGGAAACGCGGCGCCGCGCTCAGGCCAGCGGCCGGGCGTCAGGCCGCGTGTCTCGCCCCAGCGGCGCCCGGTCGCAATCGCCGAGGCGCACGGGTCGAGCACCCAGCGCGAGGCGTCCCAGTCCGGCGCCTCGATGCGCCAGGCATACAGGGCGCCGTGGTGCACGTCCGGCACCCAGGCCTGCCAAATGCCCTCGCGCCGATGGCGAATGGGATCCAGTTCGATCTCCTCCCGCGGCCGGTCGTCGGTCGGCGAGTCGAACAACATCAACCATGCGCGCGTGGCGCGCGCGCACCGCAGGGCGAAGACGGTGCCCCCCGGTTCCGGATGCGCACCGGGTTTCCGGCATTCCCAAAGAAAGACGGGATCGGCCGACATGCGGCTCACTATACGGACCGCCTTTCCGTCGTCCAATCCCCCGCGAGAACCGGCGGAACCGCGCCGCAGAGGGCCGGCGGCGGCAGCCGGATGCATTGGACAATTCGCGCTTGTGGAACGATGATTGGCATTCGGAACGATGAGGTACTGGACGGATTGGCGATGTCCCGAAACGATCCATTCGATTTCTGGTACGCGGTGAGCCAGACGGAGGTCCTGATGGCCCCCGCCCGCCGGCTGGAGACCTTTGGCGCGACGGTGGTGGAATACCATCTCCTCACCGAGCCGATGGACGAGGTTGGCACGACACGGGTCCGCGAAGGCCGGCTACTGGCCAGCCGGCCGGAGATCGTCGCGCCTGGCCGGTTCCTCGAATCGCTGCTGGAAGGCTTCGCCGAACCCGCCGCCGAGGCGTACGCGCGGTGGTTGAGGGAACACGAGGCCGACCTGTTGATTCTCCGGTACGGGTTTCGCATTCGGAAGGAGGACGTCCGGGAGGAGTTGATCCACGATCCGATCGAGGCGGTCGTCGAACGCGTGCAACGAGAACTGAAGCGCCGCGACAACCCGCTGGCGGCCTTGGTCCGGGGCGTGGACGAGCCCTGGGAGGTGTGCCTGGTCCGCCTCATGGTGGAGCTGGTCCAGAAATCCGGCCCGGCCCATGCTCGCGAGCTTCGCGCCACCCCGACCGGCGTGCGGCACGAGATCGAGAAGGCATTCCGCGTCGCCGCCGCCGACCGAAGCCGGTTGGGGGAACTGGCCGAGCTGCTCCGCCGCGAGCGGTTGTTCTCCGAATATGAGGATCGGTTTTTTGCCCTCGTGAAGTCGCACCAGCGCCGCGGGTGAACTGGATTCGGACGGCGGGACATGCTTCGGCCGGCGCGGGGAATCCATGCTGCCGGCGGAAGAATTTGGCCGCCGGCGTTGTGGCGCCATGCCGCCTCGAACTCCCGTTCGCTCCCTGCCGACCGCGTGGCCGAGGCTACCCATCCCCGGCTGGCGGCGCGTTCCTCCGTCGGGGCCCTCCGCCCGGTTCGGCTGCGCGCCCGGCCTGGCCGCCGGAGCCGCCCCTTGATCCGGGAATGCACCCCGGCGCCGCCGGGGTTCCGCGACCGGACGGCCCGGCTTCCGGTTTCAACTCCTTCGTCCCCTCTTGAGGGGGCCACACGCGACATGGCCGCTTCCCCCTGACCAATATGCCCGCAGTCGGACAGGGTTTCTTTGACAACCGCCAAAGTCGGGCCAAAAATATTGAAATGGCCGATCGGGGTTGTGTGGATGGAGTCAAGACATGAAGAACTTCTTGGCGTCTTTTCTGTCAGTGTTGGTGTTCATACTCTTCGACGGCTGCAATACCGGCGGTGGAGAGGACGGCGGGGCACCGGGCGACGCCGGGATCGACATCTCCGGCTCATGGTCGGGGGAATACGTCTCGCCTAGCGAGCGCGTGTCGTTGTCGGCCAAAATCCGGCAGTCCGGCAACTCCATCATCATTCAAACCACCAAGGCGGGCGTGGGTAATCTGCTGACCGGCACCATGGATGCCGAGGGCCGTCTGCTGTTGATCGACGCGTTCGATGGCGAGACATGGACCTCCTACGGGGCGGTGACGGAGCATTCGATCCGCATCCGTGATTACCTTCTGATCCCCACTCCCGGCGTCGAGCCGCCGGAACAGGACATCTTTCTGCGGCGCTGAGGGAGGGCACCCCATCCGAGCTACAGGGCATCTCCGCCAGGCAGCCGTTGTCGGGTTTGTGCTGGGAACGTCGGCCGGCGCCGCACGAAGGGCCGGAGTTCGCGGGTAGATTTCCCAGCAACGGCGCGGCCGCCTTCGTGGTCCAGTATTGCCGGGGCACGGGACGGCATCGAACCGTCGGCCGCCCGCAACGGACGGCTGCATCCGTCGACCGATTCGCTTCTCCGCTGGACGACGCGAATCGGCGTACGGCTGGCCGCCGACCGATAAATGGCCGGTCTCAGCGGGCCGCCATCCCCACCACGGCGAAGCGCACTTCGACCTCGTCGGCCACCAGCAGGAACCCGGGATCCTCCTTCATGCCGAACTCGCTTCGGCGCACCGAGAACGCGCCCCGTAAGACCAGAAGGTCGCCGGTTTTTCCCTTCACGCGTTCGCCAAGTCGGCCAGACAGGTAATGGGCCTCGACCTCGATGGCCAAGGGGCGTTTCACGCCGCGACACTCGAACTCGCCATTCAGCGCCAACCGATGACGTCCGTCCTGGCTGGCGCTGCGGACCGCCGCCGACCGAATCTCGAAGCGCACCACAGGATGGCGCTCGGCGTCGAACCATTCCGAACCCTGGGCCACGCGGGTCATCGCGGGGTTCACGAAGTGGATGGCCGAGACGGGCACTTCCACGTAACTGGAGGTGGCCCCGGGATCCGTTGGATCGAAGCGGATGCGTCCCCGGACGCCGCCGGCGAGCCCGAGG
>CAKZPT010000039.1 GCA_937139365.1 uncultured bacterium | reverse complement strand
CAGCCGCCCCGGACCAGCACCTCGCCGACGCCCGATCCAAACCGTTCGCGCAGCTCCCGCAGCCGCGAGGGCGGCGTGCGCGGACGCATGGCCCACGACGAGTCCATCAGCTCCGCGCGCGGATCGAACGGCTGCAGCACCCAGCGCCGCACGCCCGCGATCCAGTCGCGGATCGCCGCCATCTCCCCGTCCGTGTGCAGGCCGGGGACCACGGTGGTACGCACCTCGCCGTCGCGGGCGCGGCGCCGGACCAGATCGATGGACTCGGAGATGCGGTCCGTGTCCGGAAACCCCAGCAGCGACGAGTAGGTGGCGGGGGCGCACTTGACGTCCAGCGCCACATAGTCCACTTCGTCCACCACCCGGGCCAACACATCGGGCCGCGTGCCGTTGGTGTCGAGCTTGATCGCCCAGCCCCGCGCGCGGAGGAAAAGGACGAGCGCGGGCAGGCCGGGGTGGACCGTGGGCTCGCCGCCGCTGAGGACGATGCCGCCGGCCCACAGACTCCGGAAGCGCCGGCAGAGCTTGTCGAGATCGGCCCAAGAAAGTTCCCCTGCCGTGGACGAAACCAGCCTCGGATTATGGCAGAAGGGGCAGCGGAGGTTGCAGCGGGCAACCAGCAGCACGGCGGCCATGCGTCCGGGCCAATCGATCAACGACGGCGACGTCATCCACGCGGCGACCGGCGACGTCTCGGCGGCCGGCGCGGACGCCTCGACGCTGGGCTTCACGGCGCGGCCGCGGCGCGGGCCATGGCCAGCGCCGAGCGGATCATCTCGCGCGTGACGACGCCCCGGCCGGCTGGACCGTAATCGGTCTGAAGGCCGGCCAGGTGATACAGGCGCGCCGTGCCGAGGATCGGGTCGGCGACACGCGCCGGATCGACCTCGACCGGCACCGGCTCCGCCGGCGTGAGCCGGCGGACGACCAGGGCGGGCAGGCGCTGCGGGTTGAGGCACTCCATCCGGCAAAACTCCACGAGCCCCTCCACGGTGTCGACGTCGAAATAGGCCTGCTCGAAGTCGGCCCACTCCGGTTCGGCCAGCACCGCCTCCAGCCGGCGCCGGAGCACTTGGCACTTGTCGCAGCCGGCCTTGCCGAACACCACCGCCTGAAACGTCTTCTGCATCTCATCCTCCCCCCGCGCGGGCGGCGGCGGCCGGCGCGGCCGTCTCGACCGAATAGAGGCCTCGATGTCGGGCGGGAAGCTCGCCGTCGCGCTTCGACTTGTTCCAGTTGCGGATCTTGCTGAAGTAGCCCACCACGCGCGTCTCCTGGTCCACGTCCGGGCTGTCGCATTCGGGGCAGGTCTCGCGCAGGCCGCGGGCGACGTGGCGGCACCGGTTGCAGTAGGTGAACTCGGGCGAGATGGTCACCTGCGCCGACTGCGTGCGGTGGAACGTCTCGCGGATCAGATGCGCGATCGCGCCCGGCGAGGGCCGCTCCTCGCCGACGAACGCGTGGATGATCGCGCCGGACTCGATCATCGGGTGGAACATGGACTGCTTGCGGATGCGCTCGACCAGCGGCACGGGGGCGTCGGCGGCCAGGTGGATCGAGTTGGTGTAGTAGGCCGCGTCCTCGCCGCCCTTGACGACCGCCTCGGCCTCCGGCCGGAAGTACAGCAGGTCGCTCTTGGCCAGGCGGCGGGCGGCGCTCTCGGCCGGCGATTCCTCGAGCGAGAGCTTCAGCCCGTGTTTGGCGCTCAGCCGGCGGGCCCGCAGCATCATGTGGGCGACGACCCGAAGCCCCATCTGCAGCGACTCGTCGCTCTCGTGGAACTGGCGGCCGGTGAGGAACTGGATGGCGTCGTTAAGGCCGATGAGGCCGAGGATGTACGTGCACTTGTCGAGCTCCACGTACGGTCGACCGTCGCAGGCGGGCCGGCCGATCTGCCACAGCGGTCGCCCCGGCGCCTTCATCATCTCTTCGACGCGGCGGCGTTTCTGAAGGTGGGCCTCGACGGCCAGGTCCATCGCCGCGTCCACCTCCGCCAAAAACCCCTCGAGGTTGTTCCGGCCGGCGCGCGCGGCGCGGTAGGCCGCCTGCGGGAGGTTGATCGTCACGTTCTGGAAGCCGCAGAAGCGCAGGCTTTCGGGATGGGCCAGCACGTACTTGTCCGTCACCGTCGTTCGCAGCCGGCAGCAGGCGGCCAGCGTGACCGCGTCGCGGTCGAAGATGAAGTAGGTCGAGCCGTTGCGCGAGGCCAGCTCGCAGGCGCGCTCGAAGATCGCCAGTTGCTCGGGGTCCCGAAACGTCTCCTCGCTGACGTGGAAGTCGCACTTCGGGAACTCGAACACCCGGCCGTGCCGATCGCCCTCGGCCCAGACATCGAGCAGGGCCCGCGCGAAGGCCATCGCCTCGCGCCGGAAATCGCCGTAGGCCAGGATCTTCTCGCCGCGGCGCTCCAGGTCGCGCTGGACGTCGGGGTCGTACCGGACCTCGCCGTCGTCGGCGACGGACTCGCGCAACACCAGGCGCCGCGTCCCGTCCGGGTCGCGCAGATAGAGGTCCATCTCCGGCCGGCGGTCCCCGCCCCGAGGCCGCATCTCCTCCTCCAGCGGCGTGACCGTCCCGTCGGCCCGCCGAAGCATGTACACCCCGCTCGGCCCGATCGCCGGCACGCCGGCCAGGTAGCTGGGAACGCCCGAGTGGACGTTGAAGTCCAGGAACAGCGTCTGGCCGCCGCGCGAGAAGGCGTTCTGGGCCCCGTTGAAAATCAGCTCCTGCGCCACCTGATGGAGCTGCCGCTCGTTCATGCCGACCAGGTAGGGCGCGTAGAAGATGTTGATGAACCCCAGCCCCAGCGCGCCGGCGTAGTTGGCCTGCATCGAAGCCAGAAAGGTGTTGAGGTGCCCGGTCAGCACCGAGGCCGAACGCGCCGGCTTCGACTCGTTGTTCAGGTTAACCAGTCCCCGCAGGCCGTACTTCTTCACGTACTCGACGGAATGCGACGAGCAGTAGACCCGGTGCGGGTAGCCGAGGTCGTGCAGGTGAATCGCGCCCGTGTGGTGCGCGCGGCGCACCTCGGGCGAGAAGATCGCGTCCAGCGCCCACTGCTTGAGCACCAGCTCCGCGACGCCGAGGTTCACCGCCTCGGGGTTGTTGTTCACGATGTTCGAGTTCTCGACCGGCTTGGCGCACATCAGCTGGTCCACGAAGTCCCGCGGCACGCCGTACACCGACAGGTCCCGCAGCTGCGCCGGCAGGCCCCGCGCCATCAGCTCCATGTTCACCAGGTCGCGGATCACCGAGGTCGTGATCGTGTCCAGCCCCATCGCGATGACCTGGTTCTCCACCGTCTTCGCCACCGAGGTCGCCATCTCCACCGACAGCCCCACGCGGTGGACGAGTTGGTGCACGATCCGTCGCCGATCCCACGGCGACACGACCGGGTTGGCCGACGACGAGACCAGCAGAAGCCCGAGGTCCGTGATGTCCTGCGTCCCGCTGCCGATCGCGTCGCGGACCCGGATTTTGCGCCGCGCCAGCTCGCGTCTCTTCCGATAGCTTTTGTAGGCCGCAACGATCGAGGTCCAGCCCTGCTCCGCCAGCGTGATCTCCACGAGGTCCTGGACGTCCTCGATCTCCGGGATGCGCCGGCCCTCGGCGTCGGAAAACACGTACCAGTCGCTGCGCGGATCGTTCAACAATTGGACCACGCGGTCCGTAACGCGATCCTGCAGGTCGTCCGAAAACGTCAACCCCTCCCGCCGCGACACCGCCTCCGCCGCCAGCCGCACCGCCCGTTGAATCTTCTCCCGCCGAAACGGCACCACCGTGCCGTCGCGTTTCCGAAACCCGTCAAAGCCGTCGTTGCTCACTCGAGGTTCTCCATGCATCCCCGGTTGCCGCCGCGGCTTCGGCACCGCCCGCCCGAGGCGCGCGACGCCGAAACCCAACGGTACGATCAAAACCCACGCGTTGGGGTGTGTCAACTGCAAGGTTACAATATGTTGGGGGTCGCACAGCAAAATTGGCCATTTTTTGACCGAAAAAGAGGGTCCGGCGCGGCCATCTTCTTCATCGTTAATTGCGAAAAAAGCGCTGCCTAAACTTTTCGTTGAGATTCGATGTTTTTTGCGCGGTCGGGCAAGGAGGCGCGCGCGCCCGTCGGATGACCGCACATCGGCCGGCCCGTGCGATTCGTCAGGCGGCGACGCCGTGCTTGTGATCGTCCAACCCTTGGAAAATACTGCGCTTGGAGTTTCCAATGTTTGGAACCGACGCCCGAATGTCCGGACTGGGCCGCGTCTCGCTGGTGCTGCTGGCCGCGCTGATGCTGTTGCCAGGGACGGCCTCCCTGCCGCTGCTCGACCGCGACGAGCCGCGGTTTTCCCAGGCGACCGTCGAGATGATCCGCCGCGGCGAATGGGTGGTGCCGTACTTCAACGACCAGTACCGGTTCGACAAGCCGGCGCTGACGTATTGGCTGATGCGCGGCGGCTACGCGTTGTTCGGCCTGAACGAGGTCGGCGCCCGCGCCCACTCGATTCTGACCGCGGGGCTGCTGGCGGTGCTGCTGTTCGAGATGGGCCGGAGGTGGTGGGGCGCTGCCGCGGGCATGGCGGCGGGTCTGAGCTTCCTGACGTCGTTGCAGACGCTGATCCATGGCCGGGCGGCGGTGGCGGACATGCCGATGGTTCTGGCCGTCGCGGCGGCGCACTGGGCGATGTGGAACCTGCTGGCGGGCGACGGGGCGGGGCCGCGCCGCGGCTGGTGGTGGACGCTTTGGCTGGCGCTCGGCGTCGGCTTCCTCGCGAAAGGACCGGTGGCGTGGCTGGTGCCGGCGGTGTCGGCAGCGCTGTGGCGGTGGGCGTTCTTACGGCGTCCGCTCCCGTGGCGCCGGCTCGGCGCAGCGTGGGGCGCGCTGGTGACGTTGGCGGTGATCGCGCCATGGGGGTTGGCCGCGCTCTGGACAACCGGCGGCCAGTTCGGTCGCGTCGGGCTCGGATACCACGTCGTTCGCCGCGGCCTCGAGGCCTTCGACGGCCGGCCGTTCATTCCCTTCTACTACCTTCCCACCGCGCTCTTCAGCTACTTTCCGTGGATCGCCTGGCTCGGCGCGGTGATCGCGACGCTGCGGCGCGAACGGTCGCCGCTGAACTCCTTCCTCGCCGCGTGGTGGCTCTCGCCGTACCTGGTGTTTTTCTTGTACTCGACACAACTGCCGCACTACATCCTGCCGGGCATGCCGGCATGGTTTCTCCTGTTGGGCCGGGCGGCCGACCTTGCCGGTCCGGCAGTCCGAGCCGACCTGCCGCGCTGGGACCGCATCTGGCGCCGGTTCGTCGTGGGACTGGGCCTGGCCGCCGCCCTGGCGGCCGCCGCGGGGGGATGGTGGGGCCGCAACGATCCGGTGATGGGGCCGCTGCGCCCGGTGTTGTGGGGCGCTGCCGGCGTCGTGCTGGCGCTCCTGTGGGCCGGCACGATGTTCCCGCGCCCGAACTCGATTGCGCTGACCGGCGCGGTCGCGCTGGCGGCGGGCGCCTTCGCCGCCGCCGCGCGGGGCCTGCGAGCGGTCGTCCCGGGGCCCTCGCTCGGCGCGCTGTTGGCCAGCGCCCCGCCCGACGCCGAGGCGATCTGGCTGCGATACGGTGAACCGTCCACCGTGTTTTACACCGGCCGGACCTGGCGCGATCCCGGCGGCGTCGAGGCCGCCCGCGCGGCCATGAAACGCCCCGGCCCCCGCCTCGTGCTGGCCCTCGCCGAAAAACTCGACCTCGACGACCACCTGAAGGCCCGCCTCGGCCTGCGGCGGGACGATCCCGGCCGGTCGCCCGCGACCCGGTACGACGATGAACTCCGCCGCCTCGATGTCCGCGGTTACCGCCGCCACGAGGTGCGCGGCCTCAACGTCGCCAACGGATCGTGGGTCACGCTCGCCGTATTCGAAAACTGCCTGGCCCCCCCCTCCGCGGACGCCGGTTTGTGAGCGAAACGGTCGTCGGATACAGTCCCCGGTTCGCGGAACGCTCCATGAGCTTTCGAATCGAAATCGGCCCGAAACGCGGGGTGCGCGACCCGCGCGGCGAGACCGCCGCCCGCCGCGCCCGGCAGTTGCTGCGCCTGCCGATCCGCGCGATCGCCACCCGCGACGTGTACCTCGTCGGCGAGGACCTCGCGCCGGCGGAGCGCCGCCGCGTCGCCGCGGCGTTCTCCGATCCCGTCACCGCGCGCGCCGCCGTCGGCCGGCTGCCGCCGCCCGCCTGCGACTGGATCGTCGAGGTCGGCTATCGGCCCGGCGTGACGGACAACGTCGGCCAGACCGCGCGCGTCGTCCTCGCCGACGTGCTCGACCGCGACCCCCGCCAGGTCGGCCCCGTGTGCAGCGCGGTCCAGTACCTCGTGCGCGCGCCCGGCCTGGACCGGGCCGCCATCCTGCGGCTGGCGCGCGACCTGCTCGCGAACGAACTGATCCAAACGATCCGCATCTGGTCGCGCGCGGAATGGGCCGACGCCGAGCCGCCGGCGGACCTGCCGCTGGTCCGCGATCCGCATCCACCGCGGGTGCGCACGGTGAACCTCGAGGTCCCCGACGAGGAGCTGATGCGCATCAGCCGCGAAGGCATTCTCTCGCTCTCGCTGGAGGAGATGCGCGCGATCCGCGCCCACTACCGCGAGCCCGGCGTCCGCGCCCGCCGGGCCGCCGCCGGCCTGACGCCCGAGCCAACCGACGTCGAGCTGGAATGCCTCGCCCAGACCTGGTCCGAGCACTGCAAGCACAAGATCTTCGACGCGCAGATCGTCTACGCGGACGAGCAGGGCCGCGAGGAGGTCGTCGACTCGCTCTTCCGCACCTGCATCCGGGGCGCGACCGAGGCGATCGCGCGCCGCGTCGACTGGCTCGTCTCGGTCTTCCGCGACAACGCGGGGATCGTCCGCTTCAACGACCGCTGGAACATCGCGTGCAAGGTGGAGACCCACAATAGCCCCTCCGCGCTCGATCCCTACGGCGGGGCGATCACGGGGATCGTCGGCGTCAACCGCGATCCGATGGGCACCGGGTTGGGCTGCGAGCTGCTCTGCAACACCTGGGGCTACTGCTTCGCCACCCCGTTCTACGACGGCGACCTGCCCGCCGGCCTCATGCACCCGCGGCGCATCCGCGACGGCGTCCACCAGGGAGTCATCGACGGCGGCAACCAGAGCGGCGTGCCGTGGGCGCGTGGCTTCGAGCGCTTCGACGACCGGTTCCTCGGTAAGCCGCTGGTCTTCTGCGGCACCGTCGGTCGCCTGCCGCCGGTCGTCGCCGGCCGCCCGTCGGAGACCAAGGAGGTCCGACCCGGCGACGTTATCGTGATGGCCGGTGGGCGGATCGGCAAGGACGGCATCCATGGCGCGACCTTCTCCTCCGAGGAGCTGCGGGCCGAGTCGCCCTCGCAGGCCGTCCAGATCGGCGACGCCTTCACCCAGCGCAAGCTCTATGAGTTCCTGCTCGAGGCGCGGGACCTCGGCCTCTACCGCGCCATCACCGACAACGGCGCCGGAGGACTCAGCTCCTCAGTGGGCGAGATGTGCCGGCTCAGCGGCGGCGCCGACCTCGACCTGACGCGGGCCCCGCTCAAGTACGAGGGGCTCGACCCTTGGGAAATCCTCCTCAGCGAGGCGCAGGAGCGCATGACGCTGGCCGTCCCGCCCGAGCGGCTCGACGAGCTGCTCGCCCTCGCCGCCCGGCGCGACGTCGAGGCGACCGCGCTGGGCACGTTCACCGACTCCGGCGCCTTCGTCGTCCGCTATGGCGACCGCGTCGTCGCGCAACTGGACCTCCGCTTCCTTCACGACGGCTGCCCGCGCATGCGGCTACGGGCCCGTTGGTCGCCGCCGCAGGTGCCTGCGCCCTCTCCGCTGCCGGCCGGCCGTCGCGACGCGGCGCTGGAGGCGATGCTCGGCTCGCTCAACATCTGTTCGAAGGAGTGGAAGTGCCGCTCCTACGACGGCGAGGTCAAGGGCCTCAGCGTCGGCAAACCCTTCGTCGGAGCGCGCGCCGACGTCCCCGCCGACGCCACCGTGATGTTCGTCGAGCATGGGGCGCGCGACGGCCTGGTCCTGGCCGAGGGCATTCATCCGTACTATTCGGACCTCGACGCCTACGCGATGGCCGCCGCCGCCGTGGACGAAGCCGTCCGGCGCGCGGTGAGCGTCGGCGCAACGCTCTCCCGCCTGGCCGGCCTCGATAATTTCTGCTGGCCCGACCCGGTGCCCTCCCCCTCCAACCCCGACGCCGAATACAAGCTAGCGCAGCTGGTCCGCGCCAACCGCGCCCTCCACGAGGTCACCACCGCCTACGGCGTGCCGTGCATCTCCGGCAAGGACAGCATGAAAAACGACTCCGTGCGCGGCGGGCGGCGCATTTCGATCCCGCCGACGATGCTGTTCACCGTGCTCGGCCGCATCGAGGACGTCGGGCGGATGGCGACGATGGACTTCAAGCGGCCCGGCGACGTCATCTACGTCGCCGGCCGGACGTTCGAGGAACTGGGCGCGACGGAGTTCCACCGTTGGCTGGCGCGCCGCCAAGGGCGGCCGGAGGCCATCGGAGGCCGCCCGCCGGGCCTGGATCCCGCCGCCACGCTGCCGCTCTACCGGGCGCTGGAGACGGCGATCCGCGAGGGGCTGGTCCGCTCCTCCCACACGCCGTCCCTCGGCGGTCTGGCCGTCGGCCTCGCGCTGGCGGCCGTCGGCGGCGACGTCGGCGCGGAGGTGGACCTGTCGGCGATCCCCGCCGGGCCGGACGTCTCGATCGATGGCCGCCTCTTTTCCGAGAGCAACGGCCGGTTCATCCTCACCGTCGCCCCCGACCGCACGGCCGACTTCGAGGCGGTGTTTCGCGGCCTGCCCGTGGCGCGCGTCGGCGAGGTGACGGCGTCCGACCGTCTGCGGATCTCGGGACCGGGGGGACGGCGGCTGGTGGACCGTCCCGTCGAGCGGTTGCGCTACGTCTGGCGGAAACCGCTCGAGCGCATGTGACTTGCCGGCCGGGGGGTGGGGAGGACGACGCATGGACTGCGAGCGCTGGCTCGATCTGGCGAGGCGGTTCAACCAGCCGTTGCATATGCTCGCGTTCGCGGCGTGGGTGCGGGTGTTCGGCACCGCCCGCGCGCGCGAGCGCCTGGGGCTCCTCTCGCCCCGCCCCGCCTACGCCTACGGCATGTTTCGGGCCGCCGACCATGCCCGCGCGTTCGGCTATCCCGGCGTTACCGTGGTCGAATTCGGCGTGGCGACCGGCGCGGGCCTCATGGCGATGGTGGACCTGGCGGAGGTCATCGGCCGCGAGACCGGCGTGCGATTCCGCGTGGTCGGCTTCGACGCCGCCGGCGGCCTGCCTCCGCCGCGCGGGTTCAAGGACCACCCCGAACTCTGGAGCGCCGGCGACTTCGCCATGGTCAACCGCGAGGAGCTGGAGCGCCGCCTCGCCGGGCGCGCCGAACTGATCCTCGGCGACATCGCCGACACCGTCGATGGCTTCGCGCGCTCGATCTCCTCCGACGCACCTCTCGGCTTCGTGGCGCTGGACGTGGACTACTACTCCTCCGCCTCCGCCGCCCTGCGCGCGTTCGACGGCCCGCCCGAGAGCTGCCTGCCGGCCGTGTCGCTGTACCTGGACGATGTCGCGATGTTCGTGGCTAACCGCTGGTGCGGCGAACTGGCCGCCGTGGAGGAGTTCAACGAACGCCACGAGCGGCGGAAGATCGACCGCGACCGTTCGCTGCCCGGCCGGCGCCCCTACAAGTCGGTCGGCTGGTACGACCGGATGTACGTGCTTCACGTGCTGGACCACCCGCAACGCGCCCGGCCGGCCGACCGCGGCGCGCTGGACCTCGACGCCGACCGACGACGCTTGATTCGCGACGGCCTGATCTGATCCGCCCGCCCGCGGCAGCCGTCAGGGTCCCAGCCGCGCCGCCCAACGGATGCCCCCCAGGAGGTGCCGGCGGAACCCCGGATCGGCGTAATGCTGTGCCCCAGCGCGGTGTAGAAGGAGCGGATCCCCTCCCATTCATGGCACCACGCCAACGGGTACGGCTCGGGCATGTCCTTGAGATCCGCCGGCGGCTTGCCCGGCCTGGCCAGGCTCGCCTGCACGCCGGCCAGCAACACCCGCACATCGGGATTCTGCTCGCGCACGTAGTAGAACTCGTCGGTCCACTCCCACTCGTCCGCGGGCCAGAACGACGTCGCCGGGTGGCGTCGGTCCATCACGCGAACCCGGAACGTCTGCATCGGGTGGTGCCACGCGAACGTGCCGCCGATCAGTTTCCAGTACCATGGCCAGCGGCGCTCCGAGCCCGTCGCCGAATGAATGCCGACAAAGCCGGCGCCGCCCCGAAGGCATGCCTAAAGGCGCCGCGCTGCTCCTCGGTCTCGAACGCCTCGTTGTTCGTGTTCGCGAACACGATGACGTGGACGCCCTGAGGCCGTCCCGGCTCGAACACGGAGGCGGTGTCGGTCGTCTCGGCTCGCATGCCCGCCGCGCAGCAGATCTCCTCCAGCGCCGCGGCGCATGCGGCGATGTTGTCGTGCACGTAGCCCTTGCCGTTGCGGGTGTAGATCAGGACGCCCATGGCCCCCTCGTCCGCTCGTTCTGCGGCCAGCGCACCCCACGCTCCGAGGGCCGCCGCGGCGATGCCGCATAGCATCGGGAATGGCCTTCGCATGACGGTTCTCCTTGGGCGCCGGCGGCGGCGGGCCGCCAGCTGTCAAGCGGCCCGCACCCGGAGCCGTCGAACGCCATGACGCCCGCCCGCGTTCTGGCATCGGCAGGCCAGGAGGGGTAAGATGCCTTGCCGGTGACGTCCATGGATGCCCCGAGCGCCCTGATCCTCGCGCTGGCCAGCAACCTGCTGGCCGGCGCCGGTGCCGAGCAGCGGCTCGAGTTCGAGCAGGCGGCCGGCATATTCGAACAGGTCGTCGGCGCCTCCAACACCGCGCCGCAGATGGCCGAGGCCGCGCGCCTGCTGCGCGCGCGGGCGCTGCGTCGCGCCGGCGACACCAACGGCGCCCTCGCGGAACTTGGATGGCTGCTGCGCCACGGAAACGATGCCGGCCTGCGCAGGGAGGCCGCCGCCGCGCGGCGGCAGTGGCTCGGCGGTGGAGCGGCCTCCTCCAGTTCGCCGCCGCCCATCGGCATGGCATGGCGGATGTTGCAGAGCGCGGCCGCCCGAAACGAGACGGACCGCGCCGCCGCCCTGGTCGGCGGCCGGCTGCGCGAGTTTCTCGACCTTCTGAGCGGTCTGGCCCCGCCTGCCGCGGACGGGCCGCCGCCCGGCGCTGGACTGATGCGGGCGCTCAGCGAATGGAAAGGCGCCAAGACGGTCGATTCCACCGCCGACGACCACGAGGGTCGGCTGACCCTCGAGCACAACGGCCTGCGGGTCACCCTGCACGCGCGGCGGACGCCGGACGGCTGGATCTTCGACGACATCGTCTCGCTCGAGCGCCTCGAGGCCGGCGCTGACGCGCCCGAAGGCGCCGTTGCGCCGGGCGGAGTCGCCGTGGCGGCCGCGGTGGCCGGCCCCGATCGCGCCATCTTGATCGACCGGCCAATGAACATTCCCCCCGACGTAATGGTCCGGTTGAATCTGCAGCAACAGGCGGCGTTGGCCGCCATGGCCGCGGCGCCCGGTGCGCCCCCCGCGCCGGCCGCGCCGGCCGCCACCCATGTCGTCGTCGAAGCGACGCCCGAGCAGCGGCGGGAGATCGAGCAGCTCATCGGCCGGCTCGGCGCGGCCGATCCGTTGGAGCGGGCCCGTGCCCGTGACCGGTTGCGCGAGATCGGCGCGGCGGCCCGGTCGGTCCTGGTCGAACACCGGAACGCGGCAGATGTCGAGGTGGCCGCCACCGTCCGCGAATTGCTCGACGAAATCCGATGAGCGTCGCGACCAACCTGACCTTGACCGCCATCGTCGCGCTGGCCGGCCGGCTGACCGAGGCGCACCGCGCGCTTGAGGCGGGGCGGCCCGAGGCCGCCCTGCCGGCCCTGACCGAGGTGATCGACAGCGGCGAAGGCCCGCGCGAACTGGCTTGGGCCGCGCGACTGCTGCGCGCGCGCGCCCACCGCGCCCGCGAGGACCGCAAGGCCGCCCTCGAGGATCTGCAGTGGCTGGCTACCCGCGATCTCGCGCCCGCCGTCCGGCGGCAAGCCCGCGAGGAATACCTCGCCGCCGGCGGAGATCCGAAGGGCCTCGTGCCCCCCGATCCGCCGACGGTCGTCTGGAAGCGGATCCAGGAGTGGATCGGGAGCGACCAGGCGGACCGGCTGTCCTCCTGCCTCACACCCGCCTACCTGCGATCGCTGGAGCATCTACGGCGAATGCTTGGCGAGGACGGCATCCCCCCGCTCGCCGACATGCTCGATCAGGAGGAGGCCGAGCTGGTCGAACAATCGGTGGACGAAGCCGGGGGAACCGCCCGGCTGCTGTTTCGGGACGAAGAGATGCTCTACACCGTGTTCTGGGTCCAGGACGGTCTCCGCTGGCTGATCGCCGACATCGAGGGCCGCCCGGCCGAAGGGCCGTCGGTGCCCGATCCGGCCCACGCGGTGGGCGGGTCGATGAGGGCCGACGACGCCGAGCCCTACGCCGAAGCCTCCCCTGCCCTGCGTGCGGAGATCGAGTCCCTGATCCGACAGCTGGGCGCCTCGGACCCGCCTGCCCGCGCCACCGCCCGAAAACGGCTGCGCGAGATCGGCGCTCCGGCGCGGCCGTTCCTCCAGGCGCGACTGCGCGACCCCGATCCCGAGATCGCCGAGAGCGCCCGCGAGTTGCTCGAGGGGCCATGAACCTCCACCCCTGCACGGCGATGATGCTGGCGGCACTGGCGGCCGCCGGTTGCGCGACGCGCACCTACGACACCCGTCGGGCCGCCCGACCACCTGAACTCCTCCCCGCCCGGCGGTTGCGCCCGGTGGTCGCCGTGATGGAGTTCGAGAACCAGTCCGCGTTTGCGGGGCAGTGGAAGCTCGGCGGCGGCATGGCCGACCTGCTGATCACGGAACTGCTCAAGACCGGCCGCTTCGTCGTGCTCGAACGGCAGCACCTCGACGACGCGCTCGGCGAGCTACTCCGCCAGGGCCGCTCGTTGTTCCGCGCCGAGGGCCGTGCCGCGCACGGACGGCTCAAAAACGCCCGCTACGTGCTGCGCGGCGTGATCACGGATTTCACCGTCACCGGCGACGCCAGCGGCTGGTTCCGCGGCGCCGCCACGGGTCTGCGCCTAGGCGGATCCAACGCCCGCGTCTCGCTCAACCTGCGCATCACCGACGTCGAGACCGGCGAGGTCGTCGACTCGGTTCGCGCCGACGGCACCGCCCGCGCCGGCTTTTTCGGCGGCGTCGTGGACTACCGTCAGCTCGCCTTCGGCGGCGACGCCTTCTTCCAAACCCCGCTTGGCCGCGCCACCGAGGCCGCAATCCGGCAGGCCGTCGCCCGTATCCTCGACCGCCTTCCCGTCGAGTACTGGCAGCCCCGCGTGGCCGACATCGTGGATGGGGCCATCTTCGTCAACGGAGGCCAGAACGTTGGGCTGACGGCCGGCATGGAGTTTCTGGTCCGCGAGCCGGGCCGGCCGGTCACCGATCCGCTCACCGGCGACGTGATTGACGTGGTGGCTGGCCGGACGCTGGGGCGGATCCGGCTGACCGAGATCCGCCCCACCTCCTCCGTCGCCGTGCCGGTCGAAGGCGCGGGGTTTTCCCGCGGCGCCCTGCTGGAGGCCCTGCCACCGCCAAGGCCGTAGATGACGCTGTCTTGCGCGGCGGTCGGCCGTCGGTCATAATGCTACAATGAACATCGTTGCCCCCATTCCCCGCCGCGCCTTTCTCCACCGCGCCGCCGCGGTCTGCGCCGCCGCCGGCGTCCGCCGGCCGGCGTTTGGCGCCGGCGCCTGGCCCCCGCCCGTCGTCGTGTTCAGCAAGGTCTACCAGGAGATCAAGCTCGACTTCGAGTCCGCCGCCGCGCTGACGGCGGCCGCCGGGTTGGCCGGGATCGACTGCCCTGTTCGCCCCGGCGGCGAGATCGAACCCGGGCGCGCGGCCGACGACATGCCCCGCTACGCCGAGGCGCTGCGCCGCCGCGGCGTCGCGATGCGCCTGCTGACCACCGGCATCGTCGGCACGGACTCGCCCCACGCGGAGACGATCCTTCGTACCGCCCGGCAACTGGGCATCCGATATTACCGTCTCGGAGCCTGGGGAATGCCGAAACAGGGCTCCCCCGACATCGCCGGCATCCGGGCGCGGCTGAAGGACCTGGCCGCAATGAACCGCGAAATCGGCGTCACCGGCGTGGTGCAGAACCACTCCGGAAACTTCGTCGGCGGCAACCTGGCTCAAATGGCCGAGATCCTCGAAGGGTTCGATCCGGACGAGGTTGGCATGGCGTTCGACCTTTGCCATGCGCTGATCGCCCATCGCGACGAATGGACCGTGCACTTCGAGCGGTTGTCGCCGCGCGTACGCGTCGCCTACGTCAAAGATGTCCGCCTGCCGGACGCGATGGCGGCCCTCGGCGAAGGCGAGATGGGACAAACGGACTGGTTCTCCCGCCTGAAGAGGCTCGGTCTGGCGGCGCCGATCTCGCTGCACATCGAGTACGAGTGGGCGCCGAAGGAGGAAAAGACGACGGCCCGGCTGGAGGCGGTCATGCGGCGCGACCTCGAGGTGCTCCGCCGCTGGCTGGATGCCGCCTGAGTTGTCCGGCCTGGCCGGGACGGCGCGATCCGGCGACAACGCGCCCATCCCCGCGGCGGCCGCGAACCGGTCCCTTCCTTCGCAAGCCGGCCAGGGCGACGGAAAGAGGGCACGCCGTATGCGCTGCAGGCTGTTCGACCCCGCCGCTCCTGAGTTTCATGTGCGGAGAGTGCCCTGCAGGCTGTCACGGCATGAAGATGGTTCCCGCCGGGGTGCCGTGTGCCGCGGCAGGCGGCGGAGGGTCGGACCCTACCGACGAACCTTGGCCTGACAAGCGCTCTCCGTCTTCGCCCCTCGCCGCGAATTCCGTTCGGATTGAAGCGCGGCGGCCGGGAAGATAAAAGTCGCGTCGCGGTTCGGAGGGACCGTGGAGCCTAGGGGTGAAGATCGACCATGCCTTGACGCCGAGGGATCTGGCCGGTGCGATCGGTCCGGATGTGGGAGTGGTCGGCCGGCAAGATCATGCGGCTGGACCGTCGTTGGCGGCGGAGGAGGGCGCGCCGGTGGTGACGGCTGGCGGGCGCTACACGTCCCGCGAGTGGACCGACCCGCGGCTTCCAACACGGATCGGCGCTCCTTCAATACGAGGCAACGGGGAAGGAGGAGTTTCTCCGCGTGGCCCGCCTCGGCATCGAGCGGGACATGCCAACCTGCCTGACGCATTTTGGGGTGCACGACCACGGGTTCAACTGCGTCAGCACGTTTGGTCGGCTCTAGCGGCTGATGGCAAACGGCGCGCTGCCGCACGACCGGTGGGAGCTGGAGTGGTGCGTCCAAGCGTTGCGCGTATCCGGATGCGTACAGGCGGCCCGCTGGACCGATCTCGGCGAGGGCGAGGGGTACGTCCATTCGTTCAACGGGCCGCATTCGCTGTTCGCCGACACAATCCGTTCGATGCGGTCTCTGGCGCTGGCGCACCGGCTGGGAGCGGCGTTGCATGCCGAGCAGGATCGCCGCGTCAGCCTGCTGGAGCGCTGGGCGGCGCACCTGAGGGCCACCGCCCGATACAGCGTCTACTACGGCGAGGGCCGGGACATCTACGACGTGCTCGGCCGGGTTGCGCACGAGAGCCTGTTCAACCCCGTCAGCCGCACCTACCGCTGCCCGGGCACCCAGCAGGGCTACTCGCCGTTCAGCACGTGGACCCGCGGGCTGGCGTGGGTGCTGTTGGGCTTCTCCGAGTCGCTCGAGTTTCTTCGCGCGCTCGACGCCGCGGAGCGCGCTGCCGTGCAGGGACCGGCGCTGGAGGCAACGATGTTGCGGGCGGCGCGCGCGACGGCCGACTTCTACATCGAGCACACCTCCCTCGACGGCGTGCCGCCCTGGGACCACCGGCGCGCCGGGCCTAGGGCGGATGGGCGAGTGGCGCGCGCGGCCGGCGGATCCGTTCGACGCCTGCGAGCCCTTCGATAGCTCGGCGGCGGCGATCGCCGCGCAGGGGCTCGTGCGGCTGGGATGGCTGTTGCGGCCCGCGGATCCGGCGGCCGGCGAACGCTACCTGGCCGCCGGTTTGACGGTCCTGCGCACGCTGACCGGCCCGCCGTTTCTCTCCGAGGATCCCGCCCACGAGGGTCTGCTGCTTCACTCGGTCTATCACCGGCCGCGCGGTTGGGGCCGGATCCCGCCCGGCGCGGCCGCGCCCTGCGGCGAGGCGTCGCAGTGGGACGACTACCACCTGCGCGAGGTCGGCCGCCTCGTGCAGCGGTTGGCGGAGGGCGGGCCGCCGCCGACGTTTTTCGGCAACCCGGCGTCGGCCGCGTGAGCGGCAAGGAGGTGGCCCATGCAGGTGGCTGACCTAAACACGATCGAGGGGCGCACGTTCCCGGCCCGCCGGCGCACCCAAAACATCGTCGGGGGTCGCTCGCCGACCCGCTCCGACCGCTTCGCGATGGGGCTGGTCACCCTCGAGCCCAACGGCGGACAGGTACCGTGGCACAATCAGGAGCAGGAGGAGGTCTACCTCGTCCTCGAGGGACGCGGGGAAATGTGCCCTTGGCGACGAGCGCCGGGAGCTGTGCGCAGGCCAGGCGGTCTACATTCCGCCCGGCGTCTACCACCAGTTGACCAATATCGGCGATCGCCCGTTGCGAATGCTCTACGCGTACGCGCTCGCCGGCGACGTCGCGCACTGGCGGCAAGAGCTGGACGGCACCTTGCCGCGCGCGGGCCGCGAAGCGCCGCCGCTACCGGCGGATGCGTGGGCCCAGTGGACCGCCGGCCCGTCGGAGGAGGACCGCTCATGAGTTCGGACCGCACGGAGCGGATCGGCATCATCCTCAACGGCGTCACCGGCCGGATGGGCGCCAACCAGCATCTGCGGCGCTCGTTGCTGGAGATCCGCCGCGGGGCGGCGTTCCGCTGCCCGACGGCCGCCGCCTGATGCCCCGGCTGCTGCTGGTGGGGCGCAACGAGGCTCGGCTGGCCGCCCTGGCCACCGAGGCCGGCGGCGCACCGTGGACCACCAACGTAGACTCGGCGCTCTCGGATCCGGCCTGGAGCGTGTACTTCGACGCGCAAACCACCGACCGCCGCGCCGCGGCCGTGCGCCGCGCCCTCGACGCCGGCAAGCACGTCTACTGCGAAAAGCCCGCGGCGACGACGACGGAGGAGGCGCTCGACCTCTAGCGGCGGGCCGAGGCGGCGGGCGTGCGGCACGGCGTGGTGCAGGACAAGCTCTGGCTGCCCGGCCTGCGCAAGCTGCGACGGCTGCGCGAGTCGGACTTCTTCGGGCGGCTGCTCTCCGTACGCGGTGAGTTCGGCTACTGGGTCTTCGACGGCAGCACCGTGCCCGCCCAGCGGCCCTCGTGGAACTACCGCGCCGAGGACGGCGGCGGCATTGTGCTGGACATGTTCCCGCACTGGCGCTACGTCCTCGACCACCTCTTTGGCGCGGTCCGGGCCGTGTGCTGTGTGGACGCCACCCACCTGTCGCGCCGCCGGGACGAACAGGGGCGCCCCTATGAGTGCACCGCCGAGGACGCCGCCTACGCGATGTTCGAGCTGGAGGGCGGCGTCACGGCGACGATCAACGCCTCGTGGTGCGTGCGGGTGCGGCGCGACGACCTGCTCACGCTTCAGGTGGACGGCGTGGCCGGCAGCGCCGTCGCCGGCCTGCGACGCTGCTGGATCCAGCCGGCGGGGGCCACGCCCCGGCCGGTGTGGAACCCGGACATCGACCAGCCCGTGCGGTTTTTCGAGACATGGATCGAGGTGCCGGACCAGGAGACGTACGACAACGCGTTCAAGGCGCAGTGGGAGGAATTCCTGAGACATGTCGCCGGCGGCACGCCGTTTCCGTGGAATCTGCTCGAGGGCGCCAAAGGCGTGCAACTGGCCGAGCTGGCGCTGGCCTCGTGGCGCGAGCGCCGGTGGGTCGACGTGCCGCCGCTGGGCGCGGAGGCGTCGCAATGACCCGGCGGGTGGCGTTGGTGACTGGCGGACGGCGGGGGATTGGCCTGGGCATCGCGCACGCGCTGGCGGCCGAGGGGTTCGACCTGGCCGTCTGCGGCACCCGGCCCGAGCCGGGCGCGGAGCTGGAGGCGCTGCGGGCCGCGGGCGTGGAGCTGCTCTACGTGCCCGCCGACGTCGTCCGGCCCGACGACCGCGGCGCGCTGTTGGAGGCGGTGCGGGAGCGGTTCGGCCGGCTCCACGTGCTGGTCAACAACGCCGGGGTGGCGCCGGAAGTACGGGCTGACCTTCTCGAGACGACCGAGGCCTCGTTCGAACGCGTGCTGCGGACCAACCTGGCCGGCCCCTTCTTCCTCTCCCAAGCCGCGGCCCGCTGGATGCTCGACCAGCGCCGAGCCGATCCCGGCTGGCGCGGCTGCATCGTCAACGTCTCGTCCATCTCCGCCGCCGCCTCGGTCAACCGCGGCGAGTACTGCGTCTCGAAGGCCGGTCTGGCGATGGTCAGCCGCCTCTTCGCCGTGCGGCTGGCCGCCGACGGCATTCCGGTCTACGAGGTCCGCCCCGGCATCGTCGCCACGGACATGACCGCCGGCGTGCGGGAGAAGTACGACCAACGGATCGCCGACGGGCTGGTGCCGCAGCGCCGGTGGGGCGAGCCGGAGGATGTCGGCCGCTGCGTTGCCGCGCTGGCCCGGGGCGACCTCGCCTATTCGACCGGCGCGGTGATCTACGTCGACGGGGCTTCTCGATCGAGCGCCTCTGAGCCGCCCGCGCGCCAACCAGGATCGCCGCCGAGCCAGCGGCCAGCACCATCGCCGCCATCATCGAGGTGCCGGTGAAGCTCGTCCCCGCCAGCAACACGAGCTGGTCGCTCATCACGATCGAAAAGCCGAAAACGATCAGCGCGAACACGAAGATCGCCGCCCGCGTGGCGCGCATCACCTCCCGCTCGTTGCCCCGCAACATCGACCGCAACTCCGTGCCCAGCGCAAAGAGCTGCGCGTTGGTCGTCGACAGGCACGCCGCCAGCAGGCCGATCAGCGATAAGCCGCCCAGCCAGGGCGCCCGATCATTTAACAGCGCGCCGGACTGGAACTGCGGCGTCGTCGCGCCGGCGTAGTGCACCGCGCCGTGCAGCCCGATCAGCGCCGTGGGGAAGATCACCGCGATCGCAAACGCCCCCACCGAGACGGCCATCCGGTGCATCGCGGTCGTGGTCTTCATGACCACCAGCCGCGCCGTCATTTGCGGCTGCGTCGCCGGAATTATCACGATCGAGATCGCGGAGGCCAACAGGAACTGCGCGGTGAACAGGCCGTTCGGGCCCGGCACCGACTCGAGCGCCGGCCGCTCCCGCGCGACCGCCGCGAAGAGGGCCGATCAGCCGCCGGAGACCATCAGGCACGCGCCGGCGATCGCCCAGAGGATCAGCAGCAGCGCCAGCCCTTGGATCGCGTCGGCGAACACGATCGCCTTGAACCCCCCGATCTCGCTGAACACCAGCATCAGCCCGACGATCAGCGCGGCCCACTGCCACGGCGCCAGCAGGTCCGGAAACGCCCGGCCAAGGAAGACCGCGATGCCGCGGATCTGGATGGCGACGTACGGCACCAGAATGATGAACGACGAGGCCAACATCGCCCAGCCTGCCGCGCGGCGGCCGTAGGCGGAGGCCATCAGCCCCGCCACGCCGTCGAACCCCAGCTCCCGCGCCCGACGGCGGATCGCGTGGCCGAAGAGCACCACGAACAGCACCATCATCCCGTCCGAGACCGCCAGAAACACCCACGCCCCGACGCCGTGGAGGCGGAAAAGTCCGGCATGCCCATGAACGTGAACGCGCTGAAGAGCGCGGCCGCGTAGGTCAGCACGCCGAGCCGCACGCCGAGGTTGCGACCGGCGACATGAACTCGTCCGCCGAGCGGTGACGGCGCCACGAGGCCCGGGCGGCCAACGCCAACAACGCCAGGTAGACGCCCCCAAACACGTAGACCCAGTGCTGAAGGCTCACCGGCCGCCCTCCTTGTCCGGCGGCTCGTCCCCGCCATGGAGCCGCGTCGCGGCCGCCGTCAGGCCGACGAACAGCCCGGCGACGACCAGCCCGACCCACAGCGCGTACGCATGCCGAATAGACGCGGTCCGGCGCGGCCCGGCGGAATGACCAGCGGCGTGAACGTGGCGATGGTCAGCGCGACGGCCGCGGACCAGAACGCCACGCGGCGGAGGTCGAACCTGGAGGGAGGCGTCGGCGATTCCTGCGGAGCCATGGGCAAGAAATACGGCGGGCGGGCCGGCCGCACAAGCCGGAGGCGCCTACCGGCCGGGCGGCGCCACGCGGAGAACGACCACGTGGGGTCGGGGGCTGGCCGGATCGGTTTCGATCGTCAGCAACGTCCCGTTCGGCAAGCCCTCGAGCGCCGCGCCGGGCACCGCCACTTGCAGCGACCCGTCCTCCAGACGCCGCTCACGCCGGGGCAGCTCGCGGCCGCCCGCCGTCACGCGCACCACGCGGGTGCGCTCGGCGCCGGCCCCCTGAAGGAGCAAATGATGGACGGGCGGCGCTGGCCCCCGCGCCACCGTCAGCTCCCGCGGCAGCACGACCAGGACGGGGCCCACGATCGCGAACGCGCCGACCACGAGGTTCGAGACGGCCGGGTCGTCGGTGGCGATCGTGATCCGATCGCTCAACCAGCTATCCGGCGGAAACGGCGGCCGGGCGACCACCCGCACCAGCCATCCCGTCGGCGTCGCCTCCGCCCCGACCGAGAGCCACGGAGCGGCCGCGGCCGCGGACAGAATCCGCGCGCCGGGCCGCGCCAGCGCCAGACGGACAAGCTGGGTAGCGGACTGGTCCGGCGCCAGCATGCCGAACATCACGGAGGGGGGATCGAGTTCGTACGGCGCCTCGATCTCCGCCTCCACGCGCAGCGACAGCAGCGGCCGGCGTGGGTCGTTCGTGCGGACGGCGATCTCGCGCCGAAAGGCCCCGCGCCGACCGCGCAGGTTCAGGTCCACCTCGATGCCGCCTTCCGCGCCTGGCGGGACGAGCCGGTGCTCCGCCCGCGCCGACATGCAGCCGCACCCGGAGTTGATGTCCGCGATCTCCAGCGGCTCGTCGCCGGCATTGCGGATGCGGAACACCGCCCGAAGGCCGTCGGCGTCATGGCGAACCCGGCCGAGGCGGACGATGGGGAGGTCGCAGACGGCCACTGGCGCGGCGGGCGACCCGACGACGTTCCAGAGGACGCCGATCGCCAGCGCCACGGGCGCCGACATGGCCCAGCGGGGACGGGCGCGCGAGGTCGCGTTCATAGCGGATCGGTCATTTGTCGGTCCCTGCCCCCGATGCTAGGCTGTGGGCGGCGGATTGTCCAAACCTGGCCGGCCGCGGGGTTCCAATCCTTGGAACCCGCGGGCGCGTCACGTTCCAAGGTTGGGAAGCCGCTCGGCGAAAGAGGCGCGCCTTGCAGCTTAGAACCGGCGTGGTGGCGGTCTGGACGGCGGCGTGGGTGGCGGCGGCCGGCCCGTTGGAGTGGCGGTGGGTCTGGATCTTCGGCTGGGACCTCAACCGGGACGACGACGCAGAGGCGATGATCGCGACGCTCGAACGCGCCGCCCGCGCGGGTGCAAACGGGGCCGTCATCTCGGCCGGGTTCGACACGCTCTGCAAAAAGTCACCCGACCAATGGCGCCGGATCGAACGGATCCGCGAAACCTGCGAACGGCTGGGGTTGGAGCTGATCCCTGCCATCTTCGGGGTCGGCTACGGGGGCGGCATCCTCGCCCACGACCGCAACCTTGCCGAGGGGTTGCCCGTCGAGGCCGCGCGGTTTGTCGTGCATGGCGGCCGCGCGCGTCTGGTCCCCGACCCGCCCGTGGCGCTGACGAACGGCGGCTTCGAGGAGTTCCGTGGCCATCGGTTCGCGGGGTACCGATTCCACGACGAGCCCGGCACGATCAGCTTCGCCGACACCACGGTGTGGCGCGGAGGGGCCGCCTCCATCCGGTTCGAAAACTTTCGCGCGCGTCCGGCGGGCAACGCCCGTGTGATGCAGGAGGTGGCGGTGCGCCCGCGCCGGTGCTACCGGGTCCGCCTTTGGGTGCGCACGGAGGGCCTCGAGCCGGCCGGCGCGTTCCACGTGAAGGTTCTGGCCGGCGGCCGCGAGCTGGCACCGCGCACGTTCCGCCTCTCCGGCACTCGCGACTGGACGCGGCTGACGACGGTGTTCAACTCGATGGACCACGACCGGGTTGCCCTCTATGCGGGCGTGTGGGGTGGGCGGTCGGGACGGTTTTGGCTGGACGACTGGACCCTCGAGGAGATCGGACCGCTGAACGTGCTGCGCCGGCCGGGGACGCCGGTTCGCGTGCGAGGGGCCGGCGGCGTCGAGTACGAGGAGGGCCGTGACTACGCTCGGCTGGAGGACGCCGCGCTCAACCCCTGGCGCGTCGAAGGGGAACCGTTGGAGTTGCGGATTCCGGAGGGTAGCCGCATCCGCGAGGGGGAGGAGTTGAGGGTGAACTGGTATCATTCGATGATCATCCACGACTCGCAAGTCGTCTGCTGCCTCGCCGAGCCGGCCCTTTACGATATTTTCGAGCACGAGGCCGCGCTGCTCGCCGACCGCCTCCGGCCGCGCACGGTGCTGTTGAACATGGACGAGATCCGGATGGGGGGAAGCTGCCGAGCGTGCCGCGGTCGGAACATGGACGAACTGCTGGCCGAATGTGTGCGCCGGCAGGCCGAGATTCTGCGGCGGCACCGGCCGGGACTTCGGGTGGTGGTCTGGTCGGACATGTTCGACCCTCACCACAACGCCCGCGACCGTTATTACCTGGTCGAGGGCAACTTGACCGGCTCCTGGCGTCACCTGCCAAGGGACCTTGCGATGGCGGTCTGGGGCGGCGCGCCGCGCCCGGAGAGCCTGCGTCACTTCGAGGCCGAAAGGTTCCCCATCCTGATCGCCAACTACTACGACGCTTCCGGACTCGACGACGTGCGCCGCTGGCGCGAGTTGGCGGCGGGGATGAACGCGGTCCATGGCTTCATGTACACCACGTGGCGGCGCAACTACGACCTGCTAGACGAGTACGCGACCCTCGTGTGGGGTGCCCCCCCCGCAGCGGCGGCTCCGAAAGGTGAGGCAAACAAATGAGAGCCAGGCGATGGAAGACAGCGGCGGCGATGGCGGCGGCCGCCGGGCTGGGCGCGGCGGCCAACAGCCCGACGAACACTGCGGCGGTCAACCCCGCCCGCCTTCTGGGCAACGCGCTTGCCGACGCCATCGAGCGGGCGATGCCCTCCGTCGTCACGATCCGGGTGGCCAGGCACGTCAAACGCGCCACGGTCAATCCCGCGACCGGCGAGCTCGAGGACCAGGAGGGCGTGATGCTCGGCTCCGGCTCCGGCTTCTTCATCACCGCGGAGGGCCACATCCTCACCGCCCATCATGTGGTCGACGGGCGCAAGGTCCAGATCGGGGTGATGACGCACGACGGACGAACCTACGAGGCGAAGGTCGTGGGGACGGACCCGAACACGGACCTGGCCGTGCTGAAGATCCAGCCACCGGCGAATGGAACGTACCGGCCGCTGGAGCCGGGCGACTCCGACCGGCTGCGCATCGGCGAGTTCGTCGTCGCCCTCGGCGCGCCG
>CAKZPT010000038.1 GCA_937139365.1 uncultured bacterium | reverse complement strand
CGAGGGCCGACTGGTCAACCTTGGCTGCGCCACTGGCCACCCGAGCTTCGTGATGTCGAACAGCTTCACCAACCAGGTCCTCGCCCAGATCGAGCTCTACACGCGACCCGGCCACTATCCGGTGGGCGTGTACTGCCTGCCCAAAAGGCTTGACGAGGAAGTCGCGCGGCTCCATTTGGAGCGGCTGGGCGTGCAACTCGACCGCCTGACTCGCCGTCAGGCGCGCTACCTCGGCGTGCCGGTGGACGGCCCCTTCAAGCCCGACCACTACCGGTATTGAGCCGGGCCCCGGTTGCCCAGCCGCTCCGCGGGGGATATATAGTCCGAGCCGACACGGGCTTGCGGCGGACGGGCTGGACGGGATCGCGCATGGCGGAGACCAACGGCGACATCATCCTCGAAATCGCGCAGCCGGTCGGCCTGATCGCCTGCCGGAAGTGCGGGCAGACCATGGACGTCGCCGACCTGCCCATCTTCCAGGTCGTGTATTGCCCCGTCTGCCGCGCCGGCCAGAAGGTCCCCGCGCAGCTTAAACATTTCCTGCTGCTCGACGTCCTCGGCCGCGGCGGCATGGCCGTCGTGTACCGGGCGCTCGACCGAACCCTCGAACGCCAGGTCGCCATCAAGGTGATGAAGGGAGCGCTCGAACGGGACGGCACCTACGTTGCCAACTTCATCCGGGAAGCCCGCACCGTCGCCCAGGTCAGCCACCCTAACATTGTCCAGATCTACATGGTGGACGAGGTCGCCGGCCATCCCTTCATCGTCATGGAGCTGCTCGACGGCGGGCGGCTGGACGAAATGATCGCCGCTGGACGGCCGCTGGGCGAGGAGTTCGTACTGCGCACCGGCCTCCAGGTGGCGGAGGGATTGTCCGCCGCCGCCGACCGCGGCTTGATCCACAGCGATATCAAGCCGGCGAACATCCTCTTCGACCGCAACGGCATGGCCAAGATCGCCGATTTCGGGCTCGCCCGCTTCCAGCAGAAGCCCTCGGCCCGCGGCGAGGTGTGGGGCACCCCCTACTACATCGCCCCCGAGAAGGTCCGCGAGCGGAGGGAGGACCTGCGCTCGGACATCTACAGCCTCGGCGCGACCCTCTTTCATGCCCTCGCCCTGACCCCGCCGTTTGAAGGAGAGACCGCGACGGACGTGGTCCTCGCGCGGCTGAGACATGCAGCGCCCAAGCTGACCAAGTTCCGCAACGATCTTCATCTTGCCACCATCCAGGTGATCGGCCGGATGCTCGAGGCCGACCCGCAGTTCCGCTATCCAAACTACACCTCTCTGATCAGCGATCTGCACGCTGCGATCGAAAGCCGTCGTCGCGGTCCGCCAAGCACCGCCACCACGCAACCCATCCGACGCCCTCCCACCGGTTTGTGGATCGGTATCGGCGTGGCAGCCGCCTTGCTTCTCCTGCTGGCCATATGGGCGCTCTTCGACCAGGAGCCCGCAACGCCGCCGTCCGCAGCCCCGTCGCCCTCGGCGTCCCCCTCTCCTACGAGCGCTCCGCCCCCCGTCGCCTCAACGCCGCTGCAGCCCTTCGCGCCGAAGGAGGCACAGCAAATCGCCAAGGCTTTCGATGCGCTGGCCACCGGCAACACCAGTGCGTATGAACAACACCTCGTGGAGATGGCCCGGTCTCTGCCAACCAACCATGCCGGCCGCGCCTGGATCGCCTTGTTCCTCGCCGTCCCCCCGTGGACCGAAGGACGGCTGCCGGAGGTGCAGCGCCGCCTCTCAAAACTCATGCAACTTCGCTTCGTCCAACAGGCTGACGGTTCGGCTCATCCCTCGGCACTTCCACAATCGCTCGGAAGGCTGTTGCTCGAACAACCGTACATCCCGCCATCCGCCAGCCGCCCCCTCCCAGAATGGTACGACCCACTCCGGCGTTTTTTCCTGATCCGTGGAGCTCTCTCCGACGGCAAAATCAACGAGGCCCTCGAACATCTCGATGCCTACCTCGCCCTGCCCGAGAGCGCCCCCTCATGGACCCGCGGTTTTCAGCCACTGGCGCGCTCCTTCCGCCAACGCATCGCGGACTGGCAAAAGGAATCGGAGGGGTTCGCCGAGCAGGCCCGCGTCGGCGAGAGCGAGCGCATCCTCCAGTCCCTGCGGGAACGTGAAAAGGACCCCGCCTGGGTGTGGTTCCATTCGAACATCCGCCAAAAAATCGCCGCCATCGAGCAACAGAGCCAGGAGGCGAAAAGAGCGGACGAGGAACGCCGCCGACGCGAGGAGGAGGCCCGTCGCAAGGCCGAGGAGGAGACCCGTCGCCGGGAGGAGGAGGCCGAACTGGCCCGCATCGCGGAGTTCCGGGCCACGGTTGCGACGTTGTTCGCGGCCCGAAATTTCCGCGGCGCGGCCGAGGCTGTGCGATCCCTTCGCGATCAAATGAAAACCACTGGGGGCCGCGAGGCGACGCGGTTCTGGACGGACGCGTGTTCGGCGGCGGAGGGTCTGCTCGACCACCTGGCCGCACGGATCAAGGCCGCGCCTTACCGCAGCACAGCCGCCCGCCGTGACTTCGGCGGCGACGTCATCGCCGTAAGCGGCAACGGTGTGCTCGTCCTGCTGCCCACCGGCGCGGGCACGGTGGAAAAGGCGTGGCGGACGATCCCCGCTGCCGCGTTCTTCGAAATGGCCCGCTCTTATCTGCCGGCCGAGGGCGATCCGCAGCGAGCCCGCCTGACCCTGGCGCTCGCGATCTACGCCTGGGCCGTCCCCGAGCTCCGGCCGGCGGCGGCCTCCCTGGCGGCCGCCGCGATAAAAGCCGAACCGGCACTCGAAGCCCAATTCAAGGCTCATTTGCCCGCCCTCCTGCCGCCCTGACCGCCCGTTTGACACGCTGCGGGCCCGCCCCTATGCTGTTGCAAACGGTTGGGGTGCTGCCCCCATGGGGCGGCTGAGATCACACCCATCGAACCGGATCCGGGTAATGCCGGCGCAGGGAACCGAGATGAGATCGATCCATCGCCGCGAAGCTGAGTCCGTTGCCGTCTCCCCGCCCGGCCAGGAGCATGGACATGGAGCTCGCGATCTCGCGAATCATTGTTGAGCAATATCTCCGGAAACTTCGCGACTGCCTCGACCTGGATGTCGCCCTGGTCGGCGCGGGCCCGTCGGCGCTGGTGGCGGCCCGAGAACTGGCGGCGGCGGGTTTGCGCACCGCGATCTTCGAACGACGATTGGCCCCCGGCGGCGGGATTTGGGGCGGAGGGATGCTGTTCAACGAACTCGTCGTTCAGTCCGATGCCCTGCCGATCCTCGACGATTTCAGTGTGGGCCATCGCCCCGCCGGCGAGGGGCTGCACGCCGTGGACTCGGTCGAGATGGCCGCAGGGCTCATTTTCGGCGCCCGCCGCGCTGGCGCGGTCCTGCTCAACGCCGTCACCGTGGAGGACCTGATGGTGCGCCCCGACCGGGTGACGGGCCTGGTGATCAACTGGACCCCCGTCGTTCGGGAGCAGATGCACGTGGACCCGCTCACGGTCTCCGCCCGAGCCGTGGTGGACGCCACCGGTCACCCCGGCGAGATCGCCCGGCTGGCCGCCAGCAAAGCCGGGCTGCGGCTGGATTCCCCGACCGGCGCGGTGCCGGGCGAACGGTCCATGTGGGCCGAACGGGGCGAGATCGACACGGTCGAGAACACGCGGCGGCTCTGTCCTGGCCTCTATGCGTGCGGCATGGCGGCCAACCAGGTCCACGCGGGATTTCGCATGGGACCGATTTTCGGGGGCATGTTGAAAAGCGGCCGGAAGGTCGCGCGCCTGATCCTCGACGACCTGCGAGCATGAACCCGCACTTCGGCCTGTACTTGATCCTCACCCGCCCCGTGGCGGGCTACGAGGAATGCGCATTGGCGGCGGTGAGAGCGGGTGTGGCGTTCGTCCAGCTGCGGTGCAAATCCGAGCCGCCGGAAGAGCGCCGCCGGATCGCCCGTGCCCTGCGCGCCGTCACCCAGGGCACCTCCACCCGGCTGATCGTGAACGACGAGCTTGGGTTGGCCATGGAGATCGACGCCGACGGCGTGCACCTCGGTCAGGGAGATCCGCCGGGCCTGCCGGCGGCCCGGGCGGCATGGCCGTCGCCGGGCAAGATCTTCGGCCTTTCCACTCACAACCGCGTCCAGGCGGAGGCAGCCGTGCAGGCGGCGGCCGACTACATCGGCGTCGGGCCCGTGTGGGCCACGCCCACCAAACCCGACGGCGATCCTCCGCTGGGTCCGGCGGAGGCCGGCCGCATCGTCCGCGCCTCGCCCGTGCCGGCGGTGGTCATCGGCGGCATCCACGCCCTCAACCTCCCCGAGGTGCTCGAGGCGGGTGCCGTCAATTTCGCGGTCGTCCGTGCGGTCAACGACGCGCCCGATCCTCTCGAGGCTATCGAGGAATTGATCTCGGTCTGGCGCGCTTACGTGCGTCGGGAGGCGACGAAGCCGTCGCCGACGGGGGTGTCCACCTAGCACTCCGGCAGCATCAACCCGTCCACGAACGCCGATTCGAACCCGGAACAGAGGTTCAGTTCGACCGGTTCGGCCGCCTCCAACAGCCGTTCCCAGACACGCCGCACGCCCACCGACCCCAGCGCCAGATACGCGCCCGCCAGCGAACTGTTGCCGATCACCTCGATCCGCTCGAGCGGCACGCCCGGCAATAAGCCAATGGCGATCGCGTTGCCCAAATGGATGTGGCGGGCGAAGCCACCGGCAAGCACGACGCCGTCGAGATCGACTGGCCGGAGGCCGGCGGCGTCCAGCAACGTCGCCATCCCACTTTGGAACGCCGCCTTGGCCTTCAACGCCTCGGCGACATCCGCCTCGGTGATCACGACCGCCGGAGCTCCCTCGGACGCGGGGGGGGCAAGCCGGCATGCCAAAACCGGACGCCCGCGTTGGATTTCCTCTGTCGCCAGCCCCAGCTCCTCCACCCGCCGGCGGTTGAATCGGCCGTATTCGTCGAGGAGCCCGGCGCGCCGGCCCTGGGCCAGAAAATCAATCACCGCCGAGCCGCAAAGGCCGCGAGCTGGGCCGCCTCCGATCACCTCACACCGGAAACCCTCCCCCGTCCACGCGATCCGCTCGATCGCGCCGAGAGCGGCGCGCATCCCGCACATCAAGCCCGCGCCTTCGAACGCCGGGCCGGCGGCCGCGGCAGTACATCGAAGCCGGCGCCCGTCCCACAACCACATTTCCCCGTTGGTGCCAATGTCCAGCAAGGCATGCCGGCCCGGCCGGTCCAGCAGCCCCACCGCGGCCGCATCGGCCGTCAGATCGCCCCCCCACATGACCCGTTAGCGAGGGCACCACCTCCACCAACGCCGTTGCCCGCGCCATCAACCCCAGCTCGCCGGCCGAGACCATGGGATAGCGCCGGGCCACCGGCCGGAACGGAATGCGGCCAATGCCCGACGGTGGCAATCCGAGGAACAGATGCTCCATCACGCTGTTGCCCGCCGCGATCACATGGACCACGTCGGACGGCTCACGACCCGCCGCCCTACAGGCCGTCTCGATCAGCGGATTGATGGTAACGCGGACGGCCAGCCGCTGGAGCTCTTCGAGCCCCCCTGGCCGCTCTTCCGCCCAAGTGATGCGCGAGGCCACGTCCGCGCCGCACCGCATCTGGGCGTTGTAATCCGACGCCCGGCTGAGGATCCGGCCATCGGCCAGATCGGCCAGCAGCACGACCATCGTGGTGGTGCCGAGATCCGCGGCCAGGCCGAGCCAGCCGCAGTCCCCGGGCGGGCGCGCCCCGACCAGCTCTCGATGGCCGTCGGCCGCCCATGCCGCCACCACCGCCGCGTCCGACGCGCCAAGGGCCCCGGCCAGCTCGCGCATCGCGGCCGGTCGGGCCGACCACGCGGCCGGGCCGAACGGGAGCACCTTCGCCGCAAGCTCGAGGTCGGAGGACGGCGGGGCCGGAAACTCCGCCGGCGCCGTCACGCTGACGAACCGCATGGGCGGGTCCCATGGAAAGGAATCGAGAACAAAGTCCTAGGTGATGCGGCCCGCGGCATCGTTGAGCGACGTAGGGGGAATGTCCACTTCACACAACGGCCCGGCGGGCCCCGTGCGGCAAGCCAGTGACGGGATCGGATGGTCGACAGAGGCCTCGACAGGGCGGCCGTCGACCAGAAAGCGACCCGACCGCAGCACGACGCGACATCGGCCACACCGGCCGCGCCCCCCGCACAACATGCTCAACGGCCGGCCGGCCTGCGCGGCCACATCGGCCAGGGTGTGCGACGGACCACCAAACAGCTCCACCACCACATCGCCGAACTGCAGCCGGATTTTCATCAAATTCCGGTTGGCCGGCGGAGGCAGCTCAGCCCGCGAGGCCAAGACACTTCTCAACGACCGTCACGGCCGCGCCGGCGTCCTCGCCGTAGCCGTGGGCGCCGATCTCGTCGGCGTAGGATTGGGTGATCGGCGCACCGCCGACGATGATGCGGACGTCCGGTCGTCGGTTTTGGAAGTGGTCGGCCACGGTCTTCATGTAGGGCATCGTCGTCGTCAGTAGGGCGCTCATCAGCACGGCCTGCGCGCCGTCCTGGACGGCCTTGGAGAACTTCCCGACGTCCACGTCAGTGCCGAGGTCCAGGACGCGGAACCCGGCTCCTTTGAGCATCATCGCCACGAGGTTTTTGCCGATGTCGTGCAGGTCTCCCTTGACGGTGCCGATGCAGACGGTCGCTTTCGGTTCGTGACCCGCCCTGGCCAAGAGCGGCTCGAGCAGCTTCAGGCCCGCGTCCATGGCCCGCGCGGCCACCATCATCTGGGGGATGAAAATCTCACCGCGGGAATACCGATCGCCGACGTCGCGCATCGCAGGGATCATCGACTCGGTCAACAGGGCAGTCGGATCGGCGCCGGCGGCCAGCTCCCTTTCCAGAATGGCGACGACCTCCGCCTTGTTCCCCTTGCCGACCGCACTGAAGAGCGCCTCGTTGCGTGCCATGTTCGAATTCTCCCTGAATTTGTCACACCGACTCGCCGCCCGACACATCCTGAAGAATATCGGTCATGCGATCCAGCGCGGCCTGGATGGTCGCCATCTCCTCGCGGATTCGTTCGAAGCGGAGCGCGTGATCGATGCGAAGCTTCTCGAGATAGCGCTTGCGGTCGAGCACCTCCTCCATCGTCACTTGGAGCCGCTCCACCTTCGCTTGCAGGATGGTCTCCTCGTCGGAGGTGGAGGCCAACGCCTCGGTGGCCGCGCCCGGCGGCGGCTGTTCCTGCTCCTCCCGGGTCGGCACCTGCATGCGCTGGCCGCAGTCCGGGCAGGTCACCACCAGTCCCGCGCCCCGTTCGTCGATGCCGAGGCTTTTGCCGCACTTGGGGCAGTCGAAGAGGATGTCGTGCTCCGTGAATCCCGCGGGCAGGCTGTCGTCGGCCATAGTGCACCCCTCGTTCCATTTAAGAATAGCCCACCGGGCCGGCGACGACAAGCCCCGCGGGTTGAAGGGCCAGCAAGCCGCGGATAAGATTTGCCGCCCGGATCAACGATGGACGGCTCGCGCGTCATTCTGGTCGGTGTCACCGGCGGCATCGCCGCCTACAAGGTCGTCGACGTGGTGCGCCGTCTGCAGCGGTCCGGGTGGGAGGCGCACGTTGCGATGACCCCCTCGGCCGCGGAGTTCGTTACCCCAATGACCTTTGCGGCCCTGACCCGGCATCCGGTATTGCTGCACATGTTTCCCGACGCGACCCGGACGGCGGGCGACGACCTGTATCCCCATCTATTCCCCGCCACGCGGGCGGACGCGTTTCTCGTGTGCCCGGCGACCGCCGGGGCGATCGCGCGACTGGCGGCTGGGATGGCCGACGATGTCGTTACCGCGTCGGCGTTGGCGTTGCCGGGTGGCTGCCGCCGTTTCTTTGCGCCGGCCATGCACCCGAACATGTGGGCGTCGGCCGCAGTGCAGGACAACGTGCGCCGGTTGGAGGAGGCGGGGTGGATCCGGATCGGCCCCGGGCAAGGTGCGATGGCGTGCGGAGTCGAGGGTGAGGGACGCATGGCCGAACCGGAGGAGATCGAGGCGGCCGTTGGAACGAGCGTCGACCTACAGGGGCGCCGTCTGCTGATCCTCTCCGGTCCCACCCGCGAGCCGATCGACGCGGTCCGGTTCATCTCCAACGCCAGCAGCGGCCGGATGGGCCGCGAACTCGCCCTCGAGGCGTCTGCGCGGGGGGCGAATGTCGTCTTCGTCACCGGTCCCGTCGCCCCCCCCAGCCTTCCCGTCCATCCCCGCGTCCGGATCGTTCCCGTCACAACCGCCCGGCAGATGCTGACGGAGGCCAAGCGGCATGTCGCGGATGCCGACGCCGTGATTTTCGCCGCCGCCGTGGCCGACGTAGCTCCCGTCCGCGCCGCGGCCGGCAAACTGCCGAAGGCCCGTCTGGGCCGGGCGATTGCCCTGGCGCCCACGCCGGACATCGCCGCAGAGCTCCCCTCCCGGCCGGGCCAGCTTCGCATCGGCTTTGCCTTGGAAAGCGGCTGCGCTCGGACGCATGCCGCGGCCAAGCTGCGCAGTAAGCGGTTCGACGCGATCGTGCTCAACGGGCCGGACAGCCCGGGGGCCGAGGCCGCCGAGTTCGAGTTTCTCCAGGCCGGCTCCCCCCCCGCGTGGTCCCGTTGGGGCCGTGTGAGCAAAGCCGAGTGTGCCCGTCGAATCCTTAACCATCTCGTGCGACGATGGACAAGCCTTAGAACATGAGGATGCATCCGTGAAGCATTCCACCTCCATTCCCTCCGTCCAGCGGGCCGTGCAACTGGTGGGGCCGGACGAGTTGGCGCTCAACGAGGCCAAGCCCGTCCCCCAGCCGGGACCGCACCAATTCCTTTGCGAGGTCGTGGCGGTGGGCCTTTGCTTTTCCGACCTCAAGCTGCTGAAACAGTTCGCCGCCCATGTTCGCAAGGGAGAGGTGGTGGGAGGAGTCGACGCCGCCGTGCTGGCCTCGTTCCCGAGCTACGTGCCAGGTTCACTGCCGACGGTGCCGGGGCATGAGCCGGTTGTCCGCATCGCCGCCGTCGGCCCCGGCGTGCACCGCGTCAAACGGGGTGAGCGCTACTTCATCCAGGCCGACTGGCGCTGGATCCGCACGGCGGAGTCCAACGCGGCGTTCGGCTACAACTTCGAGGGCGCGCTTCAGGAATACGTCCTGCTCGACGAACGGCTGGTGGTGTCGCCGGAAGGGGAGAGCATGCTGTTGAAGGCCCCCGAGGGCCAGCGGTCCGCCGCCGCCTATGCGTTGGTCGAGCCGTGGGCGTGCGTGGAGCAGTCGTACCGCACCCGCGAGCGGCGCACGTTGAAGGCCGACGGCCGGTTGTTGGTCATCGCCGACTCGACGCCAGACATCGAAAAGCTTCGCCGGTTGCTCGCCTCCGGCCCGCGCCCGGCGCGGATGACCTGGGTCTCGCCGCGGCTGTCGGTGCCCGCGCGCTGGCCAGTGCCGGCCGAGCGGGCCAACTCGCTGGCGGAAACGCAGGGCGAGCCCTACGACGACGTGATCTACTTCGGCCATGACCCCGAGATGGTGGATCGCGTCTTCAACCGGATGGCCAGCCACGGCCTGCTGCTGCTGGTGCTCGGCGGCTCCCGGTTCGGCCGGCCGGTCGCGATCGCGTTCGGCGCGATCCACTACCGTAACCTTCGAATGGTGGGCACCCTCTCCCACGATCCCGCCGACGCCCTCGCCGCCATCCCCGAGACCGGCGAGGTGCGGCCCAACAACCGCGTCCACGTCATCGGCGCTGGCGGGCCGATGGGCGTCATGCACGTCGTGCGCGACATCTGCGAGGGCGTCGTCGGCCTGACGGTCGTCGCCTGCGACCTCAGCACGCCGAGGCTGGCCGCGCTGGACCGCATCGCCAAACCGCTGGCCAAACGCCACGGCGTGGTCTACGAGTCCTACAACTCCACCCGCGGGTTGAAGCCGGGGCCCTTCGATTACTCCGTGGTGATGGCCCCCTCCCCCGCGCTCGTCGCCGCAGCGGTCGACAGCTCCGCCCCGCGGGGCATCGTGAACATCTTCGCCGGCATCCCGGCCGACAAAGGCGGACCGCTCAACCTCGACGCCTATGTGGAACGACAGCTGTACCTGATCGGCACCAGCGGCTCGACGATGGACGACATGCGCGCCGTGCTGGCCAAGGTCGAAAACGGCACGCTGGACACCAACGTCTCGGTCGCGGCGGTCGCCGGTCTGGACGGCGCGATCGACGGCATTCGCGCCGTGGAGACCCAGTCGATCGCAGGCAAGATCCTCGTCTATCCCGCCTGCCGCGGGCTCCCGCTCACGCGGCTGGAGGAATTGCCGACCCGTTGCCCGACGGCCGCCGCCAAGCTCGCGGACGGCGTGTGGACCAAGGAGGCCGAGGCCGAGCTGCTCACCGCCTTCGCCGCCGGGCGTCCGTCCGCTTCCGGAGGAGACGCCGTTTGAATGCCCCGATGCTGGCCGGCCGGATCGCCGTCGTCACGGGCGGCGCGCAGGGCTTGGGGGAGGCCATCAGCCTGCGGTTCGCCCGCGAGGGCTGCGACGTGGTCGTCGCGGACATCCGGGGCGAGGCGGCCGAGAGTGTCGCCGCGCGCATCGCCATCGAGACCGGCCGCCGCGCGCGCGGCCTGCGGGTGGACGTGACGCGCGAGGACGATGTCCGTGCCCTCTTTGATACCACCGAGGCCGAGATAGGACCGGTGGACATCGCGATCGCCAACGCGGCGATCCTCATCGCCGAGCCGATCGCGGAGGCGGACGCCGCAAAATGGCGGGCGGTGATCGAGGTGAACCTGGTCGGCAATTTCCTCACCTTCAAGCACGCGTGCCGAGTGATGATGCCCCGCCGCCGCGGGTGTCTCCTGCAGGTGAACTCGAAGTCGGGCAAGAAGGGCAGCGCGGCGAACTCCGCGTACGCGGCCAGCAAGTTCGGAGGCATCGGGCTGGTCCAGAGTGTCGCCCTCGAAATGGCCCCCCACGGTATCCGCTGCAATGCCGTCTGCCCCGGCAATCTCCTCGACTCGCCGCTCTGGACCGACCCTGAGCATGGACTGTTCGCCCAGTACCTGCGGGCCGGGAAGGTGCCCGGTGCACGCACGGTCGAGGACGTCCGCCGCGCCTACCTGGCCCAGGTTCCGCTCGGCCGCGGATGCACCTACGAGGACGTGTGTAACGTGCTGGTGTTTCTCGCCTCCGACGCGGCCAGCTACATGACCGGCCAGGCGATCAACGTCACCGGAGGCCAGGAGATGCGATGACGGCTGTCGCCGACGCGCTGCCGGACTACTTCACGTTCACCTACCCCCGCCGCTCCTCCGACTTCTGCCTGTGCGCCCTCCGGCCGCCCCGGGCCCTGTTCGGCGTCAGCGACATGATCGGCCACCCCGAGGGTCTTCGATGGCGCAACTACATGCGCGTGCTAGCCCGCGATCTCCGCCGCCTGATCGAAGGCGACGCGGGGGCGGGGTTGGCGGAATTGCAGGCGCGCCTCACCGGCCACTTGCTCTGGCACGACCAGCAGATTTTCGAGTTCCGGCAGAGGCATGACCGCGCCGCCTTCGGCTTTTGCGTCCTCTTCGTATTCCTTGAGGGGGTCGCGGGGCGCGTGCACTGGCTCGGTGACTGCCGCGCCTACCGGATCACCCGCTCCCCGCGCGACCCCGCCGATGGAAGTCGCCGCTTCCGGGTGCGATGCCTCACTCGGGACCACAACGCTTTGGCCGCCCTTGTCGAAGATCGGGGCGAGATCACCCTGTTCCGGGACGAAATGATGGAACAGGCCAAGCGCCTCAACGCATTTTTGGGACTCGGGGTGGAAGAGCACAACCGGGAGCTCCTGACGCGCGCCACCCCCATCGAGCCGCTCACCACCGACGACTGTCTGCTGCTGATGACCGACGGCCTTTACGTGCCCCACCTCCGCGCAAGCCTCGATGGCCTCAACTTCCATCTCAATCACGAGCGGCTGTACTTGGAGTCATGGTTGGCCCGTCTCTTGGAAGAGGCGGACCGCCGAATCCCTGACGACGAGCCCAACTACTGGTCGGAGCTGGCCACCATCCTCGTTGAGGAGACCCTCAAGCTCGTCCGCCACCGGCGGCACTATCGCGACGACATGGCGCTGACCGGCATCTACGTCCCCGAAAGCTAAACGCCGCGGCAGGTGCCTTGGCCTCCCTCCTGAGCTGATTGCGCGCCGGTGCAGAACGTCCCCCGGCTCAAAGGCAAGTCCGAGTCGCCCCCAGTCTGGGCGGAACGGCTCGAATAGGTCCATGTGGCATCGACTTCCACGCGACCTTGGCTCCGACGGGTCGGTTCCCTCGTCAAGCCGCCCTCGGTTCGAGCGCGCGCCAACTGCAGTTCGCCGTTCCCGCATTACAGGGCTTCAGGATGCCTCACCGGCCGGCTGGCTGACCGGCTTGCGTTGTCAGCAAGCGGGGGTATCCTGCCCCGCAATACGGCACAAAAGATGGATGCGATGGCCCGCCTTGGCTGGGCGGGCAGGCTCTCCGTCGGCGGAAACCGATGTCCCGCAATCGCTGTTGTTGGACGGGGCGCAAACGCAGGCAGGACCTGACGAAGTTGGAAGATCCAGTTGCGCATCCATCCCCCTCGAGATACCTGGTCCGATTCTCCGGGACTACATGGTGGCTGTTTGCGGGATTCTTGTTGGGCGGCGTGGCGGGATGTGCGCTGGCGGCGGCCGGCGTCGCGTTCGCGTCGCGGCGCCGGGCCGCCGGCGATGGGATCCCCCATAAGCTGGACGATCTATCGGGGGCCCGACTGGCGGGGACATGCCCGCAGGAGAGAATTGGCTTGGCGCTGTGTTCCGCCGACGGCCGCATCCTGGATTGCAACAGGGTGTTCGCCGATTTGCTCCGTCGTCCGCCTGAAGATCTGCGGGGGCTGCACGCACGCGACATCACCCCGCCGGACGAATGGCCGGCGGAGGAACGGCGTCTTCGGCGAGCCCTAGAGGAACGCCACGCCGTTGGCCACATCGTCAAGCGCTACGCGACCCCCGATGGCGGGACGGTGTGGGCGGAGGTGTCATTGATCGCCCTGGCCGGCGCCGATGGCTCGGTCGCCGGTTGGCTGGCGATCGTTCGCGACCGGACGGAAGAGTTCCGGATCGCCGACCGGCTGAAGGCCAGCGACATGGCCTACCAGCAACTGTTCACCTCCATCGCGGACGGCTATGCGATATTCGAGCTGGTCCCCGCCGATGACACCGGGCCGGCCTCGCTGCGGTGCCTTGACGCCAACCCGGCGTTCGAGCGGTTGCTCGGCCTGCCCGCCACCGACCTCGTGGGCCGCCGGCTGGAGGATTTCTGGCCCGCCCTCGCCGGGGAGAAAGGCACGGACCTTCTGCGGCTGGCCGCCGGCGACACGCAAGCCCCCGTGCGGACGGCGGGGGAATTCGGCCTGTTGGGGCGCCACTTTGATATCACCGCCCACCGACCAGCGCCGGGCCGCGTGGCGCTCGTGGTCTCGGACGTCACGCAGCGCCATGCCGAGGAAATCCGCCGCCGCCAGTTCGAGGTCCGCGCCCAGGAACTCCAGAAGATCGAAAGCCTCGGCCTCCTTGCCGGCGGCATTGCCCATGAGTTTAACAACATCCTGACCGCCATCCACGGCGGGGCCGAATTGGCGAAGGAGGATCTTGCGCCAGACCATCCGGCCCAACGGACCCTGCTGGACATCATGCAGGCCTCCCGCCGCGCATCCGACGTGTGCCGCCAGCTCCTGGCCTTCGCCGGCCGTGGCCGCATGGCCTTCGAACCGCTGCAACTGAACGACGTGATCGAGAACATGGCGCACCTGATCGCCATCACCGTCGGCCGCCACATCACCCTCGACCTGCAGCTGGCCAACCGCCTACCCTCCATTCGCGGCGATCCCAACCAGATCGGTCAATTGCTCATCAACCTGCTGGCCAACGCCTCCGAGGCGATCGGCGAGCGCTCCGGCTCGATTCGCCTGTCTACGGGGACCGAGTCCCTCCCCGCCGGCCTGCCGGCCACCCGTCCGGTCGGCGAACCGCTGCCGCCCGGGGACTATGTCTACTTGGAGGTCGCAGACGACGGCCCCGGCATCGCGCCCGGCCAGATGGACCGGATTTTCGACCCCTTTTATTCGACCAAGTCCCCCGGGCGCGGCCTCGGGCTCCCGGCCGTCCTCGGCATCGTGCGGAGCCACGGCGGCGACCTGCGCGTCCGGAGCCGGTCGGGCGAGGGGGCATCGTTCCGCGCGCTGTTTCCCGTCGCGGACCGTGCCGACGTCACCTCCCCGTCGCCCCCGGCGCCCGCCGCCGCCATCCCGCCGGCGCCGCCGGCGACCGTGCTGGTCGTGGACGACGAGCCGGCCGTGCGCACCGCCACCGGCCGCATGCTGGAACAGGCGGGCTTCCGAACGCTTGCCGCCTCTACCGTTGCCGAGGCCGAGCGGGTCATCCGGAGCACGCCTGCCATCGCCGCTGCGCTCGTGGACCTCCAACTTCCGGACGAGGACGGGGCTGGCGCCATCCGCCGTCTGCGGGCGATTCGGCCTGGCCTGCCGATCGTGCTATGCAGCGGTTACGGGGAATCCGAATTGCGCGCGATTCTTCCGTCGCCCCCCGCCACCGTCCTGGCCAAGCCCTTTGTGCGCGCCCGTCTGATCGCCGCCGTTCAGGAGGTCTTGGGCGTCGCCGATCTGCCGCGCGAAACACCCACGGAGAAAACCGGATGATGAACTCCATCCTCGCCAGCCTGGCGGTCGTGGCCGCTTTGCCGATCACCAACCGCATCGCGGATGTTCTGTCGCCCGCGCCGCTGGGTTCGGCGGCGTTCGGCGGCCCGTATGGCGCCACGCTGCGACGCCTCCTCGCCGACCGCTTCCTCGGCGACCGTGCCCTGCGCGAAATCCTGCCCGAGGCCGAAGAGGCCTTCCGTCGCCGTGTGGACGACCGGCTGGCGCCCGGCCGGGGCCTGTGGCAGGGCGAGTTCTGGGGCAAGTGGATCCTCGGCGCCGTCGAGGCGCAACGGTACACCGGGGACCCGCGCTTGCGGGCGGAGCTGTCCGCCACGCTGGACCGACTCCTTGCCGCCCGGCGCGAGGACGGCTACATCGACACCTACCACGACTCCCCGTTCGTCCGCACGCCCGGCGAAAAGGCCAACAACTGGAACGTCTGATGCCGCAAGTAGACGCTGTGGGGCCTGATCGCCCTCCACGACCTGCTGAACTCCGAGGCCGCCCACTCCGGAGCGCGCGGCCTTCTCGATCATCTGATGACCGAAGTCGGCCCCGGGGCCGTGCCGATCATCGAGACCGGCACGTTCGAGGGGCTGCCGAGCACCTCGATCCTCGGCCCCGTGGTCAAGCTCTATCGGTGGACGGCCGATCCGCGCCGCCTGGCATATGCCCATTCCATCATTGAACAGTGGTCCTCCCGCCCTGGCCGGCCTCCGGACATCGTGCGCAAGGGCCTCGAGGGTCGGCCCGTGGACGAGTGGTTCCCCAACCCCGCCCAGTGGACGAAGGCCTACGAGTTCATCTCGTGCGTCGAAGGACCGCTGTAACTCTATGCGATCGAGGGCACGCCCGAGCATCTTGCCGCCGCCACGAACATCCAGCGGGTGCTGCGCGAGTACGAGCGGACGGTGTTCGGAGGCATCGGCAAGAACGACAAACTGATCAAGGCGGCGCGGCTGCTGGAGACGGAGGCGGAGATCTGCGACGCGGTCTACTGGAGCCGTCTCAACGCCCGCCTCCTCCGCCTCACCGGGCGGCCGGAGTACGCCGACGAGATCGAACTGACGCTCCACAACGTCCTCTTCGGCGCGATGAATCCCGCCGGCGACTGGGGCCTCCGACGGCAGTTGTTGTCCGGCGAGCACTGGCCGGCCCCGCCCCACTGCCGGCTCCAGCATCACCACTGCTGCGTCGCCAACACCCCGCGGGGGCTGCTCCAGGCGGCCGAAGTCGCGGTGATGGGCGGACCGCAGCCCGGCGACTTCACCGTCAACCTGTACCTCCCCGGCACCGGTACGCTCGCCTCGGCGGAGGGGCGCATTCGATGGGAGATCCACACCCGTTATCCCGACGACGGCGAGATCGAGATCCGCTGGGCGGCGGAGCCGGCGCGTCCGACCCGGCTGAGGGCGCGCGTGCCCGAGTGGACCTCGTCGGCCACCGTCGAGGCCCAGGCGCCGCGCCGTCCTCGGCCCGGCCTGGCAGTTATGCCACGGTGGCCGCCGCGTCGCCCTCCGGCGGATCGGTTCGTCTGCGGCTCGACCTCACGCCTCGCCTGATCCCGTTCCTCGGCCAGGCCGACCTTAGGCCGACCAATGGTTTCGTCGCCGTCGCGGTCGGCCCCGTCGTGCTTGCGCGCGACATTCGCCTCGGCGAGACCGAGATCCACCGGGCCGTCGCATGGCCTGCGCCGCCCGCCCGGCCCGTCGTCGAGCGCATCCACGCCCCCGAGTTCATACGGACCGCATGGCGTGTCTCCGTCGGGGGGGCCGATCCGATCCCGATGTGCGACTTCGCCTCCGCCGGAAACACGTGGCAGAAAAGAACCTCCGACTTCCGCGTCTGGATCCCGCTCGCGCCCCCTCACGCCAAGGTAACGTTTCGCCGGCCGGCGACTCCTACCACGGCCGGCGCCCAAGGAGTCACGCGATGAGAATCCGAAACAACGTTGGCCGCGGTGGCGGCGCTCGCCGTCGCGCTCCTCGAGGCCCGCGGCGACACGATCTGGATCGGCACCTGTTCCCGACGCGGCAGCGAGGGCATCTACGCGGCCCGTTTCGATCCGTCCTCCGGCGCGCTCACCGACGTCCGCCCCGTCGCCCCGGCCACCAACCCCTCCTTCCTCGCGTTGCATCCGACCCGGCCGGTGCTTTACGCCGTCCACGAGATCGGACGACACCAGGGCCACCCGACCGGCGCCTTCGCCGCCTATCGGTGCGATCCCCCCTCCGGACGGCTGGAACCCCTTGGGGTCCAGTCCAGCGAAGGACCGGTGCCCTGCCATCTCGCCGCCGATCCGCTCGGCCGCGCCGTGGTCGTCGCCAACTACGTGGACGGCAGCGTGGTCGTTTTTCCGCTCGACGCCGACGGTCGCCTGGGGCCGCCAGCGCAGCGTTTCCAACACGAGGGCCGCGGGTTGCATGAACGCCGCCAGACCGGCCCGCACGCCCACGGTGTCACCCCCGACCCCCTGGGCCGGTTCGTTTGGGTGCCGGATCTCGGGATCGATCGCGTGGTGGCGTACCGGTGGATCGAGACGCCGGAAGGACCTCGGCTTGAGCGATGCCCGGACGGCGACGGCGTCGCGCCGGCCGGCTCGGGACCGCGGCATTTCCTTCTCCATCCCGGCGGCCGCCGGGCGTGGTCGGTCAACGAATTGACGTCCTCCGTCACCGCCTTCGCGAGGGACAACGGCCGGCTCGTTCCGCTGGCGACCGTCGGCGCGCTTCCGGCCGATTTCGCCGGCGCCAACACGGCGGCGGAGATCGCGCTCCACCCGAACGGTCGTGTCCTGTACACGTCGAACCGGGGACACGACAGCATCGCGTGGTTCCGGCTGCGCGACGACGGAGTTCCAGAACTGGCGGGGCACGCGCCCACCGGCGGACGGACACCGCGCCATTTTGCGGTGGCTTCCGCTGGCCGGTTCCTGCTGGCGGCCAACCAGGAAACCGACAACATCGTCGTGTTGGAGCTCGATCCGGTCACCGGCGAACCTGGCGCGCCGGTCGGCGAGGCGCGGGTGCCGGTACCGGTGTGCATTCTCTTCTCGCCGCTCGCGCCGTGAGGAAGCCGGCGGCCGCACAGTGAACTGGCATTGCTCCCTCTGCGGATCGCCCTATCCTGCCGCACGTCTCCCGCATCGGTGCGTCGAGTGCGGTGGTTTCTACGATCCGGACCCCGACACGCCGCCGGTTCCCGAGCCGGACGGACCTGGCATCTGGCGGTGGCGTTCATGGCTCGGCCTGCCGGCGGGGACGGAGCGGTGGTCGCTCGGCGAGGGCAGGACACCGGTGGTCCGCGAGGAGATCGCCGGCCGGCCGGTGGCGTTAAAGATCGAGGGCGCCAATCCGACGGGTTCGTTCAAGGACCGCGGGTCGGCCGTGCTGGTCGCCATGGCGGCTGACCGCAGCATGGAGGAGGTGGTCGAGGACTCCTCCGGCAACGCCGGCGCGGCGTTGGCCGCGTACGCCGCCCGGGCCGGCCTGCGCGCGACGGTCTTCGTGCCGGCCTCGGCCTCGGGACCCAAGCTTGCGCAGATCCGCGCCTTTGGCGCGAGGGTGATAGCGTGCCCGACCCGCGAGGACGCGGCGCGCCAGGCGGAGGCCGCCACTGCCGCCGGGACGCCGTGGGCCAGCCACGCCTGGTCACCGTTCCAACTGGCCGGCTACGCCACGCTCGCATTCGAGCTGGTCGAGGGCCTCGGTCGCGCCCCCGGATCCGTTGTACTGCCCGCCGGCCAGGGAGGGCAATTGCTCGGCCTCGCTTTGGGTTTCTCCGGCTTGATTCGCGCTCGGCGCATCGCGGTCGAGCCGGCCTTGATTGGCGTTCAGGCTGCCGGATGCGCGCCGCTTGCCGGCCGGCCGTCCCCGCCGGACAGCGCCGATACGATCGCCGAGGGCATCCGCGTGCGCCATCCCGTACGGGCCGACCAGGTGAGGACCGCGGCGCTCGGCACGGGCGGGCGGATCGAGACGGTCACCGACGAGGAGATCCGCGTGGCATGGCGAGAGGCGGTGGCTCGCGGCTTGGACATCGAAATCACCTCCGCGGCGGCATGGGCGTACCTGCGCCGCCCGTCCGTGGACCTGCCCCCGCCGGTGGCGGTGGTGCTGACGGCGACCGGGTTGAAGACGCCGCGCTGACCGTTGCGGCGCAGCTCGTTCAACCGATCTGCTGGTGGAGATTGAGGATCGGCAGCAGGATCGCGAGCGCCAGGACGAAGACCAGGCCGCCAAGCGCCATGATCAACAACGGTTCGATGAGCGCCAGCGCCCGGGCGAGCCGCCGATTCCAGACCTCCTCGCACCGCGCGGCGGCCAGGTCCAGCATTGCCGGCACGTCGCCGCTTTGCTCGCCCGCCTCGATCCAGCCGGCCAGCAGGGACCGCAGCGGCTCGATGCGCCGGATCGCGTCGCGCAGCGTCCCGCCGTGCCGGACCCCTTCCACCTCCCGCGCCATGCCCTCCTCCGCCGCGGCGCTTCCGCTGGCCGCCGCGGCCATCGGCAGGGACTCGATCAGCGGAATGCCGCCGCGCAGCAGCAGCGAAAGCACACGCGCAAACCTCAGGCCGACGAGCGCCTCCCGCGCTCCGCCCACGCCCGGCACGCGCGCCAGGAAACGCTCCCACGCAACGCGCGCCGAGGCCGAGCGCGCCAGACGCCGGCGCAGCGCGACCGTCGCAACGACGGCCCCGACGGCCGCCAACGGGCCGGTCGCGCGAGCCCATCGCCCGGCGGCCAGCACGGCCCGCGTGATCGTCGGCAGCGGAACGCGGGCATCCTCGAACATCCGCGCGAACGACGGCAACAGGAACCCGAGCACGCCGACGGCGATGCCCAGCGCCAGCACGCAGACGATGAGCGGGTAGATCATCGCCGAACGGATCCGGTCGCGGATGCGCGCCTCCTCCTCGAGCATCTCCGCAATCCTTCGCATCGAATCCGCCAGCGCGCCGGCACGCTGGCCGGCCTGCAGCAGGGCAATCTCGAGCCGGCTGGCGCCGGCCGCAGCGATCGCGTCGGCCGGCGTGGCCCCGTCGCGCACGCGGTCGCGGATGCCCGCCAGCGCCGTGCGCGCGCCGGCCCACTCCGGGGAGTCGATCAGGATGCCGATCGCCGGCGCGAAGGGAAGGCCCGCCTGGAGCAGCGCGGCCAGTTCGCGATACATGGCCGCGCGATCGGCCCCACGATTCCAGCGCCCCCCCCCGCGGCGCGCCTCGACCGGCGTCAGGCGCTCGGCGAACACGCCTTGGGCGGCCAGGCACTCCCGGGCCGCCTTCGGGCTGTCGGCCTCCACCAGGCCGCGCACGCGGCGGCCGCCGATGTCGAAGCCGGCGTAGTCGAACGTTCTCATTCCGCCCGGCCGAGTGCGCGGCGCAGTTCCGCCAGGCTGGTGGTCCCCTCCGCCACGCGGGCTAGGCCCGCCCGGCGCAGCGGCCGCATGCCGGCCGACATCGCCGCCTCCATCAGCGTCCGTGTCGTCGCGCCGGCCCGAAGCAACTCCGCGATCGCCGGCGTCACCCGCAACAACTCGAACAGGCCGACGCGGCCCCGGTAGCCTTCAAGGCATTCCGGGCAACCCGACGCAACCCAGTGTACGCCGTTAGGAAAAGCCGCCGCAGCGCCGAGGCCGAAGCCGTCGAGGTCGGCCGCCGACAGCGGCGCCTGGCGGCGGCAGGCGGGGCAGAGCCGCCGGACCAGCCGTTGCGCGATCACGCCGTGCAGCGAAGCCGCCAGCAGGTAGGGCTCCACGCCCATGTCGGCCAGACGCAATGCAGCCGAGACGGCGTCGTTGGTGTGCAGCGTCGTGAACACGAGGTGGCCGGTCAGCGAGGCGCGGATCGCGATCTCCGCGGTCTCGAGGTCTCGCGTCTCGCCGACCAGCACCACATCCGGGTCCTGGCGCAACACGTGCCGCAGCAGCCGGGCAAAGGTCAGGCCGATCCGGGGGTTGACCTGCATCTGGCTGATCGCCGGCAGGCGGTACTCGACGGGGTCTTCGATGGTCAGGATGTTCAGCCGCCGCGTGTCGAGTTCCTGCAGCGCCGCGTACAGGGTGGTGGTCTTCCCGCTGCCGGTCGGGCCGGTCACCAGCACCAGCCCCTGCGGCTCGCGTAGAAGCGCGCGGACGGCCTCCAGCTCTTCGGCGTCCATGCCCAGATCCGACAACGGAAGCAACGCCGTCTGCTGGTTGAGCAGCCGCAGCACCAGCCGTTCGCCGTCCGCAACCGGCACCGACGACACCCGCACGTCGATTTCGCGCGCGCCAACGCGGACGCGGGCCATGCCGTCCTGCGGCAACCGCCGTTCGGCAATGTCCATTCGGGCCATGACCTTGAGCCGGGACACCAGCGCGGCCTCGAGGGCCTTCGGCGGGGCAGGCTGCTCGTACAGTAGGCCGTCGATCCGGAAGCGGACGCGCAGACGGTCCTCCTCGGGCTCGAGGTGGATGTCCGACGCGCCGGCGCGCAGCGCGTCCAGCAGCAGATAGTTCACCGCCTGGGTCGCCGGCGCGCCGTCGGCCGCTCGCAGCAGGTCCTCGGCGCCAGCGGCAGCGGGGGAGACGGCCGCCGGCTCCGCAGCCCAAGGCCGGGCCGTGGGGGCGGTGGCGGTCCGCCGGAAGTAACAGCGCTCGATCGTGCGGTCCAGCTCCGCCGGCGTCGTCAGCACGGGCGGGAGGTCGCGGCCGAGGAGGACGGCGAGATGTTCGATCGCGTCGAACGCCTCGGCGCGGCCCATCAGCGCGGCCGGCGCCCCCTCCCAGCGGATGGGCAGGAGTCGCCGGGCCCGGCACCACTCCACCGGAAGCCGCGCGACCAGTTCGGGGTCCACGGACTCGTCCGACACGACGGGGACAAAGGGGATGTCCAGTTCCGCGGCGGCGGCGGCGGCCAGCTCGCCCGCGTCGGCCAACCCGAGGTCCACCGCGACCTCCCCCAGCGGGCGTCCCTCCTCGACGCTGCGGCGGACGGCCTCCTCCAACCGCTCGGACGGCACCCCGCGCGCCGCCAGGTGGGCCGCCACGTCCACGGCACGGTCACTCCGGTTGCGCCGGCGGCTCGGCGCGGATCGACTCCGAAACGCCGCCCAGCCCCGTGCGGCGTTCCAGCGCGGCCCCGACGGCGTCGGCCTCCGCGCGGCCCGCGACGATCCGGGGCGTAACGAACACCAACAGGTTGTTCCGCCGGCTGGTGTCGGTGGAGTAGCGGAAGAGGGCTCCCAGCCACGGGATGTCGCCGAGCAGCGGGATCTTGCGCTCGCGCCGTCCCTTGTCCTCGCGGATGAGGCCCGTGATGACCACCGTCGAGCGGTCGGGCACCGTGATCGTCGTCTTCACCTCCCGGCGCGCGATCGTCGGCGCGAACTGCTGGCCGGCCGGTCCCGTGTCCACGATCGCCTCGATGGCGGGGTTGAGTACCAGCGTGACCTCGCGGTCCGGATTCACGCGCGGCGCGACCTTCAGCTTGATGCCGACGTCCATGCGGTCGATGTTCTGGATGATGTCGCGCGAGGTGCCGGCGCCGCCCTCGATCGTCGAGCGCAGCACGGGGATGTTCTCCACTACGTTGACGGTGGCCTCGCTGTTGTTCTGCACCAGCAGCGGCACGCTGGAGAGGATCCGCACGTCGCGGTTCTGCTGCAGCGTCTGAAGCAAGAAGGGGATCGCCATGCCCTGCGACGTCCCCCGCAGGACGCCGAGGGAAAGGCCCTGTGGGAAGACGTTCTTCGTCAGTAGGTCCTGAACGGCGTCCGACGCGCCTGGACGGCTGCGGGCCGCCACCACCGTTTCGCCCCGGCCGGGCAGGTCGATCGTGGTCCAGTCGACGCCGAGGTTGAGCGAGCGGTCCGCGTCGGTCTCGGCGATCAGGATCTCGACCAGGACCTGGCTGGGCATCGTATCCAGCCCACGGACGAGCTCGGCGACCCACTGAAAATCGGAAGGCGACGCGTAGACCAGCAGGGCGTTGTTGGCGGGGATCGGCTCGATGGAGATTCGCTGGCGGGCGTCCTTGTCGACGCTCTTTTGCAGCAGAGCGGTGAGGCTTTTCGCGGCCTCCTCGGCGGCCAGGTAGCGCAACGGCACGGCGTTGAGCCGGCCCTGGCCCGTGGCGGGCTCGACGTCGAGCAACGCGACGATCCGCTTCAGCTCCGCCAATTGCACCGGCGTGCCCACCAGCACGAGGCTGTTGGCCGCCGGCGAGGGGATGACCATCGCCCCGCTCGGGAGCGCGCCGCCGCCCTCCACCACCTGCCGGATGTGCCGGCCGACCCCCGTTGCCGCCGGCTCGGCGCCCGCGAGGGCGGCCACCACCTGCTGGGCCAGCTCCTCGGCCAGCCCGTGCCGCAACCGAACCACCTCGATCGTGCGCGTCGAGCCGGGCCGGTCGATCTCGGCCAGAATGCCCCCGATCCTGCGCAGGTTCGATTCGGTCTCGGTGATCACCAGGCGATTGCCCGGCGCGAATACCGCCAGGCCGCCCGCCTTCGCCCCACGGACCAGCGGCTCGATCGTCCGCGCCACCTCCGCGGCCTCCACGTGCTCCAGCACCACCACCCGCGTCACCAGCCGCCCGCCCGCCGCCTCCGGCCCCGCCGCCGCCAGCGGCGGGGCCATACCCAGGCCCTGCGCCTCCGGCAGCGGCACGATGTACGAAATCCCCTCCCGCTCCACCACGCCAAAGCCGCGGGACTCGAGGATGGAGAAAAAGATCCGTCCGACCTCCTCCGGCGTCAGCGGCGTCGGCGAGACCACCGTCACCGTGCCCGACACCTTGTCGCTGACGACGTACCGCCGGCCGGTGATCTCCCCGACCATGCGCGCCAGCACGCGCAGGTCGGCCTGGTCGAAATTGAACTGGACCCGTCCGGCGCCCGGCTCCGCGGCCACCACTGCGGCGGCCGCCGCGATCGCGGACACCCATGCGCCCCAACGCATCAACTGGCACGCTCCTTCAGCGGATGATACCCCGCTCGGACCGCCGGATGAACTCCACCAGCTGGCGGATCTCGGGACCGCTCAATTCCGCCTCGATGCGCTCGAGCGCCTGGCTCACGTTCAGGCCCTGGCGATACAGCAAGCGGTGGGCCCGGCCGAGCGCCTCGATCGCCTCGGGCGCATAACCGCGGCGTTGCAGCCCCACGCGGTTGATCGCCGGCACCGCGGCCGGGTTGCCGTCCACCAGCATGTACGGCGGGGCGTCCTGCGTGACCTTCGTTAACCCGCCGATGAAGGCCTCCGTTCCGATCCGCACGAACTGGTGGACGGCCGCCAGCCCTCCGATCGTCGCCCGGCGGCCGACCTTCACATGGCCCGCCAGCGCCACGCTGTTGGCCAGGATCACCTCGTCCTCCAGCACGCAATCGTGTGCGACATGGCAGTTGGCCATCAAAAGGCAGCGGGCTCCGACCCGCGTGACGTCGCCGTCGGCCGTCGCGGTGCTGATCGTCACGTACTCCCGGATCACCGTTTCCGGTCCGATCTCCGCCCGCGGATCGCCGCCGCGGAACTTGAGGTCCTGCGTCCGTGTCCCCACCGACGCGAACGGATAGATCGTGCAGCCCTCGCCGACGTCCGTGCGGCCGTCCACCACCGCATGCGACAGCAGACGGCAATGGGCTCCAAGCCGCACCTTCGGGCCGACGATGCAATAGGGACCGATCTCGACCCCGTCGCCCAGCTCGGCGCCCGGATCGACAACCGCGGTGGGATGGATGCGGGTCATGTCGACGCGGCAGGCTCGCGGCCGGTGCCGAACATCAATTCGGCCTCCGAGGCCAGTTCTTCGTTGCACAACACCCGCCCGACGAACCGCGCCATGTTCAGGCGCATCTTGAGGAACCTGACCTCGATGATCATCTGGTCGCCCGGGGTCAGCAGGCGGCGGAAGCGCGCCTTGTCGATCGCCAGAAAGTACATCACCTGGACGCGGCCGGTGATTTTGTTCAACAGGATGCCGCCGACCTGGGCCATGGCCTCGAGCTGGAGAACGCCGGGCATCACCGGCTGGCCAGGGAAGTGGCCCTGGAAGAACGGCTCGTTGATCGTCAGGTTTTTGATCCCGACGATCCGCTCCCGGTCGTCGCACTCGAGGATTCGGTCCACCATCAGGAACGGGTACCGGTGCGGCAACAGATCCTGAATCTCCTGAATGCTCATCGCGCTCACGGGCCTGAACTCCCCATCCTGGTCGCCGTCCGGCCCCCGAGCGCGTTCCGTACGCCGGCGGCGGGCCGAGCCGCGTTGGAATCGTCTCGGCATTCTAGTGGGAAATCCGACCGGTGAAAACCGGTTTGACGCTCTGGACAACGGCGGCGGCGCGTCCGTATAATACCCCGCAAAGAGGGCCCGCCGATGATCGCTTCATCTCAACCACGGGCAGGGAGCGGATCGGTGGCGGTTTTTCTTGCGCTGTCCGTCTGGGGGGTTGCGGCGGAGCCCCCGGGGGCCGCAGCGAAGGCGGAGGCGGCGCAGACCGCCGAGGCGGGCACCAAAAAACGGGGGGAAACAGAAGGAAGCCGACGCTGCCCTGCCCGCCGAACCGTCCGTTCCGCCGTCGGGGTACGGCACTACGGGCGCCCCGCTGACGACCGAGTGGCCGCTGGGCCAGATCGTCGGCGACATCCCGTGCGCCGGCGACGAGTCGGCGAAGTTCCATCTGTACCTTCCCCGCGGGCTTCAGGCCGGCCGCAAATACCCCTTGCTGCTGATGGTCCTCGAGCGCACGCCATCCTCCAAGGCGCTGGGCCGCTTTCTCGACGCGGCCGGGCTGAACGGCCTAATCGTCGTGGCCCCGGCCAGCGGGGCTGCGGACAACTACGACCAGGCGATGGCGGCCAGCCGTACGGTCCTCAGCAACGCCCTGGCCCGGCTGCCCGTGGACCCGCGGCGGGTCGTGTTCGGCGGGTACTCGGGCGCGGTGTCGGTGGCGGTCGAGCTGGCGGGCGGGGCGACCGGCGTCACCCCGATGGGGCTGTGGCTGATCGGCGCCGGCGTCGGCCCGGAGGCCGTCGAAAAACTCCCCAAGCAGCTCGCGATCGCCGCCATCGGATCCGCCGACCACGTCCGCCGGTGGGACGTCGCATGCGCCACGCTGAAGTTCAACGGCGACCGCACATCGAAAACGTGGTGGCACGTCGAGCCGAACCTCTGGGGGCGGCCCGAACTGATCGTGGACAGCTTGTCGTGGCTCACGGGCATGGGCCTGTCCCGCGAGAGGGCCGGCCGGCCGCAGCTGGGCCAGGAACGCGAGGCATGGGCCGCGATGATCCTCCATCGGGTCGAGGGCCGCCTCGCCGCCGAACCCGAGTGGGCCGCCGATTGGCTGGACGCGATCTCCGAGATGCGCCTGGGCGGAACGATTCAGACGCGCGAGAAGATGCTGGCACAAAAGCTAAAAGGGAATCCGAAGGTCGAGGCGGCTCGCAAACTCCGCCGTCAGATGGACGAGCACGTCGCCAAGCGCTTCGCCACCCACCCCTAAGCCTACCGCAAGAGCAACGGCACGCCCGAGGCGAAACGGGATTTCGAGGCGCTGCTCGGCCGGGCCGGCGACTCCTCGCTCGCCCCCCTGCTGCGCGCGTTCGCCGCCCCCGCCAGGGGGGGGGAGTTGAGCTTCGGCGGCGCTCAGCCCTGTGACGGCGGCGTCCAGCGCGAGTTCAGGAAGAACGCGCCGAGGGCGCCGGTCGGGTTCCGCACCGCAAAGGGATACCAGTCCTCGCGGCGGTGGAATTGACGGGCGTGGTCCCACGAGTGGATCGCCAGCGAGAGCAGGTACTGGCCCGACATCAGCGTTAGCGGGTCCAGGGTCAGGCGGATCTTGCCCTCGCCCTCGATCGCTCGAATCTCCACGCCGGCGATCTGCGTGTTGCTGCCGAACACGTACAGCCCGTTGGCCGTTTTGACCGAGAAGCCGAAGACCGGCCGCTCGATCCGGCCCCGGGCGCGCCATCGCACGTCCACGTGCATCGGCCAGCCCGTCTCGAAGACCGCGGCCTCGCGCCCGTCGGCGTCGCGAAAGGTCACGTCCGCAATCTCGACCTCCCGCGTTCCGAACTCCTGCGTGTACACCGGCCCGCCCTCGCCCATGAACTCGCGGATGTAGCGCAGGATCGTTGGCGCCGGCTCGCCACGCGCGACGATCGAGCCCCGGTGGACGAGCAGGACCTCATGGCAGAACTCCTCCACCGTCTGCAGCGCGTGGGAAACGAACAGCAGCGTCCGGTTGCGGCGCTGCAGCTCCCGGATCCGGTCCAGGCAGCGGAGCTGAAAGGCCACGTCGCCGACCGCCAGCACCTCGTCGATCAGCAGCACATCGGGCTCCGACTCGGCGGCGACGGCGAAGGCCAGCCGCACGTACATGCCGCTGGAGTAATGCCGCACCGGCTCTTCGATGAACGGGCCGAGGCCAGCGAACTCCGCGATCCGGTCGAAGCGGCGACGGACATCCTCGCGGGGAATGCCGAGGAGGGCGGCGTTGAGGAAGACGTTTTCGCGGCCGGTCAGGTCGGGGTGAAAGCCCGCGCCCAGTTCCAGCAGCGAGCAGACGCGGCCGCGGGTCGTCACCCGTCCGCACGTCGGCGTGATGGTGCCGGCCACCAGGCCCAGCAGCGAACTCTTGCCGGAGCCGTTGGGCCCGATCACGCCGAAGGTGCGGCCGGCCGGCACCTCGAACGTCGCCTCGCGCAGCGCCCAGAACTCGTCCGGCCGGCGGCCACGGATCGCGCTGGCGAGCCGGCCGAACAGGGTGGGCGGCGCGTGGCCGCGCACGCGGTAGCGCTTGCCCACCCCACGCGCCTCGATCGCAATGTCGCCCGCCTCGCCCACGTGTCCCCTCACAAAAGGTCGGCGAAATGCCGTTGCGCACGCCGGAAGACCGCCGCGCCGAGCGCCAGCGTCGCAGGTGCGACCGCGAGCCCGGCGGCCGCCCATGGCGGAGGCAGCCAGGCGACGCCATCGAGGGACGCCGCCCGCAGACCGGTCAGCAGCGGCGTCAGCGGATTCAGCCAGACCGCCGCCTCGAGCCACGGCCGCCCCGCCAACCACGGGCGGAGAAGGTCGAGGTCGTACATGACCGGGCTGACGAAAAACCAGGCGCTCAACAGCACCCCGACCAGATGCTGCGTGTCGCGAAAGTGAACGTGCGCGGCCGCCAGCAGCAGCGCCATCCCGAAATTGAGCATCGTCAGCAGCGCCACCGCCGCCGGCAGCAGCAAGGGATCCACCGAAACACCGGCCGCCGCCCCGCGCGCCGCCAGCACCCCCAGCACCGCAAACTGCACCAGCAGGCTCAGCAGGTAATTGATCAACTGCGCCAACGTCGAGGCCGCGGGCAGAAGCCAGCGGGGAAAAAAGACCTTCTTCACGAGGTTCGCGTTGCCGGTGACCGAGGCCATGCCCGCCTGCACACTTTGAGCAGTGAACTGCCACGCGAACACGCCGACCACCACCCGGTCGGGCGTCAGCGCCCGGCCAACCAGCATCCGTAAGAAGACCACGTAGATCGCCGCCATGAACAGCGGCACGAGCACCGCCCACAGGAAGCCGAGGGCCGAGCCCTTGTACCGGCCCTTCAACTCGCGGCCCACAAGGGCGCCTAGCAGTTCCAAGGTCGCCCGCACACGCGGACCAGAAGGTTCGATCCGGGCCCCGAGCCGCGTGTTGACGATGCGCGAGGCGGAGCCGGCCGTCATGGCGTCGTCCCCTCCGGCGCCCTCGCCGCCGCTTCCAGCGCCAGCCAGACCCGGGCGCGCGTCGCCCCGGCGTCGAGCGCGTGCAGACGCAACGAGGACGCGCGCCACGGCGGCCGCGCCGTGCCGCAGGCCTCGAGAAATGCGCCCAGCGCGTCGGTCGCCGTCTCGGCAAAACTCAGTTCCTGGCGGCGGACCCGCCACGGCGGGCGGAGCGGCTGCTCGGCCGATGCCGCCACTTCGGGCCCAGGAAGGCCCGGCGCGACCGCCGCCCACAGGTCGGCCGGCGCCGGCGGCGCGCCACTCGTGGACTCCAACGCCCGCCAATACGGCGCGAACCGCTCCAGGCCCTCCTCCAGACGCCCCAACTCCCGCAATTCCGCCCGCAGTCCCTCGAGGCGCGCGTGGCGGGCTGGCGCGTCCACCGCCCCGATCCAGCCCACCCATCCCAGTGCCGCCAACGCGAACGCCGCGGAGGTTCCGATCGCCACCCGGCGGAGGGTCGACAAGGTCACGGTTGGCGCCCCTCCAGCGTAAAGGACCAGCGGCCCTCCGGGCTTGGGGCCTCGCACGTGACCAGGCGCACCTCGCGCCCCAGCAGGCGGAGAAGGTCGCCCAGCGCGCGGGGGGAATCGCGCGACGGTCCGCTTCCTTCGATGTTCACGACTCGGTCGGTGATCTCCACCGTGTGGAAGGAAGCGCCCGCCTGCGTCGCCGCCCGCAGGAGGCCCGCCAGCACCGCGGCCGGCCCCGGCTGAAACAGGCGCTCAACCGGCGCCCACTCCGCCCGACTCCGCTCCACCGCCTCCCGGGCCATGCGGACCTCGAAACCCGGCTGCACCCTCGCCAGGCCGCCGAGGCGCGCTGCCTCCCGCGCCAGCCGGTCACGCAAGGCGGCCTCCTCACGCCCAAGGCGCCACCGATGAACCGCGCCGACCGACGCCACCAGCGCCGCCGCGGCCAGAAGGGCGGCGGCGGCACGGACGGCCTCCCTCTGCTGGCATCGCATCCACCCGCGATGGGCCAGACGTCCCCGCCGGAGATTGGCCGCCCAGGCCGATCCCTCGAGCGCGCGCACCGCCAAGGCGCGAGCCAGGGCCGCCTCGGGAGCTTCGACCGGCACGAGCCGGCCGGCGAGGGCCGGCTCTCCCATCGCCCGATCCCGCCAACGTGCCACATACGCCGCCGGCCGCCCCAGCCATGCCCACTCCACCGCGCGTCCGGCTTCGCCGCGCGCCACGACCGCGGCCGCTCGAAGTCGTCGAAGCGCCGTCGGCTCCCCCTCGCCAGGGATCGCATTGTCGTCGGGCGGGGGGTTGCGCAGCGTCAGCACAGTCTCCAGTCCCCGCGCGTCGCCGATGGCCAGCAGCCAACGTTCCGGCGTCGCATGCACCACAATCCGCGCCGCGCCATCGGCCGGCGGGCCCTCCCGGGCCGCGGACTCCCACGCCGCCAGAGCCTCGCAATCCAATATCTCCGGATCGAGGCCCTTCGCCGCCAGATCCTCGAGCCGCCGCCATGCGGCGTCAAGGGGACAGGCCACGCCCAACCCCACCACGTTCCCGCCGTCCAAACGGACCTCCGGAAAAGCCGCAACGGCGTCCTCGAGGCGGAAGGGAAGCTGGACGTCCAGCAGCGAGGGAAGGACCTTGCGGGCGCGGCGGCGGGAGGCAAACGGGACCTTCAGACGGCGGAGCGCCGTATCCGTGGCAGGGACCGCCGCGCAAACCAGCGCCGCTCTCCCCGGCCGAAGATCCGACCTGATCGCCTCGGCGATCCCGCCATCGGCCCTGTGGAGAAGTGTCGTTTGAACCCTTCCCCGCCAGTCGCGTACGGCGCGAACGCAAACCCCTCCATGGGCGCCGATGTCCACTCCGTAGCTGATCCGCGTGCGCATTGGAACCGTT
>CAKZPT010000037.1:0-12500 GCA_937139365.1 uncultured bacterium | reverse complement strand
AAGTCCCCTCTCTCGTCCACGTTGTTCTCGAAAGAAATTCCTCAACAGATCCAGACATTCCGCCGCCAGCACACCCCGCGCATACTGGCATCGATGATTTAAATCGCCGTGGTCGAGGATGCGGAACTTCGACACCGCACCGCCGCGCTGGGGATCGTCTGCTCCCCACACCACCCGCGCCACGCGCGCCAGCACCAACGCCCCCGCGCACATCGCGCAGGGCTCCTTCGTCACGTACACCGCCGCGCCCGTCAACCGCCAGTCGCCCAGCGCCGCCGCCGCCTGCGTGATCGCCAGAATCTCCGCGTGAGCCGTGGGATCCCTCAACCGCTCCACCTGGTTGTGCGCCCTGCCGATCAATCGCCCTTCGTGGACGATCACCGCGCCCACCGGCACCTCGCCGGCCGCCGCCGCCGCACGGGCCTCGACCAACGCACGCCGCATGTAATGTTCGTCCATCGCGCCCGAGTCACACCTCTCGGCTGCGTCCTTCATGGCAACACAGTGCGCCGCTCCGCTCGCAAGCTCAAGCGCGCCGGCGACCATCGCCATCCATCGCGCCGCCCAAAGATTGGGTCGGGCGTAGGCGGTACAGTCCAGCGATGCGAACGCGCACCTCCCGTTCACGCCCCGCATGTGCGCCGTGGGCCCCGCACCCGCGGTCGGTAAGGAACAGGTTGACTTTTGATCCGCACACGCGCATCCTAAAATTTTGACGGCGCGCACCGCCGCGGAAACGCAGGAGTTCCCATCGCCATGTCCGTGCATTCGAGCTTGAAACTGGCCGGCGGCAAGACCACCATGCGGCGCAACGTCCTGAAGCGCTTCGAGCGGATCGACATCCTCATGCGCGCCGGCCGGTGGAAGAAGGGCGACCGTGCCTTGGGCCTGCCCAAGACCAAGCCGACGGCCTGACGTCCGACTCCACAAATTTCTGGCCGAATGCGGCGTCGCGGCCCGCCGCCGCTGCGAAGACCTGATGCGGGCCAGGCGCGTGACCGTGAACGGTCGACCGGCCGACCGACCCGGCCTCCGGATCCGCCCCGGGGTCGATGACGTTCGCGTGGACGGACGGCGGGTTCGGCCGCCGCCAAAAATCCTCGTGGCCTTCCACAAACCCCGCGGGGTGCTCTGCACGGTTCGCGACCCCGCCCGCCGGCCCTGCTACGCCGATTTCCTTCGCGGCGCCGGCCTCCCGCGGCTCTTTTACGCCGGGCGGCTCGACGCGGACAGCGAAGGCCTACTTCTGCTGACCAACGACGGCGACTTGTGCGCCCGGCTCATCCACCCCCGCCACGGCGTCCTGAAAACGTACCTGGTGTGGACCGACCGCCCTCTCCCGCCGGAATGGCGCGCGCGCTTCCTCCGCGGCGTCGATTCGGAAGGGGAACGTCTCTCCGCCGTCGAAGTCGAGCCATGGCCGGCCGGCGACGCCCACGCCGTCCGCATCGTGCTGTCGGAGGGACGAAAGCGTCAGATTCGAAGGATGATGGCCGCCGCCGGCCTCCGCGTGCGCCGGCTGCTGAGGGTGCGGATCGGCCCCGTTGAACTAGGCGCCCTGCGCCCGGGGCGCTGGCGACGCCTCAGCGATGCCGAGGCCGCCGCCGTCCGCCGTACCGCGGGCCTCGGGCCGACTGCCGGATGAAGTGCTCCCGGATGTAGGCCGCGGCGGCCTCGAGTCCGGGGAGGATCTTCGTGCAGTACTTCACCATCCAGGGGCTGCAGTCCTTGAACTGAAACGGCGAGAACGCGATGACGAACTTGTGCAGAACGTGGGAGGCGTAGAACACCTCCATTGCGGTGCCGATGGAGGGTTTGCTGTAGTTGACCAGGACGATGTCCGCGTCGCGCACGTCCTGAAGGTCGAACTCGACAATCTCGTTGGCGCTGTCCACCTCTCGGTCCTTGAAGTTCCGCCGCATCGGATCGAGCAGCACGAACGCGTCGCCGAGCAGATCTACCGCGCGCCGCCGCCACTCGCGCGCATGTCCGTCCACCTCGTCCATGATCGGTCCGCAGAGATAGATCTTCTGGCGATCGGGCATGTCGTCCTCCGTTCGTATCCGCCGCCGGCTCAGTCCGCCCGCACGGGCGCGTCGGGCAGTCCCAGCTCGGCCGCGTAGGGCATCGAGGGCCCCAGACGACGAGCCAACCGTATCGCCTCGTCCCGAAACGCCGGGTTTCTGGTCCGGATGTGCTCGCCGACCAGCCAGGACAGCTTCTGGCGGACCCATTCGTCGCGCAGCCGATGGTCGCCCGGCGCAGCGGAGTCGAAATCGAGCGAAAACACCATGTCGTAGGACTTCGTGCCGGACCTTCCGAGAATGCGAATGCCCGCGGGGGGGGCCGAGGCCGGAACCCGGCCGTGGAGCACGAGCGAACGATCGAGGTAGAGATGGGTCAACCGGCGCGGAAACACCTCCTCCTCGCCCAATCCCGACAGCCGGTACGAGAGGTCGGTGAGAACGGGTCGGGCCAGCGAGGCCACCCAGCGGACCAGCGCGTCGGGCAGAACCGACAGGTCCTCGACGATCCGGGATGCCCCGCGATTCTTGTAGCTCAGAAAATCCAGCAGGAAGCGGTTGACCCCCCCGCCGGCCCCGACCGCGAAAACGGACACGCGCCCGTCGTTGTCGTCCGTGAACCGTTGGATGATCTCGAAGTTGTCCTGCAGGCCGACGGTCGGCCGGCCGTCGGTGACGATCACGGCGATCACCGGTCGACCGGGTTCCGAAGGCAGAGAGCGCAGGGTGTCAAGGGCGCCGTAGACATCCGTCATCCCCCGGGACTCCATCTGCTCGATGAACCATCCGGCCCGCGCGCGCACGGTGGCATTGGCGGGCATCCACTCCCCGAAACACCGGGTCACCGTCTCGCGGAAGCTCATGAGGTCGAAACGGTCCACGTCGGCGACGGTCCGCAACGCGCCGTGGAGCCCCTGCCGGCAGGCGGCGACCTTAGCGGCGGTCATGCTGGCGGAGCAGTCCTGCACCAGAAAGAGATCGCGCGGCAGGACCGGCAGCACCTCCTCCGCGGCCCGGCAAATCTCGATGTTCACATAACGCCATGCGGGCTCGTCCGGAGGCGTCCAAGCGGTGACCTCCAACCGGAGGAGATGCTCGATCGGCGACATGCCGGTGACATCCGGCCCCGACTCGCGACTGGCCCGTGCGACCTCCCCGGCGGGCGCGGCCGTCGGGGCCATGCCGGGCTCGATGGCCGTCTGCGCCGGCGTCCGCGGCGGTGGGGGCGGGGGGGCGACCGGTGGCGCATCCGTCGGCGAGGCCGCCGGCATGGGGCCGGGTTCCGCGCCCCGCCCTGTGCCGGCGGCCGACGGGCGGCCGACGGCCACCGGCTCGGCCGACGGCAGAGGGGTGGGCTCGACGATGTCCGGGGCGGCTGCCACCCGCTCGACAGCCGGCACCACCCGCCGCGGGCGGACCGCAGCGGTTTCGGGGACCAGCGTCTCCGAAATTTCCAGCCGCTGCTGGCGCGGCTGCCATTCCGCGCGGGCAGGCGGCAGATCGGGCAGCCCTACGGGGGCGGGTTCGGGCATCGAGGAACGGACGCCCGACTCGATCCGCGAGGGATCGGCCACGTTCGCCTCCGCCGGCGGAACGGGCTGGACGAACGAGCGTTCGGCAAGCTCCGCCAGGTGGGCCTCCGGCCGCTCGATCGGCGGGGCCTCGTCCCACGGCCGGACTGTCTCCACGCGCAGCGGCAGCTCCGGCTCCGAAGCGAGCCACGCGGCAGGTGTGATCCGGATGGGCGGCATCTCTAGAGCCGCCAGCACATGAAGGCCCGCGGAAATGACCGCGGCCAGCCAGGCGGTGCCCATCCGGCCGCGGCGAGCCGGGTGCTGGGTCAGCCATTCGCCGTCGGACCCGACCGTGGTCATCGCCGCCTCTCGGTCCAGCGTCTACCCTTGCAACGAAAGCAGAAACTCGATGTTGCTGCGAGCCTTCTTCAGCCGGTTGATCAGCAGCTCCATCGCCTCCACCGGCGGCACGCCGTTGAGGGCCTTGCGCAGGATCCAGATCTTCTGAAGTTCGTCGGGGTGCAGCAGCAGCTCCTCCTTGCGCGTGCCGGATTTCTCGATGTTGATGGCGGGGAAGATGCGTTTATCCACAAGGTTGCGGTCCAGGCCCAACTCCATGTTCCCGGTCCCCTTGAACTCCTCGAAGATCACCTCGTCCATCCGGCTGCCGGTGTCGATCAGGGCGGTGGCGATGATGGTCAGGCTGCCGCCGCCCTCGATGTTGCGGGCGGCGCCGAAGAACCGTTTGGGTTTGTGAAGGGCGTTGGCGTCCACGCCGCCGGAGAGAATCTTCCCGCTATGGGGCTGCAGGGTGTTGTAGGCGCGCGCCAGCCTCGTGATGCTGTCGAGGAGGATGACCACGTCCCGGTTGCACTCGACCATCCGTTTGGCCATCTCGATGACGATCTCCGCGAGCTGGACGTGCCGCTCGGGGGGCTCGTCGAAGGTAGAGCTGAGCACCTCGGCCTTCGTGTTACGCTGCATGTCCGTCACCTCCTCAGGGCGTTCGTCAATGAGAAGGATGATGAGTTTCACGTCGGGGTTGTTGGCCGAGATGCTGTTGGCGATCTCCTGCAGAAGGACCGTCTTGCCGGTTCGCGGCGGCGCAACGATGAGTCCGCGCTGCCCCTTCCCGATGGGCGTCAGCAGGTCCATCACGCGCATCGAGATGCTGCCGCCCGGCCGTTCGAGCACCAGCCGCTCGTTAGGGAACAGCGGAGTCAGATTTTCGAAGGGCACCTTCGACCGCGCCCGCTCGGGACTGTCGCCGTTGATGCGGTCGACCTTGAGCAGGGCGAAGAACCGCTCCTTCTCCTTCGGCGGCCGGATCTCGCCGTCCACATAGTCGCCGGTCCGCAACCCGAACCGACGGATCTGCGAAGGCGACACATAGATGTCTTCAGGGCAGGGCAGATAGTTGGACAACGGCGAACGGAGGAAGCCAAACCCATCCGGGAGCAGCTCGATCACGCCCCGCCCCAGCATCGTCACGTTGCGCCGGCCGCAGGCCTTCAGGATCTCGAAAACGAGCTCGTGCTTCTGAAGCCCGCCAAAATCCTGCAGCCCGCACTCGTGGGCAAGGGCGTGCAATTCGGGAACGCCCTTGGCCTGGAGTTCATGGAGACGGATGACCGGCCCGAGGGTCGAGATGTTCGGGCGCGGCGAAACCTCGGCGGATTGCGGGGGAGGCGGCGGGAGCTGGGCGGCAGCCGCTGGCGGAGGCTGAGAGGACGGCGGCGGCGGACCGGCGGGCGATGGCGGGGACGGCTCCACGACGACGGCGGCTGGCGAGGTCGCAACGGCGGACGGTGGCGCGGCGGGCGGCGTCTCCGGAACGGCAGACGGGGGCATCAGGTCGTCCACCGATGGCAGGAGATCCTCCGGCTTCAACGTCTCCACCGGCGGGAGGCCGGGCGGTGCCGACGCCCCGTGGGGACGAGGGTGGCGTGGAGGACGTCCGCGGCCGCGCGGCCGCGGCGAGTGATTGGACTCGGCCATCATGTCGTTCTCCTGTCGTTCAGGGCCTGGATCCGGCTCCACCAGCTGCGCACCTCGCGCGCCAGATCGGCCCGACGGCCCCGGTTTTCAAGCACGTAATCCGCCTGCCGCGCCTTGATCCGAAGCGGCCATTGCGCGGCCGCTCTGCGGCGCACCTCGGCGGCGGGGACACCGCGTCGCCGAAGTCGCTCGATCACCAAGGTGCGCGGCGCCACCACGCAGGCCACTGCGTCGAAGTCATTCTCCAACCCCGCCTCGAAGAGGAGCGGCACCACCGCCGCCACCGTCCGGTCGCACCGCCGCTGTTCGGCCAGCCAGCGCCGGAGGTCGGCGATCACCACAGGGTGTACGATCGCCTCGAGGTCGGCCCGCGCCCTCGCGTCGCGGAAGACGACGCGCGCCAGGCGGTCCCGGCGCACGCCGCCGTCGGAGCCGAGCACCCCCGCTCCGAACCGCCGGGCCACGGCCCGGATCACGCGCCGGTCGGACCCGAGCCGCTCGTGAACTGCCTCATCGGCGTCCCAAAGCGGCACCCCCATGCGCCGCAGAACCGCCGCCACAGAGCTTTTCCCACAACCAAAGCCGCCGGTGATCCCGATCGCTCGGCCGCGCTTCACGGCGGGGGCCCCTCCTGCCGGAATCCCGCGGCCCGCAATCGCGCGACCTGGTCGAGGACGGCCCGAGCCTGCGCATGACCGGGCATCCGCCGCCACGCTTCGGCAGCGAAGTCCTCCGCCGGCCCCAGCTCGCCGGATTCGACCGCCATCCGCGCCCGCCGGGCCCACTCGTCCGCCTCCGCCTCCACGGCGGAGGGCACAATGCGGAACACGCGGTATTTTGCATTTTGCCACACGCACTGGAACCGCGCCAGACGGTGAGGTGCAAATTCGAAGCAACGCGCCGGCGCCTCGTCGGGCGGATCGAGGGCGTCGGCCATGTACCGCAGGGAGTACTCCGGCCGGCGCCCCGAAAACTCCCCCATCGAATAGACGTACCATCGGGCGCCGAATTGCTCGGCCCAGTCGCGCAGCTCTCGCTCGGTGCCGCGAAACAGCAGTCGTGCGAACGCCTCGACCCGCGCGCGCATCCGCCGGGATTCGAATTTCGGGTGCAACACGATGGGCCGCCGGCCATAGGCCAGAACGAAGGGGCTGGTCTGAAAATTCGCGAGCACCACGTCGCCCGGGGGCGTGTTCCGCCGCATCCACTCGGCCATCTCCTCAAGTTGATCGTGAAAATCCGGTGTCGCGCCAAGAACCTCTGCTCGGCCGAGGGTCGCCCCCGCCTCGGCCGCCACCAGAAGCGCCGCCGAGAGGACCACGGCCACGCGTGGGAGGGGCCGCCACCGCCCCGCCCAAGCGACACATCCCCCAAGCACGGCGGCCGTCGTCAACGCGGCATAAACGTGGAACCGGACGAGCAGGATGAACATCAGCACGGAGAGGACATGGAAAAACAACTGGACTCCAAAGCCGGGAAACGGCAAACGCTTGAGGCGCCCGCTCAGCCACATTACCACAACGACGCCGGATGTCAACGGAAGTGCGAAGGGAAAGAGCAGGCGCAGGATGCCTCCATCGGCGGAATGCAGGGCGGGCGTCCACAGGATGCGCTGGTCGAAGGTCAGCAGCGAAGGGTCCGCAGGCTTGCGGTTGAGAAACCGCAGCTTGGCCCACAGCAGCGAGGCGAAATGTCCATAACGGCCCGACCAGACCAGCGGCGCCGCCGTTCCGACCACCGTGGCCGCCGCCAAGGCCGCAACCCGGCAGAGGGTCGGGCGTACGCCGGCCGCCGCGGCCGTCATGCCCGCGAGGAGCGCCCACAGCGGCAAGGTCGCCGGTGACCACGGGAGGCCGTGGTCTCGAAGGTAGGGGCTAATCGCCCAGGCGACGGTCACGCCTATGAGGAGCACGATCGCGGGGCGAGCGCGCGGATCGCGCCACGGCCAGGGACTTCGCCACCACTGCGCCAGCCGGGCCACGCCGGCGAGCATGACCCAGTACTGCGTCAGGTCCCACGTTGCCAGGGCCACCGACAGGCACGCCGCGGACGCCGCCGCGGTGCCGGGGCGCACGGCAGCCCTTGGCGGCGGACAGGTTGTCAGGGCCAAATGGGCGACCAGCCACGGCAGCGCGAAGTTCTCGTGGGAAATCTCCTGGCCGGTCGAGCGCGCAACGGAGGCCGCACCGACGGCATACAGGAGGCCGGCCGCCGCACCACCCGTCCACGAACCGGTCGCCCGCCGGATCCAGAGCGTGACCAATGGAGCGGTCAGGCAGAACCATCCGGCACCGACCCAGCGGATCCGGTCGGTGAGCGTCAGCTCGCCGGGGAGGAGCCGGCAAAGCGTGGCCAGAACATACTCGGACCCCGTGGTGTCGTACGCGAACGTGCGGACGCCGGCCGGGGCCTCGAGTTCGCGGTCCACCGCCGGCAGGCCCTCGCCCGAAAGAATCCGCCGGATCGCGCGGTACCGCAGAGCGCTTTCCAAGGTGAACGGCAGCGGACGGCCGGTCTCGCGCAATTGGAAGCCGACGACGTGGCGTCGAACGGCCAGGGCTGCCACGTACTCCCCCGCCAGCAACAGCGCAATGCCCGCCACGCACAGTGCGCGGCGCACGCGCGCGGATCCGCCCGCCGTCCGCCGATCGGCCATCCTTAGAACAACTCCGGTTGGCTCGCCGCCAACATCAGGGAACGCAGACCGAGGCGTTCGAGAAACGCCCGCAGCGGGGTCGGGTCGGGCTGGCGGCATTCGAGGGTGGTCCACGCCGGCAGCCCGGGGACGTCGCGACGCAGCCGGACCATCGTCGCGTTACGTTCCACCATGGCCCGGGCCGCGGCCAGGCGGTCCCGCAGGCGGGCCGGTGCGATCGCCGGCAGCCGTTCCCACAGAGCCGGCAGCCCGCCCGCGGCCGCCAGGAGACGGCGCGCGGTGACCGGGCCTACGCCCAATACGCCGGGGATATTGTCCGACGCGTCGCCCGTCAGGGCCAGCAGATCCGTGACCTGTGCAGGCGGAACGCCGAGCAGCCGCTCCACCGCCGCGGCGTCCACCCTGACGGCCGGGGCGTCGGCCCGGATGACGAACACCCGTCCGCCGACGAGCTGCAGGAGATCCTTGTCGCCGCTGGCGATACCGACCTCCGCGCCGTCGCGCTCGGCGGCCGCCGCGAGGGTGGCGATCACGTCGTCCGACTCTTCGCCCTGCACCTGCAGCCATGGCACGCCGCAGAGTTCGAGGTATTCGCGGATCAGGTCGAGCTGCCTGCGCAGCCCATCGGGCATCGGCGGGCGATGGGCCTTGTACTCCGGCAGGGCCGCCAGCCGCGCGGCCGGCAATCCCCCGTCGAAGACGACGGCCATCCGGTCGGGCCGCCATTGCTGCCGGAGTGAGCGTACGCCTCGCGCGAAGCCGAGGAGGGCGCCGGTCGGCGTCCCGTCCGGCGCGCAGAGCGAAGCGGGAAGGGCGTGAAAGCTGCGGTAGGCCAGGTGGTGGCCATCCACCAGAAGAAAAGGGGGCGACGGGTTCATGGCGATCGCAACACGGCCGTCCTCCGGCCGCGTCCGCCGGCCGGGCCCGCCCGCCCTCGGGCCGTGCGCCCAGCCCTTACGGCTGAGGCTGGACCGCGGCCTTGGCCTGGAACTCCGACAGGCTGCTCTTGGCCGGCCGGATGGCGTTGCCCGACGGATCCACGAGGCGGGCGGTCACGAAGATGACGAGGTTCTGCTTCTGGCTGTACTGGCCCTTGTTGCGGAACAGACGGCCGAGCACGGGAATGTCCCCGATGATGGGGATCTTGTCGTCCACGTGCGTGGCCTGGTCCCGGATGAGACCGCCCATGACGACCGTCTGGCCGTCCCACAGCACGATGCTGGTGGTCACGTTTCGGCTGGCGAACACCGGCTGCAGGATCGGATACAGCCCCGCCGGGCCGTAGTCGATCCAGCGGACGAACTCGGCGACCTCCGGCACGAGCGTCAAGTCGATCGTGTAGCCGTCGGGTCCGACGGTCGGCGTGACGTTGAGGATCACGCCGATCTCGCGGGTCTCGAAGGAGCCGGGGATCGGCGGCCGGTAGGCGTAGGGCGATAGCGGCGCGCCGGTGATGGGGCTGATGATGGTTCCGAAGCCCGTGCCGAGGTCGCCGACGGACTGCTGTTCGTACTCGGTTGGGTAGATGATTTCCTCGACGACCTTGATCTGGGCGTTCACGCCGCTGCGGGTGGTCACGCGGGGGGACGAGAGCAGGTCCACGCCGCCCTTTTGCTCGAGGGCGTGCAGGATCAGCGTAAGCTCCGGGTTGGTCAGGATGCTCGAGAGGCTGAGGATGTTGCCGGCCATCTGGCCGGCGTTCTGGGTCGAGCGGGCGGCGGGGGTGACGGTGTCGCTGTTGTCGATGAAGTAGCGCAGGCCGTGCGTGAAGCCGCCGGAACCAATGTTCGCGTTGATCTGGACGCGCTCCTTGGCCTCGATCGGGCCCGGGCCCTTCTTGTTGGCGATTTCCCAGGCATCGGTCAGCAACCACTCGAATCCAAGCTCGTTGAGGTCTTTCTGAGCGACCTCGACAAACCTGGCCTCGATCTCAACCTGCTTGGGCACAACGTCGAGGGTGGCAAGGATGCGCTCGAAGATCTCCAGGTTCTCGGGGGTGTTGCGGACGATCAACTGGCTGATCGTAGGGTTGTAGGAGATCGAGGTGCCCGGCGGGAATGGGACGCCCATGTCGCTGAAGTATTTCTTCATGTCCCGTTGCTGCTCGATCGCGACACCGGCGGTGCCGCCCATCGTGATGAATTCGCCGCGGCTGGCCTGCCGGTCGGTCTCGGTCTTGGTGGTGACGATCTCGACAATGGAGGGCTGAACCGGGTACATGCGCGTGACGATGGTGCCCTCGACCGCCGTGCGCGGCGTGATGATGACGGCGTTCTCCTCGAGGCGGTATTTGAGGTTGGCGACCTCCGTGACGTACCGGATAGCATCGAGCAAGGTCACGCGGCGCAGGTTGAGGGTGATCAACGGAACACCGGCGGCGCCGGCCGCCTCGCCGCCGGGCATCGGTGCGACCGGGGCGGCTCCGGCGCCGGGGAAGCCGACGGCTTCGCCGGCGGCGGGCGCCGCGGCGAACGGATCGGGGACTGGCCCTGGCGCGGGCACCGTCTCCATGCCGGCCGGCGCGGCGACGTCGAGCTTGAGGATGATGTTCACCCCGCCCTGCCCGGTCGGGTCGGCGGCCTCGCTGGCCTCACGCAGGAAATTGATGACGTCCACGATGTTGGCCTGTCGAAATTCGATGGAGGGGATGATGATGGTCTGCATCCTCTCTTGAAGCAGACGGCTGGAGGTGGTGGTGCTGACGGCACCCTCCCGTTTCGATTCAGGGGGCGCGACGACGGTCGCTCGCAGGGGCGGGTTCCACCGGTCGGCGATGTCCTGCACCAAGTCGAGCCGAGTGGCCGTGCGGTGGAGTTCGCTGATCTTCAGTCGCCGCTCTTCGATCTTCCGAAGGAACTTCATGGCATCCCGGTGATAGGGGTCGAGCCGCAGGACCTGTTCGAACACGCTTTCGGCGTCGTCATATTCCTCCAGCGCGAAGTACTGGCGGCCCTGTTCGTACAGACCTTCGACCGTGGTCCGCTTGGCCTGTACCGGAGCGGTGCGCTTCAATTCGACCGGGCGGGCGGCCTCGGCACGGACGGTCTGCTCGAACTCGTCGAGCCGCGCCAACCACCGCTTCTGCTGGCGAAGGGCCTCCTCGTCGGGCTTCTCGAGCTGGCTGAGACGATTTCGGGCTTCGGCGATCGCCTTTGTGGCGGTGTCCCATTGTTCGGCGCGAAGAGCGGCGCGGGCGTTGTCCAAGCTGGTCTCCGCCAATTTGAGAAGCGCCTGGTTACGGCCGGTCCGCGCGGCTTGCAGCCGCTCTACGGTCTGCGGACGTGGCGGAATCTTCGCGACGGCGACTTGATACTGGTCAAACGCCTTCTGGTACTCGCCCAGCCGCATGGCTTCCTGGGCCGCCGCCAAGGCCAATAGCCCGTCGCGTTCCTCGGCCTGACGTCGGACTCGCTCTTGCTCCTCCAGCTCCTTCCCGGTGATCGCGGGTTTGGCCGAACGCGCGGGCATCTCCGCCGGCGCGGCGGGCTCGACGGCGGGCACCGCCTCCGGCGCCGGAGCCTCGGGCATCATTGGCGCCTCCGGCGCGGCCGGGGGGACCTCGCCCAGCAGACGTTCCAGATCGCTTTTCGGCGCGGCCGGAGTCTCCGGCGCAGGCATCGCCGGAGGCATCTCTGGCTGAGCGGGGGCGGTAGGCGACTCGGGCGCGGGAGCGGCCGGCATCTCGGGGGCCGGCATCACCGGTGGAGCTTCCGGTTCGAGGGGCGCATCCTCCGGCTGCGCCGGGGCGGCAGGTGACTCGGGTGCGGGCATCGCCGGAGTCGTCTCCGGCTTTGCAGGGCCCGGGACCTCTTCGGGGTTCGGTGCAGGCACATCGGCCTGCGCCAGACGCACACGCAGCGGGCGCCGGCCAGGATCAAGCGAATTCAGCAAATGCTGAAGGCCGGCATTCTCGTCCGCGTACGCGCTGACCATCCACATTGCGGCCGCCGCCGCGAGCGCAACCGCCGCCGTCCACGATCCGAAACGTTTCATGTCGCCTGATTCCTCCGCCCCTGTGAGGTCCGCACCCTTCCACCCGACGCGCATGCACACGGTGGCGGACCATACTCACCGTATATTCCATAAGTTGCGAGCGCATGTCAACGCGTTCTCGCCCCGCATCACTGAAACGCACCGGGACCGGCCGGTGGCCTTGGCGTCGGCGCGGGCGCCGCGGGGGCCGGCGCCAGCCCTGGCAACAGCGGCGCCGGGGTTTCGGTGGGACCGCCCAGCGGCGCACTGAGGCGCAGCTTCAACCCGGCCTCCTCCTCCGCGGTAGGCGCCACCACGTCGTAGGAGCGGCCGCCG
>CAKZPT010000036.1 GCA_937139365.1 uncultured bacterium | reverse complement strand
GTAACTAGTATCGGGACCGCCGGCGGCGGCGTCAAGTTCAGCGAGGCTGCAGCCACCTGCGTCCGCGGAAGAAAAGCTGAGGTTCGTATAGCCGTGCACCTGGATGGCGAACAGGTTGGTTCCCGGCGTCAACAGGTTCGATGCCACGCCCAGCACTTGCGTGCCGTTAGAGCCCCCCGCCGCCAGTTGTAGGCCGCTTGGTCCTGAGAGCCGAACGCGCCCGACGGCCCCATGTTTCGGCGCAGCACCTCGCGACCGTTCAACTAGGCGATGAATCCGCTCTCGTAACCGATGACCAAGCGCACCTGGCCCGTGCTCGCGGCAAGGTCCGGCGGCACGTTCATCCAGCGGCGCAAATAGAGCGTCAGCGTGGGGCCGGCCAGTTGATCGGCCAGATCGTTGTTGAACGACAGCCCCGAGCCGAACCCGAACGATCCGTTGGCCGTCGGCCAGTTCGTGTCCACGAACCTCGGATTCATCCACGGCACGCCTGAGCCCAGCCGCGCCACCCCGTTGGTGGCCACCCGCAAAAGCCGCGCCGAAGGGGCTGCCATGAATTCGTTGATGCGAAGTTGGGACCATGCGACGAGCGGGACGCCGGCGGTCAGGAAGGCCAGGGCCTTCCATCGCCCCTTCCGGCGGCCAATCTGTCGAGCCCCGCTCATCGCTATGGAATTATGCCACTGCTACTCTGGTCTTGCCAACGACCGGGGCCGAAGAACGCCGGCGGGAACGGTCGCCCCCCATCTGCCTCTGGACCCCACATTTCGGGCTTGCCCCGCACCAACGGCTGGGTCAGGATGCCCGCATGAAACGCCTGCTGGTGGCGCTTGACTTTTCGGCGGACACGGGGGGGATTGTCCGCATTGCGATCGCGTTGGGCCGCGCCCTGCATGCCGAGGTCCGGCTGCTGCACGTCGCCCCTCCGGAGCCGGATTTCATCGGTTACGATGCCGGCCCTCCGACCGTCCGGCAGCAGGCAGCCGCGGAATACCAAGAGGCGCGACGCGAGCTTCACGCCCTCGAGCGCCAGTTCGCCTCCGAAGGGATGATGGTGGACGCGCTAGTGATCCAGGGCGACCCGCGCCAGAAGATTCCCGCCGAGGCTAAGGAATTTCGAGCGGACCTGATCATCCTTGGCGCACGAGGGCGCGGGGCAGTCCACGAATGGCTGGTCGGCGGGGTGACCTCGGCGGTGATCAAGAAGGCGGATTGCCCCGTTATCGTCGTCCCACCCCGGAAGGAGTAACGTCCATGAAATCGGGTGGGGTCTACGGCTTGCTCTGGGTGGTGGCTGCGGCTTGGGTCGTTGCAGCCCCGCTGCCGGCCGAAAGGACGGTCGAAGTGGAAAGCGTCGTGACGGGGCCTCCGGGGGCCTGGACAACCAATTGGGTGGCGGCCCGATGGAACCTCTGGACGACGGACCATGACGCTGCACGCAAATGGTCCGGCGGCGCGGTGCTCAGAAGCCCGCCCGTCACTGCCGACCGTGCATCTCCGGACGACGGCGCCCCCCCGCTCCACGTGCGCATTCCGGATCTTCCCGTCGGCCGCTATGACATCAGCCTGAAGGGTGGGCGCGCGATCGCGGTCTCATGGGACGGCCGCACTTGGGAGCGAAAAGTTCCCGGCCTGCTGGCGGATGGCGTGGTGGTGACCAACGGGACGTTGGACATCTGGTTCGATGACCGTTTTTCCGATCCGTCCAATCCCGGCCCGTGCTACCTGGACACCCTGGCCCTGCAGTGGTGGCCGCTGCCAGCGATCAAGTCGCCGGTGGTGGGGCATGCGAAAACAAGGGTCGTGGAACGGATCGACCGGGGGTTGATCGCCGTGCCCTGCGAGGCGGGAGTGTACGTCGGGTGGCGGTTGCTGCGCGACGATCCGGCCGACCTCGGTGTTCACGTGTACCGTTCGGACGGCGGTCTGGAGCCTAGGCGCCTGACCGCCCGACCGGTTCGCGACACCACGGATTACCTGGATCCCGCCCCCCCGCGCGATGTGGATCTGGTGTACTCCATCCGCATCGTTCGCAACGGCGTCGAGGAAAGAGCCGGCCCCTCCGCTCCGGCGGTGAGGTTCGCCGCGAAGCCGGTGGAGCCGATCGTGCTGCCGTTGGCCCCGTCAGTTCGGTTCGGCAAGTGCGCGGTCGGTGACCTCGATGGCGACGGCAGGTACGATTTCGTGGTCAAGAGCCCCGCCGACAGCATCGATCCCTACGAGCAATACTGGAAGCGATCGCCGGGCACCTACGCAATCCAAGCCGTTCGTTCCGACGGGACGCTCTTGTGGCGCAATGACCTTGGGTGGGCGATCGAGCAGGGGACTTGGTACTCCCCGTACGTGGTGTACGATCTGAATGGCGACGCGCGCGCCGAAGTGGCCGTGAAGATCGGCGAGGGCGACCCACGCGACGCCGACGGGCGCGTCCGCTCCGGGGAAGAGTGGCTGGCCATCTGGGAGGGGACAACCGGGCGGGAGCTGGCCCGGGCGCCATGGCCTGACCGGACGGGGTTCGGGGACGATCTGCGCGGCTACAACTACGCCAGCCGCAACCAGATGGCGATCGCCTACCTGGATGGCAAGACCCCCTGCCTGATCGTCTTGCGTGGCACCTACACGATCATGAAGGCCGACGCATGGAGCTTCGACGGCCATCAACTGCGACGGCTGTGGACGTACCACAGCGACGAGGCCGGCCGCCGATGGCGCGGCCAGGGTGCCCACACGACGCGGTGCGCCGACGTCGACGGCGACGGCCGCGACGAGGTCATCCTCGGCAGCGCTGTGCTCGATGACAACGGTTCCCCCCTGTGGTGCACCGGCCTCGGGCATCCGGACCACATGTACGTTGGCGACCTCATGCCGCAACGGCCGGGGCTGGAGATCTACTATGGCATCGAGACCCGCCAGCCCAGCAATGGCCTGTGTATGGTCGACGCGCCAACCGGCCGCATCCTATGGGCATGGAACGGCCCGACCAAACACATCCACTCCTCCGGCCTGTGTGCCGACATCTGCCCGCTCCACCCCGGCGTCGAGTGCTATGGCGCGGATTCGACCGACCACAAGCCGACCGGGGACCGCTGGCTCTTCAATTCGGCCGGCCAAGTCCTCAGCCGCGACGTGGACATGGGATTCGGCAAATGGTCGGTCCACTGGGATGCCGACCTTCAGCGCGAGCTGGTCTGGGGCCGTGAGATCGTGGATTTTCAGGGCGGTCCCCATCCGGTCCGGCTGGCGAACGAACCGCTCCTGGTGGCGGACATCCTGGGTGACTGGCGGGAAGAGATGGTCGTATCCGTCCCCGGACGCCTTCTGATCTACACGACCACCATTCCCGCGATGGATCGCCGGCCCACGTTGATGCAGGACCCTTTTTATCGGCTGGACGTGGCAGCGGCGTCCATGGGGTACACCGTTCCGCCCACCCCCTCCTACGACATTGAATCGAGGGCGCCCAATCTCAACCTCACGGCACCGGCTGGCAAGAGAGGGGTTGTTCGGGTGGTGGTCGCCTCGCCTTTGCGGCACGCTTTGTCTGGCAACCTGCGGCTTACAGCCACGGCAGGCAACGTCCGGCCGGATTCCCTGCCCGTGGATTTGCCGCCGGGCGGACGGCGGGTATGGGAAGTCGACATCGAACCCGCGACGCGAGGTGAATGGGTCGCGGCAAGGCTGGAGCTTCCGGATCGTATCCTCAAAGGCCGCGTACGATTTCCCTAGATGACAATCGCGGGGCGATGTCAATCAAAACCTGCCCCGCTCGCCCTGTAGCCCAAAAAAGGAAAACCTGGGACCGAAAAATGGGGACAGGCAAATACCATGTTATCTACAATTGTATGGGCATCATAGACTTAGTTGGCTGCGACATAGGGACAGGCATTGATTCAGGCACTATGTGGGGACAGGCGAGATCGCGAATTCGGCACCTCAGGGGACACCGTCAAACTTGTGCTCGGAGGCAAAGGCCCCTAACCCCACGTTGGACAGTTGGCCGACGGGCCGTGAACGTCCGTCCAATCATTGGAATTCCGATGGCGTCCCTTGTCCAATGATTGGAAGCCGAATCTCGGCCGATTCGCCCGGTCATCCGGATGTGGCCTACTGCGCAGGGAAGGCACTGGATTGAGTACGCATCCGCGATGTGGACGATTCAGTCCAGATCGCGATCTTCGAGCTGCTCCTCGTCAAGCCCGAGATAATGGCCCAGTTCGTGAAGATAGGTGCGTCTGACCTCTTCGCGAAACCGCGCCGCCGATCCGTCGGCATAGTCCCACAAATTGGCCAAAAAAAGGAGAATCTCAGCCGGCATCGTCTCGTCCTCACCGCCGGCATGCCCTCCACCGACGAACAGGCCAAGAAGGTCAGGCTCCACCCCGTCGCGAACCATGTCCGAGGTCGGCGCGGCTTCCATCACGACGGGAATCGCGCGGGCCTTCGCACGGAGAAGAGGGGGAAGTTCCAGCAACAGCCGTTCCGTTTCGTCGCGCGCAATGCCCTCGAGCCGGCGCCACAGGACGGGGTTGAGGCGCTTCATGCGGGTGGAAGCATCGTCCGCCCCCATGAGTCCACGGCGACCCAGGCGGGAAAGTCCCGCAGGGTCAGGCGTCGGACCGCCTCGGGGCCGAGGTCGGCGTAGGCGACAATCTCTTCGTGAACGACGCATCGGCCCAGCAAGGCGCCCGCGCCGCCGACGGCAAGAAAATAGACCGCCCGGTGACGGCGGATGGCCTCGATCACCTCCGGCGATCGGCCACCCTTGCCGATCGTGGCCCGCAGGCCGAGGGCGAGCAGCCGGGGAGTGTACCCGTCCATGCGGGAGCTGGTGGTCGGACCCGCCGAGCCCACCGGCCGGCCGGGTCCGCCGGGGGTCGGGCCGACGTAGTAGATCGTGGCACCCGACAGATCGAACGGCGGGGACTCTCCACGGTCGAGCGCCTCGAAGATCCGCCGATGCGCCGCATCGCGAGCGGCATACACGGGCCCCGAAATGCGCACCTCCGTGCCGGCCGGAAGTTCCAGCGGCGCATCCAGCGGCAGCCGCACCGCAACGACGGGGGATGGAGCGGCTCCGTTCACGTCCAGGCCTCAAACACGGCTGACGGCGTCGCGGATCGGACGCAGATGCTCATCGGGCACGAGCCGCGCGGCCCGGCGGGCGATGTTCAGCAGCGTTCCCATCATCAGTCCGCAGCCCAAGAGGGCCGATCCGCCATAGCTGACCAGCGGCAAGGCGATGCCCTTGGTCGGCAGCAGGCCAGTGACGACACCGAGGTTGATCAGGGCCTGCATCGTGAACATCAGCGTCAAGCCGAACGCAAGGAGCCGCCCAAACGTGTCCGGCGCACCCGCCGTCACGGCCATCCCGCAGGCAAAAATACCCCAGTAGAGGGCGACGAACAACAGCGTCATCGGCAGGCCCATCTCCTCGCCGATCACCGGAAAGATGAAGTCGGTGTGCGCCTCCGGCAGATACAACATCTTCTGGACGCCGTTGCCGACACCAACGCCGAACGGTCCGCCGAGGCTGAATGCACGCAGCCCCGCCAGGAGCTGGGCCGCATCGGTCTGCGCATATCGCTCCGGGTGCAGGAAGGCCAGCAGCCGCGCCAGGCGCTCAGGGTCCATCGCCACGGCGATCGAAAACAATGCGCCGAGGGCCGCGCCAACCACCCCGATGTGCCAGATGCGGGTGCCGCCGAAAAACAGCATGGCCAGGCCCACGGTTGAGATCAACATCGTGGTGCCATAGTCCGGTTCCACGAAGATGAGGAGCAGCACCACCGACAAAACGCCCATCGGAACGAGGATCCCGTCCCGCCAAGTCCCCACGTGACGCCGGTTGTCGCGGATCCAACTGGCAAGGAAGACCACAACGGCAAACTTCGCCAGTTCGGAGGGCTGGAAACTCGCGAATCCCAGCCCGATCCAGCGGCGGCTGTTGTTGGCGCGCAAACCAATGCCAGGGACAAAACACAGTCCCAGCAGCACCACGACGCCAAGGACCAGCGGCAGCCACCACTCCCGCCACCGGTGGTAATCTATGCGCGACGCCACCGCGCCGGCGGCGAGCGCAACGGCCATCCAAACCACCTGTCGGATGAGGAAGTGGTCGGGGTTCCGGTGTCGGAAGGCCGCGTAGGGTTCGCTGACGCTCGCCAGCATCCAAAGCCCGAGGACGGCCAGAACGAGCAAAAGTCCCAGCAACATCCGCGACACCAATCTCACGGCTCCCCGATCCTCCGCGGCGTCGCCGGTCCGCCGTGTCGCATGCGCCGGGTTCGCCGTCACCCGGCAGCCCTTATGGCGCGACCGGGATCAGGATCCGCATCCCCTCCCGAACGTCCGTGCCGTCGGGAAGATTGTTCAATTTGCGGATCGCCTCGGGAGAGACCATGAACACCCGGGCAATGGAATCCACGGTTTCCCCCTTGCTCACCGGATATTGGATGGGCTGGCGCGCGGCGCCGAGGGTGGGCGTCGGCGGTGCGGCCGGCGCGGGAGTCAGCGTCACGGGCGGGGGCTCCGCCGGGGCCGGCACCATCGGGACGGGTTCGACCACCGACAACGGCGGCGGCTCGGGCGCCGGCGCGGCGGGCGCCGCGGGCACTGAGGCCGCGCGGGTCTCGGAGGGCCGGACGCCGGCAGGCACGACGAGCTTCTGCCCCTCAAGGATCTTGTCGCCCTCGATCGCATTCAAGGCCCGGAGGTCGGCGGTCTTCACTCCGAGCTTCTTCGCGATGCCCGACAAGGTGTCCCCCTTCTGCACCACGTACTCGCCGGCGCCCGGAGACGGGGTTCGCTTGGGCGTCGGGGACGGTTTATCGCGCTTTGGAGCCGGGGCCGCATAGCCTGGCAGCACCAGCTTCTGACCGACGCGGATCTTGTTTGGATCCTGAAGATTGTTCAGCTCCGCCAGCTCCCGGGTGCTCAGTCCGTGGCGGGCCGCGATCTTGGACAACGAATCGCCGCTCTGGACGACGTATTCCTTCGGCGCCAGCTCACGCGGCGGCTTTGCGTCAGCCGGCGGCATGGCCGGGCTCTCGACCGGCGGGGGGACAAGCGCCGGCGGCGGCAGCGGTGCGGGCGACGGCACGACGGGCGGTGGCATCACAGGAGCCGGCGGCGGCTCGACCTGCGTCGACGGCGTTCGGCACCCCTGGGACAGCGAGACTACCCCAGCCACCAACGCGACATGCGCCACCGCCACGCCGCTCACCATCCACGCCTTCCGGACACCAATCCTCTTCATGGTCCTCTCCTTCGCATCCTCACACCTCGGCCCGCGATCGAACCCATCGTTCAAACGCCGCGCCACGGTCTTCGAAACTCCCGTACTGGTCAAAACTTGTGCAGGCCGGCGACAGCAACACCATCTCGCCGGGCCGCGCATCGCCGGCGGCCGCATCGAGGGCCGCCTCCAGCCGGCCGCACACCTTACATGGAACCACATCGGACCACGCCGACGCAAGCAGGTCAGCCGCCTCGCCAATCAGATAGACCGCCCGGACACGGCCGCGCAACCCGTCGCGCACGGCGGAGAAATCACGTTCCTTGGCACGGCCGCCGGCGATCAGTCGCACGGGCCGGTCGGCCATGCGCAGTGCCGCCGCCAGCGACGCGCTCGACGTGGACTTGGAATCGTTCACGTACAGCACCCCATCGACCTCGCCGACGCGCGTCATGCGGTGAGGCAGCGGCCGGAAGGCGCGGGCCGCGGTGGTGAGCACGAACGGATCCACGCCGGCCGCCACCAGCGCCGCCGCGGCCGCCGCCGCGGCCGGGCCGAGGACGAGGTTGTCGAACCACGTGCCGCGGATCTGCGCGATCATCCGCCCTTCTTGCCAGATCGCGCCCCCGTGTACGTGCACGTCGGCGGCGGGCTCCGACCCGAACGTGACGGTGCGCGACCGCCAGCGACTGGCCGCCCGAAACTCACCGGCTTGCGCCAGCGGGACGATCAACACGTCGCCCGGCCGCTGACGCGCGGCCAGGCGCAGCTTCAGTGCGCGGTACGCCTCGTAAGTTCCGTGGCGGTCCAGGTGGTTGGGATGGACGTTCAGGATGATTCCAACCTCGGGCCGGAATTCGTCGCAGGTCTCGAGCTGGAACGAGCTGACTTCGAGCACCAGCCAATCAAGCCCGCCGTGCTCGCGGATGACGCGGGAGACCGGGGGGCCGTAGTTTCCGGCCGGCTCGGCGCGGAGGCCGGCGGCACGCAGGCATTCGGCCAGCAGCTTCACCAGCGTGCTCTTCCCGTTCGAGCCCGTGACGGCGATGGTTCGCGTACGTCCCCGGCGGCTCCATCCGAACTCCAGCTCCGAGATCACCGGCACGCCGCGCTCGCGCAGCCGGCGAATCCAGAGGGAGGAGTCGGGCACGCCGGGGACAGTCACCGCGATCTCCCACTCCCCCTCCGGCACGGTGTCGAGGGGCCACCCCAGGCGCGCCTCGACGCCGAGGGTGGCCAGGTCGTCGGCCGCGGCTCGCTGCTGCACCCCGTCCGCGCGGTCCACCGCAACCACCGCGCGCCCCTCGCTTCGCAACAGCCGTGCCGCGGCCGTTCCGCTGGCTCCCAGTCCGAGCACCAGCGCGGCACCGGGGGACGATGTTCCGCTTCGACGTGTTGGGAAGGACTCGCTCACCGGATCTTCAAGCTGGCAATGCCGGCCAAGGCTAACACGATGGAGACGATCCAGAACCGGGTCACGACACGCGACTCGGCCAGCTCCGGGTTGCGTCCCTCGGCCTTCAGCCGCTCGATGGCGATCCACTCGAAATGGTGATGGATCGGCGCACAGCGGAAGAGCCGGCGTCCGCCGGTCCACTTGAACCAGCCGACTTGCAGAATGACGCTGAGGGCTTCGACCACGTAAACACCGCCAACGATGATCAGCGTCAGTTCTTGGTTGATCAGCATCGCCACCGCGGCCACGGCACCACCGAGGGCCAGGCTGCCGGTGTCGCCCATGAACAGCCGGGCCGGCAGGCAGTTCCACCAGAGGAAGCCCAGGCAAGCCCCGAGCAGGGCGCCGCAGAACACGGCCAGTTCACCGGCGCCGGGCACGAAGGGGATGCGGAGATAGCGGGCAAACACCGCGTGCCCCGTGCAATAGGCCATCACAAGGTAGGACATCGCCGCCGAGCCCGTGCAACCCACGGCCAGTCCGTCCATGCCGTCGGTCAGGTTCACCGCATTGGTGCAGCCGACGAGCACCAACAACGCGAACAGAATGGAGGGGCCCAGGCCCAGGTCGACCAGGACCGGCTCCTTCAGAAACGGGATGGCCAACTCGCCGGCCATGGGGCGCCACGCCTCGACCGGCCAGAGGGCGAGGACCAGTCCGACGGCGCACGCCGCCTGGACGATCAGTTTCCAGCGGCCAGGGAGGCCTTTGGCGTTCCGGGCGGTCACCTTGAGGTAGTCGTCGGCGAAGCCGACCGCCCCCATGGCCATCATGACCGCCACGGCGATCCAGACCAACGCGTTCGAGGTAACCGCCCACAACAACGTGGCGGCCAGCGTGGCGCCGATGATCAGCAGCCCTCCCATCGTCGGCACCTGCTTGCGCCGGTGCACCTCGTCGAGCGTCGGGACGAGGCCGAGACGCGACGGCTGCACCAGGCGAGCAAGCACGCGGATCATCGGAGCGCCGAGCACCACCGAGAGGACGAAGGCGGTCGCCGCCGCGCCGAGCGCCCGAAACGTGATATACCGGAAGAGGTTGAGCACTCCCCACCGGTCCGCGAGTTCGCTCAGGTAGTACAGCATGGGCGTCGTGCGGCGCTCAGCCGCCGGCCTCCTTCCCCGGCCCCGTTCGGGCTGCCCACGCCTCGATCACCCGTTCGAGCCGCTCCCCGCGCGATGCCTTCACCAGCACCGCATCGCCCTGCGCCAGGCGCGGCCGCAGCCACTCGGCCGCCTCCTCCGGCGTACGGCACCGGGCCAGTCGCGCAACCGGCCAGCCGGCGGACACGGCGCCATCGGCGACCGGGGCAGCCTCCGGTCCGACAATCACGATGCCCTCCCACGGGCCGCAGGCGGCTTCGCGGCCGGCGGCGGCGTGGTACGCCGCGCTGTGGCGGCCCAGTTCCCGCATCGCGCCGAGGACCACCCAGCGCCGCGGCGAGGGATGTTCGGCGAGGGCCTGCAGCGCCGCAAAGACGCTGATGGGGTTGGCATTGTAGGCGTCGTTGATCCAGATCACCCCGCCGATCGTCTCCTCGCCGCCACGCATGGGGGGAGGACGGAACTGCTCCAGCCGGCGTGCGATCTTCTCCGGCGGCGCGCCCGCCTCGGCGGCGACGGCAATCGCGCGAAGGGCGGTGCGCGCGAAGGCCTCCCCGCGCAGGGGCAGGCGGACGTCCAGCGAGAGTCCGCGCGGCCCGCGCACGAGGAGCCGCACGGGGTCCACCGGATCGCGCCGCCCTACGTAGTCGGCGGCCTCGGTCAGGCCGGCGGTCACCAGGTGGCAGGGGGCAGACGCGCGGAGGAGATCGTACCAGGGCTCGTCCGGGGCGAGGATCGCCAGGCCATTGGGGGGCAGGGCGCGCAGGAGGGTGGCCTTTTCGCAGGCGATCGCCTCCTCGTTCTCGAAGAACTCGATGTGCACTGGGCCGATGCGGGTGAGGATCGCCCAGTGCGGTTTGAGCAGGTTGCAGAGGGGGGCCAGTTCGCCGGGGTGGTTCATGCCCACCTCGAACACCGCCCAGGCGGCGGCTGCGTCGGCGGCGAGCATGCTCAGCGGAAGCCCCACGTCGTTGTTCCAGTTGCCGATCGTGCCGGCCACAGGGCCGAGGGGGGCCAGCAGGGCGGCGGCCAGGTCCTTGGCGGTGGTCTTGCCGACGCTGCCGGTGACGCCGATGACATGGCCACGCCAACGCGCGCGATGGCCGCGGGCGAGGTCGGTGAGCGCGCGCCTCGTGTCCCCCACCAACAGCAGCGGGCCGGGAGGCCGGCGGGCGGGCTCGGAGTCGGCCCGCACGAGCGCCGCCACGGCGCCCCGCGCAAACGCGTCGGCGACGAAGCGGTGACCGTCGTCGCGAGCGCCGGCCACCGCGACGAAGAGGGCGCCCGGGCCGACATGGCGCGAATCGTGAACGACGCGGGTGATCGGTGCCGCGGGGCGGAACGTCCACCGCCCTCCGCACCACGCTGCGAGCTGGGCAGCCTCGAACACCGCACCGCCCTCAATTCGCCCCGAGGAGGCGGCGCGCGACCTCGCGGTCATCGAACGGGACGACGGTACGCGCGAACTCCTGGTAGTTTTCGTGTCCCTTGCCGGCGATCAGCACGACGTCGCCGGGACGCGCGATCTCGATGGCGCGCCCGATCGCGGCCTCGCGGTCAGGAATGATCTCGTGGCGCGCGCCCTCGGGCAGGCCCGCGGCGATATCGCGGAGGATCGCGAGCGGGTCCTCGGAGCGGGGGTTGTCGTTGGTCAGGATCGTGACGTCCGCCATCCGCCCGGCGACGCGGCCCATGCGGGGGCGCTTTTCGCGGTCCCGGTCGCCGCCACAGCCGAACACGACGATCAGACGGCGGCGGACGAGTTCCCGGAGCGTGCCCAGCACATTGGCCAGCGCGTCCTCGGTGTGGGCGTAGTCTACGTAGACGTCGAGGCCGCGATCGTTTGGGATGCGTTCGAGCCGTCCCGGGGCGGAGGGGAAGCCGGCGAGGACGTCCACCGCCGTCGGCAGGGGCACCTCGCGGGCGGCGGTCGCGGCGAGTGCGGCAAGCGCGTTGGCGACGTTGAAGCGGCCCAACAGCGGCAAGTTCACCCGCGCATGGCCCCATGGCGTCCACAGGTCGAACGACGACCCCTTCGGTCCGACCTCGACGTTTTCGGCGCGCACGTGGGCCCCGGGATGTGTCCCGTAGGTGACCAGCCGCGACCACTGCCCGCCGATGTTGGCCAGCCGCTCGCCCCAGGGGTCGTCGAGGTTGACCACGGCGACCGCGCGTTTCTCCATCTGGCCGAGCGACTGGAACAACAGCGCCTTGGCCGCGAAATACCGCTCCATCGTCCGGTGGTAGTCGAGGTGGTCCGGCGTCAGGTTCGTGAAGACGCCGACGTCGAAGTCCACCCCCCAGACCCGTTTCTGGTCGAGGGCGTGGGAAGAGACCTCCATCGCGACGGCGCGGCAGCCGGCGTGGAGCATCTGCGCGAGCATGGCTTGGAGGTCGGGCGATTCGGGTGTGGTTCGGTTGGCGGGAATGCAGCGGGCACCGATTTCGTACTGGACGGTCCCGATCAAGCCGCAGGGCCGGCCGGCGGCCCGCAGGATGTCACGGATCATGAAGGTCGTCGTCGTCTTGCCGTTGGTGCCGGTGACGCCGAAAACCTCCAAGTTGGCGGACGGATGACCGTAGAACGCGCAGGCGATCTCGGCCATCGCTCGGCGGGCGTCTTCGACGCGGATGTGAGTGACGTCGCGGCGGGTCCACTCGGCGCTCTCGCTGATCACGGCGACGGCGCCGCGGCGGATCGCGTCCTCCACGTGGCGGGCGCCGTCGTCGCGCCTGCCTTTCAGCGCGACGAACAGGAAGCCCGGCCGCACCTGACGGGAATCGTACGCCAGCCCACAGATGTCCGGGTGGCCGGCGTCCCGGATGGTCATCGGCTGAATCACGCGCAGGATGGATTCGATCCGCATGGCCTCCTCACATAACCGCCCAATCAGCATCGTCGGGACCCTCCTCCGCCCGCAGCGGCACCGCATGAGGGAGCAGGTCGCCGGCGGGGATGCGCAGGTACCGGACCGCCTCTTCGGCGATCCGACGAAAAACGGGAGCGGCGACGACGCCGCCGGTGTGCTCGGGCTGGGGTTCGTCTACCGACACCAGCAAGGCGAAGACAGGGTTCTCGGCCGGTACCAGGCCCATGAACGAGGCGATGTTGCGGTGGGAGTCGTAGCCACCGACGCAGGGTTTGTCGGCAGTGCCCGTTTTGCCCGCCACCCGATATCCTGGGAAGGCCGCCCGCCGGCCGGTGCCCTCGGGCTGGGTCACGCCCGCCAGCAGTTCACACATGGTCCGGGCCGTCGCCTCGCAGACCGGCTGTCCCTCGGCCACCGGGGCGAACTGGCGCACCGTACGGCCGCGGGCGTCCGCCACCCGCCGCACCAGGGCCGGCCGCATGCGCACCCCGCGATTGCCGATGGCCGCCAGGGCCATGACCATCTGCAACGACGTGACGCCGATGCTGTGTCCCATCGCGATGCGGGTCGGTGTCAACGGGTCCCATTGGTGCCGTGGCGGGACGATGCCGGAGGCTTCGCCGGAGAGGTCCTCGCAGAGGCGGCGGCCGAACCCGAAGTCGCGCAGGCACTGTTCGAGGCGGGCCTCGCCGAGGGCCACCGCGCACTTGGCCGCCCCGATGTTGCTCGACTTCTGGATGACCCCCGCCACCGTGAGCCGACCGTAGGGGTGGAAATCGCGCAACGGGCGGCCGCAGTAGTGCCACAGGCCGTGTTCGCAGTCGAGAACGGTGTCTGGCCGCACGATGTCCGCCTCCAGCGCTGCGGCCATCGTGACCGCTTTGAAAATCGAACCCGGCTCGTAGGTGTACGACGCCGCCCGGTTCATTAGGGCGTCCGTCGCGGCCTCGTTGTAGCGGTTCGGGTCGAAGGAGGGCCGACTGGCCATCGCCAGGATTTCGCCCGTGCGCACGTCCACCATCACGGCCCATGCCCCCAGCGCCGAGTGCTGCCGCACGGCCTCGTCGAGCGCCGCCTCGACCATTGCCTGGAGGTCGGCGTCCAGGGTGAGTTCCACCGTGGCGCCCTCCTCGGGTGGAATGTCGAGCGGACGCCGGTCGGCGATCTCGCCGAGTCGACGCCCGCGGATGACCTTGCGCAGACCGTCGCGGCCCCGCAACCATCGGTCGAGGGCCAGTTCGATGCCGCCGCCGGCCTGCCGTTCGGCATTGACGAAGCCGATCACGTGCGCGGCCAGCTCCTCCAGGGGGTAATGGCGGCGGGGGGCGGGCTCGAGCCAGACCTCCCGCGCGGGGAGTTTCATGGCCCGGATACGATCGGCCTCCTCCAGCGAGATCCATTTCCGCAGCCGCTGGTACCGCGACGCCGGCTGACGGAGCATTTCCTCGAACGCGACCGCATCGCATTGAAACAGCCGTCCGAACAGGCCGGCCAACACCTCGACGTGCCCCGCTTCGTTCACGGCCTGCGGATCGGCGACGAGGTGAAAGCGCGGGGTGTCCACCGCCAACACGCGGCCGTTGCGGTCGAGGATCCGGCCGCGCATGGCGGGCAGCTCGACGGCGGCCTCGGGGGTGGCGTCCTGACGATAAGCGAGATGGAGATAGGTCAATTTCCAGCCGACCGTGCCGAACGCGGCGCAGAACACCACGGCCACGAACGCGAACCGCACCCGGTGGAAGCCTTCACTCACGCCCCGCCACGCGTTGGGCCAGCCGTGGCCCCCTCACCGCTTCCCCGCCCGGCGGGGAAGCCGGCCGGACCAGATAGACGGTCCGTTCGCCGCCCGCCCAGTCCATTTCTATTCCGAATCGTTTCAATGCGGCCCGGACCGACGCCAGGGTGGTCATCGGCGCCCAGCGACATTCCTCGTTCACCCGGACCTGCCGCAACTGCTCCAGCCGGCGCTCGGCCGCGGCCATCTCCCCCGCCAGTCGGCGGCACTGCTGCACCAGTCGAAGGTGAAACAGCAGACCGGCCAGGGCGGCCGCCGCCGCCAACGGCAGCCACGCCACCCTCGTGCGCGCGACCGCGCGCGCCTTCACCCGTTGGCGCCGCAGCATGGCTCGGGCATCCTTTCCGCCGCCCGCAGGCGCGCGGATCGCGCGCGGGGGTTGCGCCACACCTCCTCCGGGGACGGCGTCACACCATGGCGAGTCAGCACCCGTACGGCTGGCGGTCGGAACCGCAAAACCGTCCCGCCCTCGGGACGCGCCTCGGCGCGGGGAGCGTGCTCGCGAAAACACCGCTTCACGGCACGGTCCTCCAGGCTGTGGAAGGAGATCGCCACCAGCCGGCCGCCAATCCGCAGCGTGGCCAGCCCCGCCTCAAGCCCTTCGACTAACTCCTCGAGCTCACGGTTCACCGCCATCCGCAGGGCGCGGAAGGTCGCGGTCGCCGGGTGACGCGGCCCGCGCCGTCCCACCGCAACGGCAACGGTCGCAGCCAGGTCGGCGGTGCGCAAAAAAGGTGCCTGTCGGCGCCGCGTCACAAGGCAGCGGGCGATCCGACGAGCGGCCGGCTCCTCCCCGTAGCGGCGCAGCAGGTCGGCGAGCTCCTCCTCCGGCCACGTGTTCACGATGTCGGCCGCGGTCAGCGGCTGGCCGGGATCGAGGCGCATGTCCAGCGGCCCGTCGCGATCGAAACCGAACCCACGGCCGGGGTCGTCCAACTGATCCGATGACATGCCGAGGTCAAGGATGACCGCGTCCGCGCCCTCGAATCCCTCGACCGCCGCCAGTTCGCGAAGACGGCTGAAACGGCCATGCACGGCGCGGAACCTTGGGCCGTGACTGGCGAATCGGCGGCGTGCCCTCGCCACGGCTGCAGGATCGGCGTCGATCCCCAACAGGCGGCCGCCCGGTGCCGAGGCCTCGAGCACGGCGGCCGCATGCCCCCCGCCGCCCAGCGTGGCGTCGATGTAGCGCCCGCCTGGACGCACGGCGGCCCACTCGACGGTTTCGCCGACCATCACGGGGACGTGCCGTGTCATGCCCCGCTCAGAAGAGAATCCGGCCACCTCCGCGACGGATCACCGGGTCGGCGAACCGAAGCGATTTTGCCTCGTCGATGGCTTCCTGTGTCACGCGCGTCCGGTGCAGGAAACCGATCCACCGGCGCGACGCGCCGCGGGGCGGCAGCATGTATCGCGGCCCCTCGTCGCGCATGCCGTCCAGGGTACGGTTGATTTCGAGATAACGGGCGATCCTCACCATGGCGATGTCCTCCGAACGGTCCTCAAACACCGACGTATCTCGACGCCTCGGCCAGGCCCTCCTCGGTCATGCTCCGCTCGAACTCCGTCCAGCGCTCGGGCGCCCACAGCTCGAACGCCTCCACGTTGCCGACCATCAAGACCGTGTCCTTGAGCCCCGCGTGAGCCAGCAATTCGTCGCGGATGCGGATGCGCCGCTGCACATCCCAGGCCACCGCCTCCGAGCGAGCCCCGATCATCCGCAGGAAGGCCCGGCCCCGCTCGTCGGCCATCGAGAGGTTGTGGATGTGCTGCAATTTCGGCTCCATCACGCGGGCGGGAAACACGTAGAGGAACTTCCATCGCCCAACGCTCGGAATGACGTAGAGCTTGGCCGGCTGACCGACGATGGCCGCCCATTCCGCGGGGATGGTCAGGCGCGACTTCGGGTCGAGATTATGCCGATACTGGCCGCAGAAAAACTGCCCCTGCGCCCATCTGTCCGCCGCTTCGGTCTGGCCCTTGCGTCCCACTTCGCTTCCCTTCTGTGACACAGCATGACACAACGTGACACAAAAGGTCAAGAGCCCCACCGAAAAATTTTTCGGGCTGGCCGATTATGCGACCGCGCGTGGAATTCTCGGCGGGATCAGCGCCCGTGGTCCGTGGCGTCGATCACCGAACCGATGCCGGCCACCTGCTCGCGCAAAAAAGCCTCGATTCCCCGCTGCATCGTCATGCGGGCACCGGGGCAGCCCCGGCAACCCCCGCCCAGCTCAAGGTACACGTTGGAGTTCTCCACCCTGACCAGCCTCGCATACCCACCGTGTGAGTTCAGCGCGGGGTTGATCTGCTCCTCCAGCAGGCGGCTGACCTCCTGCTCGATCCGGGTGTCGTCGGACATCGCGTTCTGTTCGGTCGTCATCGCGGTTCC
>CAKZPT010000035.1 GCA_937139365.1 uncultured bacterium | reverse complement strand
TCGTCATAGGCGACGATGGACAGGTTGTCGGGGAGGCGCAGGCCCCTGGCGCGGCAGACGGCGACGGCGCCCATCGCGACCACGTTGGAGAGGGCGAACCAGGCGGTCGCTGTGGGGTGACGGTCGAGGACCCATTCGGCCGCGGCGCGGCCGGAGGCGGGGGTGAAGGCGTCGCCGGCGACGACGACGTGGTCCGGACAAAGGCCGAGTTCACAGAGCCGGCGGATGAAGGCGTGCTTGCGTTCGTCGTTGGGCAGGGTGCCGGGCAGACCCTGCAGGACGGCGAAGGACCGGTGCCCGGCAGCCCAGAGGCAATCGGCGGCGAGGCGGCCGCCGGTACGGTGGTCGGCGGTCACGCCGGGGAGAGCGGGTTGCCCCACAACGCGGTCGGCGACGACAACGGGCAGTCCCGCGTGGGAGGCGGAGAGAAGGTGGCCCGCACGAAGGCCGACGGGACACACGAGGAGGCCATCGACGCCGCGGTCGCGGAGCCATTCGACAGCGGCGGCCTCGCGTTCCGTTGACTCGGCGCTGTCGGCCAGCAGGGTGACGAAGTCCTGGCGACGGGCGGTCTCGGCGACGGCGGCGGCGAAGGCGGCGAAGAAGGGGTTGGAGACGTCGGGGACGACCACGCCGATGGAGAGGGTGCGCCGGCGCTGTAGGGCGCGCGCGGCGGGATGGGGGCGATAGCCGGCGCGCCGTGCGGCGGCCCGGATGGCGCGGACGGTTGTTGGGCTGAGGCGGCAGGCGGGGCCGAGGCCGTTGAGGGCGCGAGAGACGGTGGCGGGAGAGAGACCGAGGTCTCGGGCGAGGCGGACGATGGTGACCCGTGGCGCACGGGCGCGTGCGTTCCATTGGTGCGAGTCAAGCATTGTGCAAACGTTTGCGCAAACTTTGCCCTGAAACCTTCGCGAGGTCAAGCACCATTTACCACCCCGTCCGATTTGGCATCCGACCGCCAGTCACCTATAGTAACACCTTTGATCGGCGCGGGGATTCATGAGCTTGATCCGCATTCTGACCGAAGACACAGTCCACGTGGGCCTGCGAGGTCAAACCAAGCAGGAGATCATGGAGGAGCTGCTCGACATCCTCGTCGCGGCGGGGCATGTCCAGGATCGTCGGGCCGCATTGAAGGCCCTGCTCGAGCGCGAAGCCAAAATGCCCACCGCGCTCCAGAACGGCCTGGCCCTGCCTCACGCGAAGACGGACGCCGTCGACCGCCTCGTCGCCGCGCTGGCCACAAAAGCGGAGGGAGTCGACTTCGGCTCGATCGACGGGCTGCCGACGACGATTTTTGTGATGACCCTCTCGCCGCTCAACCGCGCCGGGCCCCACATCCAATTCCTCGCCGAGATCGGGAGGATCCTCGGCGACGAGGACGTCCGCGCGAAGGTGCTGGCGGCGCGAGAGCCCTCGGAGATTTGTCGCGCAATGGGCCTGTAGGGCCCAAGCCCGTCTTGCCGCGGTCGCCCCCGTAGATCGCGTCGAACGTGTTCGTGAAGCGCACGCCGGGAAAACGGCCTTCCGACATAAACCATTCGTTTTCCGCCGAGTCGAACGTTCGGTAGGTTTCGAACCTTGCCGTCTCTCGGACCTCGCCGGCGGGGGTGATGAGCCGGGCCTCGTGGAGCATCGCGATCCAGACACCCGGCGCAACCTCTTGGTGTTCCCGGTAGTCCCAGACGGCCCGGAGCTCCGTGCGCTCCGCGTCCCGATAGACTTCCATGCGCACCAGCCGTCCGGCCGTGTCCAACAGCAGCCGCGGCCACGGCGCGCCGTCCACCTCGATCTGAAGGGACCCGTCCGGTGCCCGCTCGGATCGTTCCGGCAAATCCACCATGCGAAGCAAATGCTCCACCGGCGAGCCGGGCGGCGAAAAGAGGGGAATGCGCATCTCGTCGCTCAATTCGGCCACCGGACGCGAGAAGCCCATCGGATCCCCCTCGGCATGACTCCAGAAGTTCGTCCCGTCGGAGAGGATCCGGCGTCGGACCGGCGAATGGTTTTCGACCTGAAGTCGTCCGCCGGCGGCGTACATCACCGTGCTGAGCCGCCGCAAACGCTGGGCCGGCCCCTCCGTATCGCGCCGGACGTCACACCGGACGGCCGGCAGGCGCTGGTAGGTGGCCACGAGGTTGGAGACGATTGGACCGGCGGGGGCCGTCGCGGCCAAACCGAGCCAAACAACCGCAGCCCGCTGGCGGACGGCCGGGCTCATTGCGCCGCTCCGGCTTCGGGGAACGGTGCCTGGAATGCGGAGCGATCGCGCCCCAGCCCGCGCCGGATCGCTTCCGCGACCGCCCGCCCCAGTTCCTCGGAACCGACGGTCGTGAAATGGACGTTCACCGGTCCATGCCATCGATCGAGTTGGGGCAGCGCGAGCGCGTGGAGTTCGTCGGCCTCGATACTGAGCGGTCGTAACGCAGCCGCATGGTACCGCGGATCGTCTGCGGGGTGCCGGGACGGGCGAACGCCGGTCGCCCTCAGGCGCCGTCCGATGTTCGCGATCCGACACGCGTCGATGTCCGGTTCGGTTTGCCTGGCACCATCCTCCCGCCAGGCCGCGGATTTGGCGTCCGGCCCGACGAACTTCAGGTCGGGGGGGCCGAAGTTGAAAAGGCTGACGTCCCATCGGGTCGTTCCGAGCCACGCATCGAGCCCGGCGAGTCCGCTGCCGGTGTACATCGCGTTGCCGGGATCGTGATGGATCACCGCTCGACCGGCGCGGATACGCCGGACCGCCGGCGTGTAGTCGATCGAGGTCGAGTCGCCGACGATCCACACTCGGATCGGTTTGGCAGCGGAGGCGCCCCCAAGGCCGGCCAGGGCGGCGGCGAGGAACTGCAAGCATTCTGTCATCGAGAGCCTTCCATCCATGCGCGCACTCGGAGCGCGCGGAATCCGCCGTCGGGGCGGTTGGTCACCACGACGGTCTGCCCCTGCGCCGGGATGCGGCTGAAGTTGGTCAGGGGGTGCCACACGCCCCCGGCCATTGAGGTGGAGACCTCGATCGCGCACCAGCGCTGACGGCCCTGGTACCCTGGCCCGGTCCCGCCGGCGCGCGCAGTGAAGGCGGCCAACGGGAGCGGATGCGCAGGCAACTCCAGCACCAAGGGCGGCACGGGGTTGGAGGCGGTCCATCCGAAGATGAACTGCGCTCGGTCCGGCCGTCCGTCCCCGTCGCGGTCGGGCTCGGCCTCGGGCAAGCATGCCGCCGAAATTGGCGATCTCCCATTCGTCCGGCAAGCCGTCGCCATCCGAGGTGCCCTCGCCCGGCGTGCCACCGGGGAGGCCGGCGCGCCAGTGGGCGGGGTCGTTGCCGAACCACTCGGGTCGGATGCGCTCAATCGAGCGACCGCTGGCGCGGCCGGCCGGGGGCCAGGGCCATTGGTCGTCGTACTCGACCTCGTCCACCACGATGTACGGCACCCGGCCGCCCGGTTCAGGCGCGCCCGGCTTGCGGAGCCGGATGCGGTCGCCGGCGTTGGCGAGAACCCGGTGAAGGCGCTCCAAACCGGCACGTGGGGCGGCACCGCGTTGGAGGCGCGAAAGGCGGCGAGATCGCCGCCGACGACGAGGGCGTACTGGCCGGCGGTCAGCACGACGCCCGCGGGGAACGTAAATGACAATCCGCCGCTCAGCCGCCAGCGGTTCGTCGGCGCGGCCGGCTCGAACAGGGGCGTGTTCGTCGGCGCGATCGAGCGCAGCTCGACGAACTCCATGCCGCCGGCCTGTGGCGCGTAGCGGATTTCGCTGACGACAACGGGCCCGACCAGCGGTGGGGCATTGGGCAGGCCGGGCGTGGCCGCGCTCATCGCGGGGTACAGTGCGCGGCTGACGCTGGTCACGTGCCGGCCAAACGGCACGTCGCAGTCGGAGGCCTCGAAGACCACGGAATGGCGATACGCCATCGCCACTCCGTTGGTCGCGGCGGTCAGGTGGGGTTCCTCGCCGAGCTCGCTCAGCGCGAACGGAACGATGCAACTGGGATGGTTGGTGTCGTTGAATTGGGCCTCGGTGAAGACGGCGAAGCCTCCAGGGGACAGCACGGTGGTGGAGGGAAAGACCCATTTCCATAGGCTCGACGGGTTGTCGGTCAATCGCCAGCCGAGGAGGTTGTTGGTTTCCGAGGCGATGTTGACGATTTCGATCCAGTCCGACGAGTCGCCGTAGCGGTCGCGAATGGCGCCCTTGTTGGAGGCAGAGAACTCGGAAATCCGGAACTGCGCGGATGCGGTCCACCCGACCGTCGCGAGTGCCGCGGCGAGCACCGCCGCCGGCGCGTGCCGGTGGTTTCGGCGAAAGACTGGTGGACCCATCCCCCATCATCATAGCACACGCGGGGCGGCGGCGCGGGCGGGCGTCGTTGCGAACACGCGGCCGCGGGAGTAGTTTCCAAACGGGGAGCAGCAGTTGTTGGACTCCCAAAGGTGGCCTATGAACGTGCCCGGATTCGATAACCTGGAACTGGTGTATTGCCTGAACATCCACCCCGGCGAGACGTGGACGGAGCAAATGGCCGCCGTCCAGCGCGAGGCGGGGGAGGTTCGCGGGCGGGTCGCCGACGGTCGCTCGTTCGGTCTCGGGCTGCGGATTTCCGCGCGCGCGGCGCGGGAGCTGACGCCGGCGGCGCGGGCGGCGGCCGCCGCCACGTTCCGCGAGCTGGGTATGCACGCGGTGACCGTCAACGCGTTTCCGTTCGGGACGTTTCATCGGGCCCGCGTGAAGGAGCAGGTCTACGCACCCGACTGGCGGACCGACGCTCGGCTGGCGTACACGCTCCGGGTGGCGCGGATCCTCGCCGGTTGGCTGCCGGACGGCGCGGACGGGAGCGTGAGCACCGTGCCCGGCTCATACGGCCCGTGGATCCGGGGCGATCGGGGCATGGACGCGATCGTCCGGCGGCTGGTTGCGCTGGCCGCTAGTCTGGACGAACTTCGCCGCCGCGGTGGGCGGGACATCCACGTGGCGCTGGAACCGGAGCCCGACTGTCTGATCGAGACGGCCCGGGGCTTTATCGAGTGGTTCGACGGCGTCCTCCTTCCCCGCGGCATCCGTGCGCTGCGCGGTCTGCGGGGGATGTCGTCGCGGCGGGCCGAGGCGGTAGTGCGGCGGCACATCGGCATCTGCGTGGACACATGTCATCTGGCGGTCGGCGGGGAGCGGCCCTCCGAGGCGCTCCTGCGTCTGCGCCGGTCTGGCGTGAGGGTGTCCAAGATCCAGATCAGCGCCGCCCCGGCGGCGCCGACGACGGCGGCCGGGCTGCGGGCGCTTCGCGCCTTTGCGGACCCGGTGTACCTGCATCAGACGCGCCGGTGGGTGGGAGCGCTGGAAGCGGACCGGTGGCCGGATTTGCCCGAGGCGCTGGCGGCGCTTCGGGGACTTCGCGGGGGCGTGGTCCGCACGCATTGCCATATTCCGCTGTTCCATCGGCCGCGACCTCCGCTGCGGTCGACGGCGGAATTTCTCGATGCCGATTTCTGGGCCGAGGCTGTGCGCGCGACGCGCGTGCTGGAGATCGAAACCTATACGTTTCACGCGTTGCCGCGTTCGGCGCGGCCGAACAGCGTGGTGGACTCGATCGTCGCGGAATACCGGTGGTGCCTGCGGCGGCTGGCGACGGCCGCGCGTCAGGGGGCCGGGTTTTGAGCCAGCCACTGCCGGACGCCGGCGGCTTTCGGGTCGTTCGGCGCCAGTTCGAGGAACCGGCGGAAGGCCCGCCGTGCCGTGTCGAGGTTGGCCGGCGGGCGGCTGGACAGCAGGCCGAGGAGGTACTGGGCGCCCGCGTGGTTGGGGTCGCGGGCGGTCAGGTAGGCGACCTGCTCCCGCGCGGCGGCCGATTCGCCCAGCAGGTCCATCGCGTACGCGAGGTTGTACCGCGCCTGGGCGTGGTCCGGGCTCAGCTCCAGCGCGCGGCGGTACGCGTCGCGGGCCAGGTCGAGGTCGTTCCGGCGCAGGTACACGTCGCCGAGGTTGTAGTAGGCCGGCACGTGTTGATGATCCAGTTCGATCGCGCGGATGTACTCGCGGGCGGCCGCGTCCAGATCGCCGCGGCGGTGGTGCTGATACGCCCGGTTGAACGCCTCGGTGGCGGCCCGCACGTCGCGGGTGGCCGGGGTACGCAATTGGAGTTGCCGGCCGGTGGGCGGCGGTACAGGCGGAGGAGGGAAGGCGGCGGCGGGCGCCGGGGGAGGCTGCTGCGCGGCGACCGTGGGTGGCGAAACCGCGGTGACCGCCGGCGGCGGGGCGAGGGCGCGGAGCCGCTCCGTGGCCGTCAGGGTCCGCGGCTCCTCCGGAAAACGCCGCGCGAATTCCTCGTATTCCCGCCGCGCCTCGGCCGGCAGCCGCAGCGTGTGGTCGTACAGTCCCGCCAGCGTCCACCGGGCCTCGGGGTCGTCCGGCTCGATCTGCAGGAGGCGCCGCAGGGACACGACGGCCGCGTCGAGGTCATCGCCGTCCAGCCGGAGCGCCACACGGGCAAGAGATCGATGTGCCTCGGCCAGATTCGGAGCCCGGGCGGCGGCCTCGGCGTAGGCGCGGCGTGCTTCCTCGAGCTGACGCCGCCGTTCATGCCAGCGGCCGAGGGCGAGGTGAACGGAGGGTTCCTCGGGCGCCCATTGGAGCGCCAGGCGCACCGCCCGTTCCTCGGCGGCGGCGTCGGATTCGGCCGCCGCGCGAACAGCGGCCTCGAGGGCGCGCGCGACGGCCTCGTTCGTGCGGCCCCGGCCGAGAAGTCGACGGGCGTCCTCCAGCATCCGGGCGGCAGTCACCGGCTCGGCCGGGGGCGGAGCCGCCGGCACCGCGGCGACGGCCGATGTGCCGGCGGGTATCTGCGGCGCCGATGTGCCGACGGTGGTTGCGGTGGCGGGCACCGACGACGGCGGGCGTCCGGTGCGGTTGCCGACGCCCCTGCGCTGTTCGAGCCAGGCGCGGACGCCGGCGGCCCGCGGATCCTCGGGAGGGCTGACGTCGGCGAACTGCCGGGCGTACGGCTCTGCTGCGTCGGGATTGCCCAGCGCGTAGGCGTGAATCGCGTACAGGTTGTAGAGCGCCGGCGCGTAGCGCGGATCCACTTCCAGCGCCTTGCCGAGGTAGCTGATCGCGGCTGCCGGCCCGACGCGTTGCAGCTCGACCTCCGCCAGGGAAGCGAGGATGCGCGCCGACCGCGGGTCACGTGCGTACGCCTCTTGCCACCGCGCGGCGGCGTCGTTCCACTGGCGGTGCGTCGCGTGAAGGCGGGCGATCATCTCCAGCGGGCGCGAGTCGGAGGGGGCCAGCCGGGCCGCCTCGGAGAACAGCTCGGTGGCCCGATCCAGTTGGCCGGCGTCGCGGTACATGCACGCCAGGTTGTAGTAGGGGGCGGCGAAGGCCGGATCCAGCCGCCGGCTCTCCTCGAATGCCCGCGCGGCGGCGGCGGCGTCGCCGATGGCATGGCAGGCCAGCCCGAGCAGGTTGTACGCCTCGGCGTTGGAAGGATCGCCCGGCCGGGCCTGGATGGCACGATCGAGCAGGTCACGCGCCCGCACGGCGCGACCGCGCGCCAGTTCGCGGCGCCCTGCGGCCAGTTCGGCTTCGCCCGGACGTCCGCAACCCGCGACGGTCGCGGCGAGCGCGGCCGCCAACGCAGCGCCGGCCAGAGGGCAAGTTTTCATGAGGCGCGGGCTGGGATGGTAGGTCCGGACGGTGCGAATCGCAAGCGAGCGTGTCGGAGATGACGGGCGGGCATGGCGGGTTGAGACGCGGCGTCTTCCAAACATTGGAAGCCGCGGGTGGCCGGGTTTCCAAGGGTTGGAACCTCCCGGCATCGCCATCGTGCCGGAACCGGCGTGGCCGACCCCGTCGCGAGGCCAGTGTCGCGGCGACGCGACGAGGAAGGCAGCGGGCCGGCCGCGGGGTCTCAGTGGCCGCGCGAACGGCGGACGGCCGGCGGTGACGCAACGGCGATGATCAATCCGCGGCCCCCGGCTGCGCCGCGGCGGTCAAGAGGGGAGGGTCCGGGCCGTTTCGGGGGCGGCGGCGCGCAGGCGCGCGACGAACGCCGCGATGCGGCGCGCGGCCTCGCGGATCAAATCGGTCGCAGCCGCGTAGGAGCATCGCACATGCCCCTCGCCAGCCGCGCCAAAGGCGCTGCCCGGCACCACCGCGACGCGCTCCTCCTCCAGCAGCCGGAGGGCGAAGTCGCGCGAGGTGAGGCCGAGGTCGCCGACCCAGGGGAACATGTAGAAGGCGCCGCGCGGCTCGGCGACGGGCAGGCCCATTTGGTGGAACGCGTGCAGCAGGTAATTGCGCCGCTGCCGGTACGTCTCGCGCATCGGCGCGATGTCCCGCTCGGGCTCGCGCAACGCCTCAACGGCGGCCTCCTGGCTGAGGATCGGCGCACAGAGCATCGTGTACTGGTGGATCCGCATCATCGCGTCGATCAACGGGGCGGGCGCGCAGGCGTAGCCGAGCCGGTACCCAGTCATCGCCCACGCCTTGGAAAAGCCGTGGAGGAAAACTGTCCGCTCGCGCATTTCCGGAAGGGCCGCGATGCTGCGCGGCGGGCCCTCGTACCGCAGCTCCCCGTAGATCTCGTCGGCCAGCACCAGCAGGTCCCGTTGGCGGCACAGGTCCGCGATGGCGGCAAGGTCACCGGGATCGAGGTCGGCGCCCGTCGGGTTGTTCGGGAAGTTCAGGATCAGCACCCGCGCGGCCGGCGTCAGGCAGGCCTCGATCCGTTCGCGGGTCAGGCGAAAGCCCGACTCCCGGCCCAGGCGGACGGGGACCGGCCGGCCGTGCGCCAGGCGGATCAGCGGCTCGTAGGACACGTAGCACGGCTCGTGGAAGAGCACCTCGTCGCCGGGGTTGAGCAGCGCCATCAGCGTGACCATGAGCGCTTCCTGTGCGCCGGACGTGACGATGATCTCGCTGTCGGGGTCGACGTCGATATTGTTTTCCTGCTTCAGCTTGGCGGCAATGGCGCTGCGCAGTTCCGGGATTCCGGTCCAGGCGGTGTACTGAATGCGCTTCTCGCTGAGCGCCTTCTGCATCGCCTCGAAGACGTAGTCG
>CAKZPT010000034.1 GCA_937139365.1 uncultured bacterium | reverse complement strand
GACAGGCACGAAAGCGGGATAGCGCAACCTAATTATGGGTAATGGAATCCACACTTCGCGCGCTTGCCTGTCCCCAATGTACCGCCCCATACGCCCACGCCCCACATCCGGCCGACGATCGAACTATTCATCGGGAAAGTGCGGGACAACTACCCGACATCGGCAACGAAGGTGAAAGCCAGAAATGGGTTGCTGCTAGGCGCAACCATTTAGCGATCAAGGGAGTGAAGCGACAAGCTAAGTGTCGAGCTCTGCCGCTCGCCTCCTGCCTGTCCCCGTGAACCGTCCCCGTGGGCCGGAAGGCCCGTAGCACGGTTCACTCCAGCTCGGGAGGAATCTCCATGCGGCGGAGGATGGCCGTCCGATTCGGCATGCGATCCAGAGCAGCCTCGAAGACGGGATCGGACTCCATCCACTGTCGCATGTCGCGGGGCCGACGGGCCGCGAGATGATTGTAGATCGATTGAGCCTCGCCGATCCGATCGGTCAGGGCCAGGGCGCTGGCCAGCAAAAAATCGATCGCCGCCTCACGAGGAGCGAGTTCCTTCGCGCGCCGAATCATCCGGAGAGCCTCTTCGAACGACCGATTTCGCAGAAAGACCTGCCCTGCGCTGGCCCACGCCTGCGCCACATCGGGGAAATCCGACACGATCCTACGCCACAGCGCCAACGCCTCCGACCGTTCTCCGCTCTGCTCGGCTGCCTCCGCCAGCAGGGCCCACACGCCCAGCACCCGTAGACCCATGTCCAGCATGGCCCGGCCATTGTGGACGACGGCTGGCCAGTCGCGGCGATCCCGGGCCTCGACCAGCCGATCGGCCGCCGCGCGGAGTTCACCGAGCGAGGTGGCCGCCGGCCCCAAAATGTGCTCGGCGAGCGAAAGGTAGCCGGCGGCGCCCATGGCCCGGGCCAGTTCATCGCGATCGCCGTGCAACCATTGAATCGCCGTGATGATTTCGTCGGCGGAGCGGCGACGCCAGTACCCATCGTCTTCGAGGCGGCGGTCGGCGAGGATCTCGAAACAGGCACGGTGGAAGCGGAACGGCATGAAGGCCGGCGCCGTGACTTCGTACCGTGACAGGAGCGCCTCCGCTTCGGCGGTGCGCGCCATCCGGAACAGCAGGGCGATGTACGCCGCCGCATACTGCAGGTTCGCCGGTTCCAACTCCATATACCGTCGAAAAAACGTCGCGGCGTTGGCAAACTCGCGGGTCTGCACCGACAGCGCCGCAGCCATGGCCAGCATCCGGGGATCGTCCGGCGCGTAGGTGAGGCCGTCGCGCAGTTCCAGTAGGGCCCGTCGGTGCTCGCCCCGTTGGACGTGCTGAATGGCCCGCTCGTAGTGCTGGCGGGCGGCTTCGACCTCCAACGGCGTCGGCGGTGGCGTTTCGGTGAGTTTGCGGATCGCTTTCGCCATCTCCTCCTCGAGATTGATCCGCAGGGGCGGCGGCAGGACATGAGTCTGCCCGCCCTCCGCCAACAAGTCCGCATAAAAACCCTGCACGCGGAAGGATCCCGTCGGACCCGCCATTGCCCCCGCAGCGACCGCCACAATCAGCATCCACCCTCCACGCCACCGCCTCATGACAGCGCAAGCTCCCGCAACTCCACGGGCCTCACTTCCGTCAATCGCGACACCACCCGGTCGGCACCGGCCAGGTCCGCCTTTGAATGGGTAGTGGCCACCGCCAGCACCCGAAGGCTGGCCAACCGCGCCGCATTGATGCCAGCCGGTGTATCTTCGACCGCCACGCCGGCCAGATCGCCCGGCTCGTCTCCCCGCCGGGCCGCAAGCCGCGTCTTCGCCAGGCGGTATCCTGCTGGATCCGGCTTGCCCGTGGGCACGTCGTCGGCGGTGACAATCACATCGAACTTCGACTCCAGCCCGGTGCCGCGCAAGATCACTTCGATGTCGGATCTCACTGCACCCGTGCACAACCCCACCCCGCCAATCCGTCGCAGGCCATCCAGCAATTCCGGCACCCCGGGGTAGAGCGGCGGAGGTTCCTGCTCGGCCAGCCACGCCAGCCGTTCAGCCTTCAGGGTCATCAGACGCTTGACCTCCGCGGCATCGGCCGCCCTGCCGGCGCGTTCGTGGACCTTCCGGATCACGTCCCGGTCATCGAAGCCGATCAGGTCCCGAACGTACTCCTCCCAGGAGACGCTCATTCCCAAGGGGCCGAGCACCTCCGCGAAAGCGCGAAAATGCAACGGCTCGCTGTCCGCGATCACCCCGTCAAAATCGAAAAAAAACGCCGCTTCCATAACGCCACATCCCCGGCCGGCGCGCCGGCCGGGGATCGATCCGACACTACCACAGGCCCGACGGAAAACAATCGTTCGGCCCGGAAAAATGAACGCAACCAACCTTCCATACGACGGAAGGGCGGACGCAATCCGCCCGAAGAAAGGACCGACGCCATGAACGAATTCGATCGAATCTGGGCCCCTCCTCCGGCCCGATCCCCCGATGGCGGACGGGTAAGCGAGCCGGCCGCGCGGTCGTCTGGCGACCCGCCGACGGAGCGTCACCTGCAATGCGTTTGGTTCGACCCGGCCCTAAGGCCTCCTCGTCTCGCCACGCTCGAAGGCGAGCCGGTGACCGTCGAGGAACCGGGCATCTGGAATCTCCAGGCCGGCCCCGACTTTCTCGGCGCGGCAATCCGCATCGGCGGGGCGAATCGGCGGGTGTGCGGCGATGTGGAGGTCCATCTCCGTCCCTCAGGCTGGCGCTCGCACGAGCATGCGGGCGACCCGCGGTACGGCAACGTGCGGATCCACGTCACCTACGAAGCCGCTTCCCCAGTGGAGCTTCCGCCCGGCGCGATCGAGATTCCCATGAAGCCGGCGCTGGAACAGTGCCCGGGGTTTTCTTTCCAAGCGATTGACCTCGCGGCGTATCCATACGGCGTGCGCGCCTCGCCTGCGCCGTGTGCGCGGGTGCTGGCGGCATGGCCGCCCGACCGCCGGGTCCGGCTGTTCGAAGCCGCCGGCGCCGAACGGCTCCGCAGAAAGGCGGCGTCCCTCGGGTCCCGGATCGCCTCCTGCGGGGCCGACCAGGTCCTCTACGAAGAGATGATGTCCGCCCTCGGCTATGCACGAAACAAGGGGGCGTTTCTGCGACTGGCGCGCGCCGTACCGTGGTCGTCGCTGGTGCGGGAGGCGGCGGGCGACCCGTCAAGGGCATGGGCGTTGTTGCTCGGCGTGTCGGGTCTGGCGGCCTATCACGCCATGCCACGCGCCGCCTGGGATATCTGGTGGAAGCTTCGCGGCCGGTGGGACGAGTACACCCTCCCGCGAGGCATCTGGAGAATGGACGGTCTTCGGCCGTTGAACCGGCCGGAACGGCGGTTCCAGACGGCGGCGGCATGGGCGGCAGGCGGCGCCGGCCCGGCGGACGTTCTTCAGAAATTGTTGCAAAATCCGCCGGAAGCGTTCAGCGCGAACAGCTTGGCGTGGCTGACCTGGCCTGGCCGCGGAGGAGCGATCGGCAAGGGACGGGCACGGGTTATAGTGATCAACGTATTTCTGCCGGCCGCCGGCGCCCTGGCCGGAGACGAGTACATGCTGGCGGCCGCCCGGCATTCCCCCGACGAGCCGTCCAATTCGATCGAGCGGCTCATGGCCCACACATTGTTGGGCCCTGATCACCCTCCCTCCTTCCGGCGGGGATGTCTGCGCCGGCAGGGCTTGATCCAAATCTTCCGGGAGTTTTGTCTGGCGGACCGGTCGCGGTGCGCGGGCTGCCCGTTCCCGACTCTTCTGCAGCGGGCCGCCGCGGACGCCGATCATTTGGCGTCGTCGATTCCGGAGGCAGGCAACACGGGCTGAAGCGTAGGCCACCTGCCGGCGTCCTCCAGCCGGGGACCGTCCGGCGTGTCGATGATCCAGCGAGCCGCATACCCGGCCGGGCGGCGGGACATCCACGCGCGAATCCCAGCGGGCGACATCACCGCAAACGCGGTCGAAAGCGCATCCGCCTCGGCGGCCGAAGGCGCAAGGGCCCAAGTCGCCCGATAACGGCGGACGCGCTCACCGGTGCGTGGATCCACAATGTGCGACCCACGAACGTCGTAGCCGCTGGCGCCCAGGGCAGCCCGGACGAGGCGCAGCAGGTCCCGGCCTTCGGTCGTTCCAATGGTGACCGGCCACCCGGCATCCCACGAGGGGGCCTCCATCGCCAGCACGGAGCTTCCCCCGCCGTGGAGCAGGCCGGCTCGCACGTCCCAGTCGCGCGCCATCAGGGCGGCCATCTGGTCGAGGGCGAATCCCTTCCCCACCGCCCCAAGGTCCAGCCGGGTTTCCGGATGCGTCTTGCGAACGATGGGGGCCTCAGAATCGACCGCGAACAGCGTCGCTCCCCCCATCGCGGTCCTTGCCGCAGTCGGTGTGGCCCAGGCGGCATCGAACGCGCCGTCCGTCTCCCGCGAGAATCGCGCGGCAAGCCGCAGGACCTCGGCCGTCTCCGGCTCGACGACGACGGGTTCGCCGTGCGATGTGTTGATCCGGGAGATGTCGCTGCCGCCGACAAACCGGGACAACAACCGATCCAATCGCTCTAACAGATCGAACGCGGCGCGCGCAGCGCCATCGGCTATCCGCGCCTCGAGGCCGGCATCGAGGAAGATCTCCCAGGAGGTGGCCATGGCGGCGGCCGCAAATCGTCGCGTACGGCCCCGCACCCCCGCCGACGGCCGCACCGCCCCGGCCTCTGAGGACGCCGGTCCGGTCATGGCGAGAGCGCCGCCCCCCGGTGGGCCAGCACCGCGTCCCACAGGTCGCGACGCAGATAAATCATCAAGCCGACCGTCGGACGAAGGCCGACCAGCGTGGGGACGTAATTGCTGCCGATCCACCGCTCCACGTCTGGCGCCAACGATGGATTGGTCGCCACGATGGCCGGCGGCGCGAGGCCGTCGGGAACGGCGGACCAGTAGCCGACGCGCGGGTACGCCCGCAGGTACCACGGCAACGGCCAGTATTCCTCTGCGACGACGGCGATCATTTCGTTCCGGCCGGCCGGGGCAACGCCGGCGGCTTCGTCGATCAACCGAACACCGTTCAAAAGATCCGTCGACGTGTGTGAATAGACGCAGGGGTTGATGGGATCGGCCCGGTAGCGGCCGGCCATCCAGCGATTCTGGCGGTGGGCGTCCGCCGCCCCGGCGGCCAGGAGCAGCAACGCGACCCATCGCAGCCACCGGCGACCGAACACGGTGGTATTCCACACCGTCTGCACACCGAACCCGGCCAGCATACAAAACCCCCAGATCGGCGTCGCCATCAACCATGGGGTTTTGTAGGGGATGAGGGAATAGATCGCCAGCAACGCGAGGGAGAACAGCAGGAAGAACCGCGCGCCGGGATCGGCGTTCGTCCGCCGCACGGCCGCGGCCGCCGCGGGAAGAGCCGCCAGCAGCAGCGGCCACTGGCTCCAATACCCGAGCGGGCCGGCCTTCCACAAAAACAACAAGTGAAGGTAGTAGTCGAACGGCTTTTCGTGGCCCTGGCCGCCGGCCCGTTTCGCAAAATGTCCGAACGCGGCGAACGCGTCGCGGACGCCCGGCCAGTTGGTGAACCAAGACGAAAAGAAACACACCGCGACCGCCGCGGCGGACGCCACGGACGCCAGCGCGTCGCCGACAATCCGCCGCCTGCCCATCGATCGCAAATTCTCCGCCAAGGGCATGCGCAGCACGACGGCACCGGCGATGGCGGCCGCGGCCCATGTCAGCACCGCGGTCTCCTTCGTTGCGAACATCGCGCCGGCGCCCAGCCCGGCGGCGATCGCGGCGCCGCGGGAAGGCCACCGAACGTACCGCCAAATGGCACCGAGGGTGGCTGCCGTGAACGCCACCAGAAGCATCTCCTGGACGAAATAGCGGCTGTAAAAGACCAGAAACGGATTCAGCGCCACGGCCATGCCGGCTGCCAGCAGGCCGCTTCGTCGCAGGCCGGGCCGCCACAGCGCCGTCATCGCAATGAGAGCAATGCCGAAGAACGAGGGAAGCAGGCGCAGCCGGATTTCGTCCATCCGCTCGAGCTGCCGGATCCCAAGGAGGCGGAACCAGGCCGCCGCCAAATAGTAGAGCGTCGGGCCGTGGTACTCCCGCGGATCGTACCGGTAGCGGCCGGTCTCCAACAGATCCCCGAGCTTGACCGCCTGAACGGCCTCGTCGGTGTGCATCGGCCGCGCTCCAAGCCCCTGCCAGCGCCAGGCGGCGCCGACCACGCACACCGTCAGGAACAACGCGGCCAAGGCGACGCGATTCACGCGGCCTTGGTGCCATCCCAGCGGCGCCAATGCAAGCCCGGCCGGGAAAATCCCGGTGGAGTCCCGACCCGCGATCCGCCGGCCAGAGCCCCTCCCGTCCTTCGCGACGTTCCGCCGGCGGCCGCGAGAAACGGGCGCCGAAGGGCCCCGGCCTGTCCCCACCCGATGCCGGGCGCGCCGCCCTCCGGACCGCCCCCCGGCCACGCCGCCAACGCGTTCCAAGGATTGGAAGTCATGGTCGCAAGCGCTTCCAACCCTTGGAAAACGCCGTCCTTCTCACGCCGCAGAGGCGCCGCTTTCGGCACCCAGGAGCGGGGCGGGCCACACCGCGCCCACGGCCGACCACGAAGGGGCTTATTGCGCCGGCTCGATCCGGATCGCAGCCCAATAGGCGGCCTCGGACGCCCAGCCGTTCGGCTGATTCGCCAATTCGATCTCGACCTCACGACCCGCCCACCGGGCCAGGTCCACCTCGATCGTGCGCCAGGCGACCTTGCCGTCTGACGCGATCAGCTCCCGCCGGACTTCCTCTCCAGCGATGTCGACCCGCAGCTCGAAATCGCCTTTCGGGTCGTTCGCGACTTCCAGGATCAGACGGCCTCCCTGGGGCGGCACCGCAACTTGGCGATGCAGCGAACATGCCGTCGTCCGATTCAACGGGTGGGTGACCAGGACCTTGTCCTTCCCGCCCCACTTGTAGCGCAAACCCGGCTGCATGTCCGTCCCACAGTTCCGGACCTCCCATCCCGGAAACAACCTGCGCGCCTGCGCGACGGGATCCGTCTCCGGGATCTGCGTGATCCTCTTCATTTCCTCCGGCGTGAAGCGAACGTTGAGCGGCGGCTCCGGCTCCCAGCTGCGCCGCAGGGGCGAGGGCCGAGGCGGAACGTCGGGGATCACCCAGACCTCGCCGCCGTCGGCCGCCGGCTCGATGCGGCCGCCGTATTTTCCGACGAACTGGCGGGCCAGGCTCTCGCAGGCGTTCAGCAGCCCGTCGAAATCGTAGGCGGTGAAGCTGAATTTTCTCGAACGCTCGACGGCCTCCCTCCAGCCCGGAGGAAACGCGGAGAGCCCCAGCGCCGTCATCAACACGCCAGCGGCGCTGGAAGGATTGCAGTCGGAGTCCTGCCCGCACCGCATCGAGATGACGATCGTGTCCTCCAGTCGGCCGCCGCCGTAGAGCAGGCCCATCAGCACGTAGGCGCCGTTGATTCGGCAATCGATGCCCCCGTTCGAGCCCTTCTGGTATTCGGGATCCTCGCGCCACTTCTTCTGGCAACGGGCCCAGGTCGCCTCCCAGTTCGAAGGCTCTTCCGCGTGCCACGTCAGCATGTCCCTGACCATTTCCGCGTAGTGACTCTGCGCCGGGATCGCCCGCAGCGCCCGTTGGACGATTCGCCGGACGTCGCGTTCGAAGAAGGCCTCCGCGTACATTGCGCCGACGAATTGGCCGGCGTTGACGCCGTCGCCGTAGTTCATCAGCCGCCCGAACACCTCTCCGAGGTCCACGGCCGCCTGCGGAAGGCCGGGGGCGATCAACCCCGAGTAGTCGGCCTCGATCTGGTAGTCGATGTCGTTCGGACAGCGGTTGAACTGCGGATGGCCCGAATCCGGCGGCGCGATGCCTTTGCGCAGGTTCTCGCGGCCGGCCTGGTTGGCGCACCACAAGCGGTATTCGCTGTTGGCGAAGTCGATTCCCGCCTCCCGAATGGGGGGCATGAGGCCGCATCGTTCGAGCGTCGCCAGAAACGTCATTTCGACGTACAGATCGTCCTGGTGGAAGGCCTGATTGACGATCTCCGGCCGCCAGGAAGGCACCTGGTCGGAGGGGATGATCTGATCCTTCCACTTGAATTCCGTTGGCGCGGCCCACGCCACGCCGATCATTTGTCCCAGCCAGCCGGCCTCCATGCGGTCGCGGTACTCCCGCAGGGAGATCCGCCGCTCGCCACCATCGGCCGTGCCCCATGCCATGCCAATCGCCAAGACTGCCATCTGGATACGGTTCATGACGCCGTGGTATCCTCCTGTTCCGCCGTGGCACAGCGCACTCCCAATCCCGCCTCGAGATCGGACAGATCGTAGTTCCGCAGTGCGCCGTGCACGACATCCGCAAAACTGTGCCGCGCGGCGGCCCCGATGGCCGCCGTCCAGGTCAGAGAACGCTCCGACAATCGGTTTCGTCCCGGTGTTCGGACCCGTAAAACCTGCGCGCGCCTTGCGGTTCGCCGAAACCGCGCAGATCGGCGGCGGCCGCCGCCCGCCCCCCCCGCCGGGCCAGCGTGCGAGCGCGATCCACAGCGGCCGCCTTGCCGCGCCCGTCGACGATCAACGCCGCGTCCGCGGCGCAAACCAACACCGGCATCGGAGCGCGCAAGTAGCGGAACGTCGCGGTGTTCCAACCGACCAGTACGGCCAGGGCGCCGAGTCGGTTGTGGGCCTGCACGCCCCATTCCCCGACCTTGCTGTCCTTCTCCAACCGCTGGATCCTCTCTCCCTGGTCGAGCGGGTTGTAGATCAGGGCGGCGCTCCCGTTCAGCGCAGCCATGGCGCAGGCGCGGACATAGTTCGGCGTCTTGCGCGGCTCGCGGCTGTGAGGGCACCAGCAGACCGGGCCAGGGCGGCGGAAACCGATCGGCCGAGGGCAGGAACAGCGAAGCCGTCACGCGATGGGAGGGCCGGCGTTCGAAAAGCACGTGCTCGGCGCGGTAACCGTCGCGCTCGACCGTGCGCACGACCCGCGCATTCAGCGGGGTCCGTTCCGGCATGGCCCCGAGCGCCGTTCGGTATTCGGCGCGGACTCGGTCCTGCCAGCTCCCGAGCGCCTCCCGGGTGCCGAGCGAATCGGCCGTGCGCGCAATCGCCGCCGCGGCCGCCGCCATGCGGCCCGCCCAGTAGCGTGCCGCGACGTTGGTCACCGGCCCGCCGGCCGCCTCATCGGTGAGGCAGCGAGTCTGCTCCGCCGCGGCGGCCATCGCCGCCGCGGCCGCCAGCACAGCCACCCGGGGCGCGTTCATTGGCCCTCTTCTTTCGGGGTCACCGCAGCCTTATGGCGCAGCGCCTCCTCGTGGATCAAACGATACAGGTCAGCCATAAAATCGGGATCCAACCCTCGTTCAGCCCCCCTGGCCCGCAGCCGCTCGAGCGTCGCCAGCCAGCGGTCCGGCTGAAACACGGCGACGTTGGCCGCCTTCTGCACCCGGGCGATCTGGCGGACGACGGCCATGCGGGCCGCCAGCAGTTCCACCAGCCGCCCGTCCGTCTCGTCGAGGTCGTGGCGCAAGGCCTCGATCCGCGCGCACACCTCGTCGCGGTCGGCGGTCGGACGTCGACGCTCGAGGCGGCCGAGCAAAAGGCGGAGCTGTTCCGGCCTCAGCTGCTGTCGCGCGTCGCTCAACGCCGAGGGAGGATCGGCGTGACACTCGATCATCAGGCCGTCGTAGAGGAGGTCGAGGGCCGTCTGCGCCACCTCGCCCACCAAGGCGGCATCCCCCGCGATGTGGCTAGGGTCGCACCACAAGGGGATGGATGGGGCCAGCCGGCGCAGCTCCAGGGGAATGCGCCACAAGGGGGCATTCCGAAAGCGTTCGGGATGATCCGTTGAAAACCCCCGGTGAATCGCCGCCAACCGGCGCACGCCAGCGGCCGCCAGCCGCTCCAGCGCACCGACCCACAACTGCAAATCGGGGTTCACCGGGTTCTTCACCAGCACAGGGACCCCGACGCCGCGGAGGGCCTCCGCCAGCTCCGCCACCATGAAGGGATTGGCCGTTGTGCGCGCTCCGATCCACACCACCCCGATGCCCGCCCGGAGCGCCGCCTCGAGGTGGTCGGGCGATCCGACCTCCACCGCGGCCGGCCGGCCGAGCATGCGCGAGGCCTCCGCAAGCCACTCCAGCGCCGGCTCGCCCACCCCCTCGAACGTGCCCGGCCGGGTGCGGGGCTTCCAGACGCCGGCGCGAAAGATGTGGACGGGCAGCGGCGCCAGCGCCGCGGCGGTCGCCAAAACCTGGTCGCGAGACTCGGCGCTGCACGGCCCTGCGATCAGCGGCACGGCGTCCGCCGGCAAGCCCCAGGCCGCCAACGGCTCGCCCACGGGCGGTGCGCTCATGGGGACGCCTCCGGAAGCGACGTGTAGCGGATCGCGGTAGACGCCGACTTCGCTGATCGCCGGGCTCACCGGCCCAGACACCTCCAGTCGCAAGGCCGTGGCGGCGACCTCGTTGGTCCCCCGCCACAGACGCCGCGCACCGATGGACTCGCCCGACGCCAGCACGACCGTTCCCGCCGCCGTCTCCGCCGACAACCTCCAGCGATCAATTCGCTGGCCCAGCCAGATGGGTTCCCGCAGGCTCACGAGACGCTGAAGGCCTGCGGCCGGTCCCGGCCAAGACGAAGTTCGGCGGCTCGACAGGCATCGTCTGTGGCCCAGTACGTTTCCCCTCGCCCGTCGGCCGTCCGCAACGCGGCGAAGGCAGGATCGCCGCCGCGCCCGGCCGACGCCGAGCAGCGCGCCGCCCGCGCCAGGTTCGTCGCAAAGATCTCCTCGAGGCGGCGCCGGAATCCTCGGAGCGATTCCGCGTCGCGCTCGTGAATCCGCCCCCTGCGGTCGGGCGGCACGTTCAGCAGCAACGACGCCCCCCTGCCGACCGAAAGAAAATACAGGTCGACAAGTTGTTCGGCCGTCTTGACCTTCCCGTCCTCTCGGGGGTGGTAAAACCAGCCGGGTCGAATCGAGACATCGCACTCGGCCGGGATCCAGTGCGTCCCCGGCCGGTCGCCGCGGTTGAGCCGTGCATGATCCGCCGCGCCAAACCGGATCTCGTCCCGGTTCAATGTCGCCCAATACGGGTCCCCGGCGACGCTTCGCTCGTTGCCGACCCACCGGACGTCGGGGCTGATGTCGCTGAAAATCGCGGCGTTCGGCTGCAGCTCCCGCACCAGCGCCCACGTTTCTTCCCAGCCGTAGTACGCCGTCGGATCGACGGTTCGCCGCTCCCGTGCGCCGCCGTAGTAGCCGTCGCCGCCATCGGCCCCGTCGAACCACACCTCAAAGATCTGCCCGTAGCCGGTCAGCAATTCCCGGAGCTGCGCGCGGTAGTACGCGACGTAGGCCGGCGTGCCGTAGTCGCCGCGGTTGCGATCCCACGGGGAAAGGTAGACGCCGAATTTCAGGCCGTGGCGGCGACAGGCTTCGGCGAATTCGCGCACCATGTCGCCCCGCCCGTCCCGCCACGGGCTTTGCCGCACCGAGCGGTCTGTATGCGTAGAAGGCCACAGGCAGAATCCGTCGTGGTGCTTGGCGGTCGGGGTCAATCCCCTCAATCCGCCTTCGACGAATGTCCGGGCGATGTGGTCGGCATCGAAGTCCGTCGGATGGAAGAGCGCCGGATCCTCGTCGCCATAGCCCCACTCCTTGTCCGTGAAGGTGTTGACCGTGAAGTGGACAAACCCGTAGGCGTCCAGTTCGCGCCACGCCCATTGCCGTTCGGAGGGGACTGGGCCATAGGGCTCCGGAGGGCCGGCCGCAATCCCCGCCGCCGCGACCAGCCACGCTATGGTGATGCTCATGATTGCCCCATCCTAGCAGGTCCGGCGTCGCAGAAAAAGACGGCGATGGACGACGCCCCGGGAACGCGGCCGGGGCGATCCCGCGCGCGGCCGATTTCACAGTCATTTAACACTTGTCAAAGTGGCGCCACGCGGTTCTCCGGATATGGTGGCGACCGTCGGATCACAGGGATCCGGACACAGGAGAACGAAGCTATGCAGGAGAGGCTGAAGATGGCAATCGTCGCGGCGCTCGCAGGAGCCGCCGCCGCCCCGGGCGCGATCATCTACAACACGCCGGGGTCATTGTACTCGGAAAACTTCGACTCGCTGCCGAATAGTGGCTCGACCGCGTCATGGACGGACAACTCGACGTTGCCGGGATGGTATCTAGTCACCCGGGCGACCAATACGCCTGCCACGATCCGAATCGGGGCGGGGAGCGACAACGCCGGATCATTCTACAGCTTCGGCGCGGCGGGATCGTCAGAGCGCGCGCTGGGGGGTGTGGGATCCGGCGGAACGTACTTCGACAGCCCGCCTAGCGGACAGTTGGCGGGGTACTGGGGCGTGAGGATTCAGAACAACACCGGGTATCTGCTGACCAGCTTCACCGCCAGTTACGTGATGGAGCAGTGGCGCGACGGTGGGGCGACCATCCCGGCGCCGCAGGATCTAGTCGCCGAGTGGGCGATCGATCCGGGTGGATGGCTGGTCGGCACGTGGACGTTAGGGGCCAGCACCCCCTCCCCCACCTACGTGAACACCGGCGGCGGCAGCGCCCTCGACGGAAATGCATCGAGCAACCGCGTGTTCGTGTCGTTCACGGGCTCGTCCCTGTCGTGGAACCACGGCGAGCAGCTCTGGATCCGCTTCCGCGAGCTGAACGACCCGGGCAACGACCACGGGCTGGCGACCGACGATTTCCAATTCACGGCAGTCCCCGAACCGACGACGGCGGGGCTGGTCGGGCTGGCCGGCGCCTTGGCCATGCTCCGGCTCCGCCGGCGACGTGTCGCTTGACACTCTTTACAGGGCCGCGAGGGGGCGCTTCGGCGCCCCCTTTTCCTTTCGAGGTTCTTGAACCGGAGGCGCCGTTCCCGTATTGTCCGCTGGCTCGGCGCGGAACGCCGTACATCAGGATGGCACCATGAACTACCGACTTGTGGCGAACACGATCCGGGGATTGGCGATGGACGCGGTGGAACGGGCGAAATCCGGCCACCCTGGGATGCCCATGGGCATGGCCGATGTCGCCGCCGTGCTGTGGCTGACATACCTGAAGCACAACCCGGCCGATCCCGCCTGGCCGGACCGCGACCGTTTCGTGCTATCGGCCGGCCATGGCTCGATGCTGCTGTACAGCCTGCTGCACCTGGCCGGGTACGATCTGCCGTTGGAGGAGCTGCAGCGGTTTCGACAGCTCGGCAGCCGGACGGCGGGCCACCCGGAGCACGGCGAAACACCCGGTGTCGAGACGACGACCGGCCCGCTGGGCCAGGGCTACGGAAACGCAGTGGGCATGGCCATTGCCGAGCGGATGATGGCCGCGCGCTACAACCGCGAAGGCCTGCCCGTCGTCGACCACCGCACCTACGTCATCGCGGGCGACGGCTGCCTGATGGAGGGGATCTCGCATGAGGTCGCCTCTCTGGCCGGCCACCTCAAGCTGGGCCGGCTGATCGTCATCTACGACTCCAACCGCATCACGATCGAGGGCTCGACGGATCTGGCCTGCAGCGACGACGCGCGCCGCCGCTTCGAGGCATACGGCTGGCACGTGCAGGAGATCGACGGGCACGACTACGCGCAGATCGAGCAGGCCCTCGACGCCGCGCTGGCGTCGGAGGATCGTCCCCACCTGATCATCGCCCGGACCCACATCGCCGAGGGCGCTCCCCACCTGCGCGACTCCCACGAGGCGCATGGCGCCCCGCTGGGGCCGGACGAGGTGCGCGCCGCCAAGGCAAACCTCGGGCTGCCGGCAGACCGAGAGTTTTACGTCCCCGATGAGGTGAAAGCGATGTTCGCAGAACGCCAGGCGAAGATGACGGCGGCCTACGAGTCCTGGAAGCGCATGTTTCGCCATTGGAAATCGGCTCATCCGGAGCTGGCAGCGCAGTGGGCCGAGGCCATGTCGGGCGAGTTGCCGGAGGGGATCGAGACGGCGCTGCCGACCTTCGACCCCGCCAAACCGATTGCGACCCGGGCCGCGTCGGGGAAAACGTTGCAGGCGCTCGCCCCACACATCCCGTGGCTGGTCGGCGGCTCGGCGGACCTGGCGCCAAGCAACAACACCTACCTGCCGGGGCTCGGCGACATCGGGCCCGGCGCCTTCGAGGGCCGCAACTTCCACTTCGGGGTACGGGAGCACGGCATGGCGGCGATCATGAACGGGATCGCCCTCCACGGCGGATTCTGCGTGTACGGCGCGACGTTCCTCGTCTTCGCCGACTATTGCCGTCCCTCCATCCGGCTGGCGGCGATGATGAAGCTGCCGGTGATCTACGTCTTCACGCACGACAGCGTCTTCGTCGGCGAAGACGGCCCCACCCACCAACCGATCGAGCAGATGGCCTCGCTGCGGGCCATCCCCAACCTCACGGTGATCCGGCCCGCCGACGCGACCGAGACGGCCGCCGCGTGGCTGACGGCGCTCCGCAATCGGTCGGGGCCAACGGCGATCCTGCTCACCCGTCAGGCCGTGCCGGTGCTGGACCGATCGGGCCTGCCGGCGGCTGCATCGGTCGAGCGCGGCGGCTACGTATTGTGGCAGGGTGGCCCGGCAGAGCGGCCGGACCTGGTCATTCTGGCCACCGGTTCCGAGGTAGCGCCGGCGTTGGAGGCGGCTCGCAAGCTCGTCGCCGAGGACGGACGGACGGTGCGCGTGGTGAACCTCCCGTCGTGGGAGTTGTTCGAGCGCCAGACCCGCGCCTACCGCAACTCGGTCCTCCCGCCGGCCTGCAAGCGCCGACTGGCGATCGAGGCTGGCGTGTCCATGGGCTGGGCTCGCTACGTCGGCCTGACCGGCCGCGTCCTGTCCATCGACCGTTTCGGGGCCTCGGGGCCGGCCAAGGCTGTCGGCGAGCATTTCGGCATGACGGCCGGCCACGTCCTCGCCACCGCGCGGGCGATGCTTTGACCCCGCGCTGGGGAGAGCCATGCTGTGGACGGAGAGGAATCCGCTGCGGCGACGCCCGCCGACGGACGGAAACCCGTCGTGCGCGCCGCGATCTTCGCCACCGTTTGCCTCGCACTGCTGACGGCCAGCCTCCTGCTCCCCATCCGGCAATGGTGGAGCATGGATCGTCTGGTCGCCTGGGCCTCGCGTCTGGGCTGGCGCGCGCCCGCGTGTATCCTGGCGGCGGGCGCGACCGCTCCGCTGTTCTTTCTGCCCCGATGGCCGATCGCGATGGTCAGCGGTCTGCTATACGGGGTGGCCCGCGGCACGATCCTTGCGAACGTGGCCTCCACGCTCGGGGCCCTTGCGCAGTACGCGCTGGCCCGTTCGATGCTGGCGCCCTGGTTTCGGCGCATTCTGGAACGCCGCCGCAGCGCGTGGTTCGACATCCCCACCGACCACGCCTTTCTCGGCTTGTTTCTCCTGCGGGCCTTTCCGCTGTCCAATTTCGTGGCGACCAACATCGTGGCCGGAACGCTGCGGATCCGTTTGAGGATATACCTGGCCGCCTCCTTTTTGGGGATGATCCCGTCTTCCCTGATGTACGCGGCGTGGGGTAAGCTGATGAAGGAGCCGTCGCCGACCTGGTACGCGATCGCGGGCGCGATGCTGTCGGTGACGATCGTCGGGACATGGTGGGCACAGCGTAGGTTCGGCGCGGCGCAGCGCGCGGCCTCGGCCAGTAGGGGGCGTGCGGGCACATGAGCGAGTGGACGGTGCTGGACTGGGTGTTCGTCGGCCTCGCGGCGCTGGGCGCGGCACGCGGGGCGATGATCGGTCTGTCGCGGCAGTTCTTCGCCCTGGCGACGCTGGCCGCGGCGGTGGGGCTCTCCGTGCATTTCCAGCCGCTTCTGGCCGCCCGGATGGCCGGCGGCGACGAGCCGGGCGAGCTGATCCGCGTGATCGCATACGCCGCCGTATTTCTCGCGGTCTGCGCGACGATGCTGATCCTTCGCCTGGTCGGGCGCTTGCTGTTCCGCTTTTCCTTCTCGCCGCCGGTCGAGCGGCTGGGAGGGGCGGCGGTCGGATTGGTCACAACGGCCCTGGCGATCGTAGCCGCCGTGATCGGCCTGAACCTGATCCCCCACGCCGGCCTGCGCCGGGTGTTGTCGGAGGATTCCCGCCTCGGCCGACGCATCGTCGCGCTGGCGCCGCGGATGTACGCGGAGCTTTCCGAACGTATCCCGCTGCCGGCCCGGTCCGCCTCGGAAACCCACCCCGCCTCGCCGAGCGCCGACGCGGTCGCCCCGGCCGACGAGGTAGCTCCCGCCCCCATCCCCCCGTGACCGGGCCCGCCCCGATCGGACTTGCATTTCGGAAACACTGCGGTAGAAGGCAACCGTTCGACGCCGCCTGCCAACAGATCAGGCCGGTCGGCGGGAACGTCAGGAGACCACCGACGACATGAACATTCCGAGGGAGCTTCGGTACACCAGCACGCACGAATGGGTCCGTGTGAAAGGCGGGGTCGCGACCGTCGGAATCACGGACTACGCGCAGCGGCAGCTGTCGGACATCACCTTCGTCGAACTCCCGGACGAAGACGATGAGGTGTCGGCGTCGGACGAGGTCGCGGTGGTCGAGTCGGTCAAGGCGGCTTCGGACATTTACGCCCCCGTCAGCGGCACGATCGTCGAGGCCAACACAGCGCTGGTCGACCATCCCGAGACCATCAACTCCGATCCCTATGGCGAGGGGTGGCTGTTCAGGATCCGGATGTCCGACCCCACCGAGTTGGCCGGTCTGCTCAACGCCGATGGCTACGAGGAACAACTGCCCCAGGACGAGGAGGAGTGATCATCGGCGGGGTCGGGGGTGATGAACCGGTCCGCGTCGTGGCGCGGGCGGAGCCGGTCGAATGGCGGCGGGCCTTGGCGTGGCAGGAGGCGGTGCACGCCGCCGTCGTCGCCGGCCGCGCGCCGGAGACGGTGTTCCTGCTGGTTCATCCGCCGACCGTAACCCTGGGCCGGCGGGGGCGCGACGCCGCCTTGTTGCGTCCGGCGGAGGAATTGCGGGAAGCAGGGGTTGCCGTGCATGTCGCCGGGCGCGGTGGCGACGTCACCTATCACGGCCCGGGCCAGTGGGTGATCTACCCCATCTTCCGTGTCGGCCGGGCCGGCCCCGACGCGCGGGGACATCTGTGGAACCTCGAGGAGATCGCGATCCGCACCTGCGCGGATTTCGGCGTCGAGGCATGGCGGCGGCCAGGCCTGTCGGGCGCATGGACCCGGGCCGGGAAGATCGCGGCCATCGGTTTCCAGTTGCGCCGCTGGGTGTCGCTGCACGGAACCAGTTTCAACGTGGATCCCCGCCCCAACGGCTTCGATTGGATTGTGCCTTGCGGGCTGAAAGGCGAACCCGTCGCGGCGCTGGCGGACCTGCTGGGGCCGGCCGTCCCCTCGATGGCCGCCGTCGGCGAACGGCTGCTGGCCAACCTCGCGACGGTATTCGGGCGTCGGATCGTTGTTCATTGGACGGAGGGTGATCCGCCCGAGGAACTGGCCGGCCTCCTGGCCGACGCCGGCCCGAATTCATCGGCCGCGGCCGACACGTGACACCGGCGCCAGGCCGCTCCACCGAAGCGGCCCGCGCATGCTCGGGCGCCACGCCCGCGGAGGAGCCGGCGGCCATACGAGCTGGGGGACCACCGCGGGGGGAAGCCATGGCCGTCCGACGGCCGCGCATGGAACGCCGATCCTTTCCGAATGCACGGTGACCGGTCGGGCCCATGTCGGATGAACCATGACCGCATGGGACCCTACGAACGCCGGCGTGCACCACGCCGTCGGCGGCGGGCCTCCAATGATGATGGTCACCCGAACCCCCTCACCCGCTCCGGCCAGCGCCACGCCGGCCATCAAGCTGGTGGCCACCACCGCCGCGCTCGGCCCTCGAGTGCTCGCGTTCCGATCTCCCGCGGGACACGCCCGGCGGCTCTCTTCTACCGTATGGACGATCCCGGACGAGTCCCTATTCACGCCCGTGACGAGCGCGGGGGGCGTCCGCATCGCCTGCGTCCGCGCCCCGCCCATCGCATCGGTGTTTGCGATCCGGACGGGCCGGTCGTATTCATAAGGGATGCACTTCAGCGGCTACACGCTTGGCCGGGTGGCGGGCATCCCGATCCGCGTTCATGGCTCGCTGCTGATTTTGCTTCCGCTGATGCTGCTGCAGGTCCCGTTGAGTTTGTGGCCGGTGGGCCTGGCGGCGGCCGCCGGTCTCTTCGGCAGCATCGCCCTGCACGAGGTCGGCCATTCGCTGGTTTCGGCCGCGTTCGGGTGTCCGGCGCGCGACATCGTGCTGCTGCCGATCGGCGGCGTGGCTCGGCTCGCCTGCCTACCGCGGAATCCCCGCCACGAAATGTGGATCGCCGCAGCCGGCCCGGCCGTCAGCCTCGGCCTGGCTGGAGGTTTCACGCTGGTCGATGCGGTGTCCGGCCGCGCGGCGCCCGCGCTGGCGGCCGTGGCCGACCTGCTCGCCTCGGTCAACCTTTCGTTGGCGCTGTTCAACCTCATTCCCTCCTTTCCCCTCGACGGCGGTCGGATCTTCCGCGCGTGGTTGTCGCCGAAGATCGGACGGCTTCTCGCCACCCGGATCGCCTCATGGATCGGCCAGGGGTTTGCCCTCCTTCTGGTCGTGTGGGGGCTGCTGCCGCCGATGCGGTTGATGACCGCCGCAATCGGTTTTTTCCTGTTTCACGCGGCCGGGGCCGAGTGGCGGCAGACGGCGGCCACCGCGCTCCGCGGCGCATCGCCGGACGACGCTGCGCCGTGGCTCGGGCCCCTCGGTTGGGGGGACCCCAGGAGGATCGACGATGACGTGGTGGTGGGACCGCCGCCGTACGCGCGGCGCTCGTTCTTTGCGCGCTGGCGGGACCGCGGGCGCTGAGGCCACGGCCCGGCTGGCTTTACTGGCGGCATCGCTGGCGCTGGGGGTGCCGGCAACGGGGGTCGGCGTCCCAGGGGTGCGGATCAGCCCCCGCGATCCGCGATATCTCGAGCTTACCGACGGACGGCCCTTCATCCCGAACGGGCTCAACATCGTGCATCCCTCCGCCGGGCGCGGGCAGGAAAGCGCCAACATGGAGCGGATGGTCTCCGCCCTCGCATCGAATGGGGGCAACGCACGTGGTCGCGCCAGATCCGGGCGTTGCGCGACAGCTACCACACCAGCAAAAGCGGGCCGCTGACGACGATCGACGACTTCTGGGCCACGGACGCCCGCCGGTCGCTATTTCTGCGGCGGCTGGACCGGCTGGCCGCGCGTTTTCGCGACCGGCCGGAGATCTTCGGCTGGGAGCTGTGAAACGAGATCAATGCGGCCGCCGGGGCGCCGTCGAATCAGCTCGAGTGGACGCGGGTCGTGTTGGGCGAACTCCGCCGTCGGTTTCCGCGACATCTGGCGATGCAAAGCCTCGGGAGTTTCGACCGCGAAGGGGTGCGGGAGCTGCACCGCCGGTATTGCGGGCTGCCGGGCAACGAGCTGGCGCAGGTCCACCGATACCTCGACCTCGGTGCCGCCCTGCGCGTCGGCCATGGTCCGACGGACGTATTGGCGGCGGACGCCGTCGCGGAGCTGCGCGCGTTCGGCGAGCGCAAACCGATCCTGCTGGCGGAGGGCGGAGCGGTCGAGCCGAACCACGCGGGGCCCTTCCGGCTCTACGGCGCCGATCGGGAGGGGCTGCTGCTGCACGATGGTCTGTTCGCCCCGTTCTTTGCGGGCGCGGCCGGGTCCGGCCAAACGTGGCACTGGGATGTCTACGTCGACCGCAACGGGCTCTGGTGGCATTTTGCCCGATTCGCCCGCACCGTACGCGGACTGGATCCGCCCGTCGAGGGCTTCGAACCGCTGCCGGCGATCCACGCGCCGCCGCTGCGGGTCTACGTGCTGCGCGGCCGCCGAACGGCGGTCGCCTGGTGCCGGGACGCGCGGGCCGACTGGAGCGCCGGGCTGGAGCGCGGAGAGGCGGCGCCCGGCATCCGCGGCCTACGTTTGTCGCTGGCCGCCATCGTACCCCCCCGGGCCCGGCGCGGTGGGCCGAGCCTTCGATCCCTGGTCCGACACCGAATCCGTTCTGCGGGTGGATGGTGGGACGGTGGAATTGCCGGAGTTTCGCCGTTCGCTCGTTCTGCGGTGGTCCGTCGCCGCCGACGGTCTCGGGTGAGGCTGGTCAGATCGGGGTGCGGAACCCGAGCCGTTCGCCGTACGCGAGGCATGCCTCGAGGCGGTCCACGCCGCCGGTGCAGGTCGGATGGCGCAGGCTCGCCGCGGCGACGCACACAGCCGTCTTCAGGCAGCGGTCCATCGGCCGGTTCTCGTGCAGGCCGTAGAACGCCGGCCGCCAACGCATCACCCGCGTCCGCCGCCCCTGCGATCCCGTCGGCGGCGACGCTGGGTTGGCGCACCTCGATGCCGTCCGACGCGCGCGCGAGGGCGCCCTCGGGCGCGTGAATCACGACCCACCTGCGCACGCCCCATCGCCAGCAGCCGCGCCGCCGCCTCCGACACGCGGTCGAAATCCAGCCGCCCGTCGGCCGCCGTCACGTCGACGCCCGCCGACCGGGCGGCTTCCAGCTCGTTCAGCACGTCGGTGTGGGGCAGCGACGGACCGACGACCGTCGCGAAGCGCCCGCCGTGTTCGCTGACGACGTCCACGGAGGTGAACATGCCCAGCGCGCGCGCCGGCTTGAGCACCCCTGCCGCGCCCGTCGAGCCATCGGGACCGATCTGGTCGAGCCGGTCGAGCAACAGCAGGTAACCGAAATGGAACAGGCGCGCGGAGCAGTCGTCCAGCCGGATGTCGTCGGGGCCCAGACGGGCGTTCGCGCCACGGTAATGGAAAAACGTGCGCCGGCCGGTGGCCCGGACGGTCATCACGTCGGTGCAGGACGTGCCGGCCTCCGGAGAGACGCCGAGCCGTGACACGTCGATGCCGCGGCTGGCGCAGTCGACGAGGATCGCGCGGCCGTCGTCGTCGTCCCCGACCAATCCCAGCCCGTACAGCGGAAATGGCGCACCGAGGCGGGCCATGTACACATGTCCGCCGCGGCCACCCCGCGGCGCCGGTCGGGCGCGGTCATCGCCGCCGGCCCCTCAGCGAACGTCCACCCATGCCCGTGAGGCGGCCGAGGCCAGCACGGCGTCGCACACCTTCGTCGTCTCCAGCGCGTCGCGGAAGGTCGGCGCGGCCGACTCTCCGCGCGCCGCTGCCTCGAGGAAGTCGGCGGCCTGGTGGACGAAGCTGTGCTCGTAACCGATCTGCAGACCCGGCACCCACCAGCGGCTCATGTAGGGCTGATCCCCGTCGCTGACGTGGATGTTACGCCAGCCCCGCACGACGGACTCGTCGCGGTGATCAAAGTACCTCAGGCGGTGGAGGTCGTGCAGGTCCCAGAAGATCGAGGCCCGCTCGCCGTTGATCTCGAACGTGTAGAGGGCCTTGTGGCCCCGGGCATAACGGGTGGGCTCGAAGATCGCCAGCGAACCGTTCGCGAACCGCGCGAGAAACGCGCAGGCATCGTCGATGCCGACCGGCTCGATCCGCCCGGTCAGGTTGTGCTTCCGTTCCTTGACGAACGTTTCCGTCATCGCGGCGACGCAGGAGATGGGGCCATTAATCCACAGGGCGGTGTCGATGCAGTGGGCGAGCAGGTCGCCGGTGACGCCGCTGCCGGCCGCGCGTACGTCGAGCCGCCACAGGCCGGTGCCGCCCTGCGGCAGGTCCGGAGAACTCGTCCAATCCTGAAGGAAATTCGCGCGGTAGTGGAAGATCCGCCCCAGCCGCCCCTCCGCAACCAGGTTTTTCGCCAGCGTCACGGCCGGCACGCGGCGGTAGCGGTACCAGACCGTGTTGAGGACCCCGGCCTTCTCCACCGCTTCGCACATCGCGACGCCCTCGGCCGTGCTGCGCGCCAGCGGCTTCTCGCACAACAGCATCTTCCCCGAGCGGGCGGCGGCGACCGCGATGTCCATGTGCAGGTCGTTCGGCACACACACGTCCACCGCGTCGATGTCGCGGCGCTCCACCAGCTTGCGCCAGTCGGTCTCGACCGACTCGTACCCCCAGATGTCCGCGAAGGCCTTCACCTTGGCCTCGTCGCGGGCGCAAGCGGCCTTCAGGACGGGCCGGTACCGCACGTCGAAGAAATTGGATACCTTCCGCCACGCGTTCGAATGGGCCCGGCCCATGAAGCCATACCCGATCATGCCGATATTCAGCGTCTTCTTCGCGCTCATGTTTGCGTCTCCCGTTGCGTGCGCCCGCCGCTCACTCGCGCCAGCCGTGCGCGGAGCGCACGTCGAGCATGACGGACAGAATCGAGTTCCAGGTCACCGGCCTGGCCATCACGTCGTTGGGGAACATGCACCCGTCCCAGCACAAGTGGCGCATGGCCCTTGTCGGGTTCCCGTTTTTGTCGCCCAGCCGCTGCCCGGCCGCCCAGACGATGTCGAGCTTGCCGTCGGAATCGTTCGGCAGGCAGTGGCGCCCGGTCTTGTCGTGGGTCCCCTGCCCCTTGACGGTCGCGTCGTTCTGCGCGACGTGGAAGTCGATCGTCCGGGAGCGCAGCCGGGCGGCCAGGCCCGCGTAGGCGTCGCGGAACGCCGCCGTGTCGTTCCAGTCGAAATCGGCCGGCACGAGGCGGTCCGCCGGCGCGTTGTAGCCCGGCGGGTAAAGCAGCGTGTGCGCCATGTCCGCCTGGAAACCCAGCGTCTTCGGCCGCCCGACGCCCTCGAGCACGTCGTGCGTCTTCCGCCACGAATGCATGCCGCCCCAGCAGATCTCGCCCTCCGCTGCCAGCCGCTCGCCGGCGTCCTCGGCGACGTCACAGGCCTTCGCGAACGTGACGTTGATCGACTGCGTGTTGCGGGCCGGATCCTTCGCCCAGTCCGCCACGCCGCCGGCGGAGTCGATGCGCACGACGCCCGACGGCCGCACGCCCGGCGCCCGCAGTTTCCGGCCGATCGCGCACGCCTTGCGGACCTGCACGACGAACTGCGCCCGCTGGGCCGCGTCGCCGAACGCCGACCCACCGCCGGCGGGCGGCCAGACCGGCGCGACCAGGGAGCCGGCGACCAAATCCCGGCGGCGCAACGAATCGGCCAGGCGGGCCATGTCGTCGTGGGACGAATCGATGTCCACGTGCGGCGCGCACAGGAACAGATCCACGCCGCCGAACTTCGCGCCGTTGACGTTGGCCGCCGCGGTTAGGTCGATCATCGTCGCCAGATCGATGATCGGTTCCGGCGAACCGGGTCCCTTTCCAACCACGCCCGGCCAGGTCGCGTTGTGCAGCTTCGGACAGTTGTTTTCGTTCATCGCTCGCCTCCTTGCGTTGCGGTGCGCCGCCCGTTCACAGCCCCAAGTCCGGATTGCCCGGCCCGAAATGCTTCAGCATCACGATCGGATCGTCCGCCGACGGGTTCCCGATCGTCACGCCCGCCCGCGCGGCGGCCTCGCTGACGAAGAACTCGTCGCGAGTCAACTGTCCGAACCGGATCAGCGCCGGCGTCGCGACGTCCCACGCCCCCACCCAGCCGTGGCCCTGCATCAGGATCAGCCCGTACACCCCGGCGTCACGGATCGTCACGGTCGCGCCGGGCAGGACGGTCAGCTCCTTGGCGCTGAACGCCGGCGATTTGAGCAGATCCGGTTCTCCCGATACCCCTCCGGCTCGGTCTCCTCGGAGGGGCGGACCGGACGGGGCGCCATGAAGCGGTTCTGCCGGAAGTGCGGATCGACGTTGAGGTCCCAGTCGATGATCTCCATCAGCCATTCGACGTCGCGCACGCGCGGCTTCGGCGTGTCCTTCCAAAGCAGGCTGTCGGGAACGATCCGGTCGCCGGTCAGCGACTGGTACATCGAGAAGATATCGGACGCCTTCTGCGGCTCGTACGTGCACAGGCTCCCCAGCGCGTGCAGCACCCCGGGCGGAACGTCCCAGCCGGTCCCCGGATCAAGGCGGTACGCCTGGGATAGGCTCGTGATGCGGTTGTCGCCCCGCGGGAAATCCACCCGACAACGGAGCACCTCCTCCTTCGTCGTTCCCGGTGCGAAGCCGACAAACGTGTACGAGAAGTCGCGCCGTGGTCGTTCGCCTGCGGCGGGAAGTAGTACGCCTCCGGCTTGCCCTGCTGCCCGGTCAGCGCGGCGTGCTCGTCGCGGTGATGGATGTGCAGCGGCAGCGCGCCCTTGTTGTGGAAGAACGTCGCGTACATCGGCCAGCCGCGGTGTGCTCGTTCCTGATCCGCGGCCCGATGAGGTCGGCGCCCGGCTCCGCGACGGCGTCGCGCAGCCGGATGCGAAGCCGGTCGCCGCCGTGCTCGAACACGATGAAGCTCAGGCCCTCGTGGGCGCCCGTGAGCGGGCCGTTGTCGGCCGGCGTGGTCGAGGAGAACCATCGCTCGTCGATGCCGCCCCGTTCGCCGTCGAGGGCGTAGTAGTCGTCGGGGTGCAGCTTGACCCGACACCCCGGCACGCAGAACGACCGCGGCACCCAGTCCGGCGCCAGCCGCAGGATGCCGCCGCCCGCCTCCAGCGCGGCGGACGCCGCCGCCCACACGCGGGTGTCAACCGGCTTCAGATCTTCGATAAACCGCGCCGTCATGCCTGACTCACTTCCGTCGCCAGGTGGTGCTTTGCCGCCATGCGTCTAAGGAATTCGAGACCGTCGCGCGCCAACGCGTCGGCCGTGTAGTAAAGCGGACGCCACACGCACGCCGCCGCGCACAGGTCGACGATGCCGGTGGCGAAGCTCTCGATCATGACCCATGCGCCGTAGCCGATCCCGGCCAGCACCGCTAACGCGCCGTCCCAGTCCGCCTGCCCTGTGCCCGGTACGCCGCGGTCGTTCTCCGAGGCGTGGACGTGCCGGACCCATTGGCCGGCCGCCCGGATTGCCGCGCCGGTGTCCTTCTCCTCGACGTTCGCATGGAACGCGTCCACCTGGGCGCCCAGAGCCTGGCTGTCGACCTCGCGGCACAGCGCGACGGCGTCGCCGATGGTGTTCACCACGTAGGTCTCAAAGCGGTTCAGCGGCTCGATCGCCATGAAGAGGCCGGCCCGCTCGGCGTGCGCCGCCGCCCCCAGCGCGTCGCGGCACCATCCCCATTCGTCCGCCGTCCGCGCCCGCCCCGTCAGCCACCGGACCGGCGCGTGCAACGGCCCCGCTATCCCCTGCGCGCCCATCTCGGACGCCCGATCGATCATCCGCCGCAGCCGCCCGCCGGCGGCCGCCCGCACCGACGGGTCGAGGGCGTCCAGGTCGCCGAACAGCACCTCGATCCCGTCATAGCCCATCGCCGCGATCTTCTCGACCAGGCCCGCCTCCCGGCCCGTGAACGAGGCGGTGTAGACCAGCGCGTTCAACCCAAACCGAATGCCCATGGCGCCGTCTCCTGCGAAACCCACCGGCTCCCGACGCCGCATTCTAGCGGATCCGCTCCGGCGGCAAATGGACGACCCTGCACGATGGATAGACGAATCTGCACAACGCGGATAGATTTGCGCCATGTCCGGCCACGAAATG
>CAKZPT010000033.1 GCA_937139365.1 uncultured bacterium | reverse complement strand
CAAACAGTTCGAAGTCCCATCGCCGCGCCCCGAATACACCGGCACGCCCGAACAGCGCAATTAGCTCGGCGTCCTTTGACAACCCAGGCGCAACGGGTGTAGGCTATAGTTTGGCTGACCCGAATGTGAGGAGCGGGCACTAAGCGAAGCAGGGGTGCGGAGGAGATGGGCAGGAGGGCACCATGAAGAAGACCACATGCGCGCTGTGGATGGCGGCGGTTCTGCCGGCGATTTGCGGCGCGGCGGCAATCAATTATCAAGGCACGGTCTCCGCTGGTGGGACGCCGTTCACCGGAACCGGATATTTCAAATTCCAAATCCTCGACGGCCGTGGCGTGGTCGTCTGGTCGCACGACGGCTCGCCGCCCGGCGGCCCGCCGGCCGGACACGTGGCGGTCCCCGTCAACGGCGGCCTGTTTCACGTCGCGCTGGGGGACGCCGGCGCGGGGATGACGCCAATTCCCGGCGCGATACTTCACCGGCCGCCGATCTGGCTTCGGACGTGGTTTTCCACAAACCCCGCGAGCTTTCAGCTGCTGAGTCCGGACGTCAACCTGCAGGTGCCCGACCTTTCATTTTTCGACACGGGCAACCTCCTTGTAGTGGACGACGACCCGGGCAGCGACTTTTCGAGTCTCGCCGCGGCCTTCGCGCACGTGGCGACGAACAGCGATGTTTCTGCTCTGTTGGTCATGCCGGGCTACTACGCGCTGGCCGGCCCGCTGGTGATGCCGTCCAACCGCTGGATGGTGATCTGCGGCATGGACGCCAGCGCGGTTACCATCGAGAACACCAACGGGCCTGCGCTGGTGTTCGGCCAGGGCGTGCTGCGCGGCGTGACAGTTCGGGGCAACCCGGCGGCGACGGACCTGAACTCGCCGATAAACGTCATTGTGCGGGTCGCCGATTGCCAGTTCGAACGGGTGTCGGGCAACGGCCCCGCGGTGGACCTCTGCGTGTCGAATACGCTCGTGGAGTGCCGTTCCACGATGTTCACTGCGACGGGCGGCCCGGCGGCCCGCGTCGCCGCCGGCGCGACCCTGGACGCGTTCGAGCCGGTGTTCAACACGTGGATGGGCGCCGGCGCCGGTCTGCTCGTCGCCGACGGAGGCGCCTGCGAAATCCGCGAGGCGCGGTTTTGGACCTCCAGGGGACGGGCTGTCGCGGCGACGGGCCAGCTCGGCTACAAGGTGGACATCCACCAGTCCCGGATGGAGGGGGGCATCGCGTTGAGCAACTGCGCCGGCAAGGTGAACCTGTACCAGTGCCAGGTCTACTGCGACACCAACCGTGGCGCGGCGGTCGAGGTCGTCGGCGGCGGGGCGAACAACGATGGCATCGCGCTGAACGAGTGCTCGGTCGACTGCGTCGGAGTGCCGGCCGCCTTCGCGCGGGCGTCGGCGGGCGAGCGAGTTTGGATGGAGTTTCACGGGTGCCGGGTGATCGCCATCAACCTGCCCATCGGCTCCGCCGGCATCGTCGTAACGAACGCCAGTGGGAATGTCGATTCCGCCCAACTCGATCTGTTCGGCACCCGCTTGTCGGCCGACAGTTCGGAGGGCGGTTCTTGGGCGATTCGGTCGGACGGAGCGCGGGTAGTGTGCTATGGCAGCCAGGTCAACGGGGACGGCGGCTTGCTGGCAAAGGCCGGTTCCGAGGTCAGCCTGAATCGTTCGGAGGTCGATGGCAAGACGGTGGGCGTTCGCCTTACAGGCGGCTCGTCCCTGGACGCCGACTTCGCGCAGATCTCGGCCGAGGACGGCGTCGGAGTGGAGGCCGTCGGCGACGCGGAGGCGGTGTTGCTGCAGAGCTGGGTGGAGGGGGACGGCGCCGCCGGCGTCGGCGCACGCGGCGTTGCGGCGGGGGGCCGGCTTCCAACGTTGTTCATGATTGGCGCCAACGCGATGGGCGAGTATCGGGCGCTGGATTTCGAAGACGGGACCCTGGTGGCGGCCAACTCCCTCTTCGCCACCGAAGCCGGCTTGGCGGTCCGGATCGCCCGCGTGACGGCGGCCCCCCGGGTGCAGATGAACCACTGTCAGATGATCCGTCTCGAACCGGCGGCCGCGCCTGCCGCCGTGCTGGCGGGCAGCCCAGCGCCGGCCCCCGCCTTCGCCCATTGCGCCTTTCACGCGCCGGGCGCCGCGGCCTCCATCGGGCTCGACGGCGTTGCGGGGGCAGTGATCAGCCTCGTGAATTCCACGCTGAGCACCAACCTGGCGGCCGGCATCGTGGTCAAGCCGGCGACCAGCCTCGGTAACGGGAACTTCGTGCCGTGAACCCCCTGCGTTTCCGGTGGTGGATGCCGACCCTTGCGGTATGGTGGGCGGCGGCACCGCCCGCCCCGGCGGCGGGGCAGAGCGGCGGACCATACCGAGTGGGGGCGGATGTCGTTGTCTTCTCGTCCCCGCCGGCCGCCATCGGGTCGGCGTCGTACCAGATCGTCCCGGTTGTCGCCCAGTACGGCGCCGTCGGGGCGCAAGCGGGCGGCGGATATGGCATCATCGTCGGGTTTCTCTCTAGCCCGCCGGCGACCGACACCGACCAGGACGGCACGCCGGACGACGCGGACGCCGATGTCGACGACGACGGCGTGCCCAACGAAATGGACGCACGGCCCTACGATACGGACAACGACGGCTTGAACAACTTCGAGGACGGCGACGACGATATCGACCTGAGCGGCCTGTCCTCGGTCAACAGCTTCCGCGAAGCCATCGCCCGGGCGTCCCAGACGGGCAACAACGTCACCTTCAGCTTCGATGAGGGCACGCTGATCCTCCAGAACACCCGATTGTCGAACCTGGACAGCGACGACTTCATCTTCTGAGCAGCCGCTCTAGGTGAAGCAGCCCCGGAGCCGCGCGCCCCGATGCGCCCGGCTCGTCACCCAGTAGCGAGGACGCCATGTCTGTCATCAATGGCACTTCCGGCAACGATACCCTGCGCGGCACCCCCCGCGCGGACACCGTCCGCGGCTTCGAGGGCAACGACACGCTGTTCGGCGGGGCCGGCG
>CAKZPT010000032.1 GCA_937139365.1 uncultured bacterium | reverse complement strand
AAAGCGGAGCTATGCCGGGACACGAACGAACCGGGCGACGGGCCAGCCTCGACCCAACGTTCACGCCTTCGCCGGAGGCTACGGCGAGGCGCGGCAGGAGGGCCGACCGACGACCGCGCCCACGCGGGCGGCGGAAGCGCAGGCACGCGGTCGGCGTGCCGAGCATGAGCCGCGCAGCTCAGCGCGGCGCCTTGCGCCGAGCGGCGCGTCAGCGCCGCGAGATACCGGCGCCGCGTCGTCGGGGGAAGTCTTCCGGCCGCTCGGATCGAGAAGCGATCCCGCGTTGTATGTCCGCTTCCCGGCTTCGTGGTCGGTCGTCGCGGAAAATCAGCCAAATCGAAACTGGCGGAGAGGGTGGGATTCGAACCCACGTTACCCTTTTGGGGTAAACACGCTCTCCAGGCGTGCCCAATCAACCGCTCTGGCACCTCTCCGCGGGAGCATCCGCTCGCACGCTAACAAAGCGATCCAGCCCCGTCAAATGACGGGGATCGCCGGGCCTTACCGGCGCCGCAACGCCGCGACGGCGGCGAACCCCGCGGCCTGAATCAGCACGATCGCCGCTCCGGCGGGCAGGTTGGCGGCGGCCGCGACGAGCAGACCGCCAGCGACCGAACCCGCCGCCAGCGTCATCGCCCAACCCATCGCGCCGGAAAAGCTGCCGGCCAGCCGCAACGCCGTGGCGGCCGGAAAAATCAGCATGGCCGAGATCAGGAGACTGCCCACCAGCCGAATGCCCAACACGACCGTGACGGCCGTCAGCACCGCCAATGCCCGGTCCATCCGCGCCGTGGGCAGGCCCGCCGCCTCCGCGTGGGCCGGGTCGAACGCCAGGGCCAGCCATGGACGGCGAAGGCCGAACAGAACGCCGGCGACCGACAGCGCCAAGACGGCCGCCAGCCCGACTTCGACCGGCGGAACCGTGAGCACATCCCCGAACAGGTAGCCGAATAGATCCACCCGGAAGCCGCCGCGCGCCGCCGCCAGCGCCACTCCGCCGGCCAGCCCGACGGCGGCCACCATCCCGATCGCCGCATCCCCGGGCAACGAGCCGGAGCGCGGCAGGCGGAGAATCGCCAGCGAGGCCGCCGCCGCCAGTGGCAGCGCCATCGCCAGCGGCGGCCAGCCGAGCAGCACCGCCAGCCCCACGCATCCGAAGCTGAAGTGCGCCAGCCCCTCGCCGATCAACGAGCCGCGGCGCAACAGCAGCACCACGCCCAGCGCACCGCACGACGCCCCGACCAACACGCCCGCCAGCAGGGCGCGCCGCATGAAACCCATGTGGAGAAGCTCCATCATCGGACGTCGCCGCGCGCGGCCTCGTGCCGCCGGCACATCAGGTGCTGCTGAACCGCCCCGAACCGGCGGGTCATCTCCTCGGATCGGCAGAACTCCTCGAACGAACCGTAAAACACCACCCGGCGGTCGAGGTAAAGCAGACGCCGCGCGATCCGGCCGACGTCGCCGGCGTCGTGGGTGACCAGCAGGACCGTCGCCCCCCGCTCGCGGTTCCACCGCTCGATCAGCGCGTGGAAATCGTTGCGAAACAGCGGGTCCAGCGCCGTCGTCGGCTCGTCGAGCAGCAGCAGCTCCGGTTCGCCCGCCAGCAGCCGCGCCAGCAGCGCCCGCTGAAGCTGGCCGCCGGACAGGGAGCCGACGGGACGGCGACGCATCGGTTCGAGGCCGACGGCCGCGAGCGCCTCGGCGATCGCGGCGCGATCCGCTGCGCGATACGAAGCCGGGCCCCGGCCCAGCCGGCCGGTGGCCACGATCTCCTCGACCGTCGCGGGGAAGCGGGGCAGGGGAAGGGCGAAGCCCTGCGGCAGCCAGCCGATCCGTCCGCCGCGGCGGGCCTCAGAGGGGGGGCGCCCGAACACCTCGACACGGCCCGCATGGGGCGTTAGCAACCCGGCAACCGCGCGCAATAGCGTCGTCTTGCCCGACCCGTTCGGGCCGACTACGGCGACGTAATCGCCCGGCTCGACGGAAAAAACGACCTCCTCGAGCGCGGCGCTGGCCCCGTAACGGACGGTCAAGCCCTCGAGGCGGACGGCGGGCGGTCCGGCGATCACGGCGCCTCCACGAGAACGCGGCGGACTTCCTCGAGGTTCCGGCGATGGATCGAGAGGTAGGTTTCGCCCCGGCGAGCCTCATCGGGTGTCCGGTTGTGGAGGGCGTGCAGCACGCGAATCTCGGCGCCCGTTTCGAGCGCGATGGCGCGCGCGACACGGGGTTCGACGATCTCCTCGGTGAAGATCACGCGGCTGCCGGTTTCGCGGATCCGCCGGACAAGCTCGGCCATCGCGCGGGGGGTCGGCTGCTCCTCGGGCGAGAAGCCCTCGTAGGGGGAGACGAACTCGATGCCATAGCGCGCGCCGAGCGCGTCGAACGCGCGGTGGCCGCCGTACAGGACGGTGCGGCGGCGGGCGGAGGCGGTCATTGCGGCCCAGTCGCGGTCAAGCCGCTCCAGCTCGGCCAGATAGGCGGCGCGCCGCCGGCGAAGGTCCTCCGCGTGCGCCGGAAACCGGGCCGCGAGCGCATCCGCGATCCCGGCCACGGCCCGGGCGGCCGCAACAGGATCGGTCCAGAAGTGCGGATCCATCTCGGCGTCGTTGGGGCGCGCAGGGTCGCGCGCGAGGTCGGCGACGACAAGGCGCAGCGGAGGTTCGCCGGCGGTGCTGCCGACCAGCCGCTCGGCCCACGGTTCGAGTTTGGGCCCGCAGTAGAGAAACACCCTGGCGGCGCGGATCGCCGCGACGTCCGCCGGCGTGGGTGCGTAGGCATGGACCTCGACGCCGGGGGGCATCAACTGCCGGACGTCGGCGAAAGCTCCGGCCAGCGCGGCGGCCCAGTCGTACAGAGGAAAAATCGTGGCGACAATGCCCGGACGCGACGCGTCGGAAGCAAAGCCGGCGTAGGCCGAGACGGCCAGGACCGTGCCGACAACGGCGGCGGTCGGGCGGAGGCCGAGGAAAGGCCGGCCGGTCATCGCGGCGCCCTCCGGCGGGCCTTGTCCGCGTGTCCGCGGCCGGCGGAACAGACGAGGTGGAGGGCGCGGCAGTCGCGGCACTCGCGCAGCGCATGCGCCTTTCGAAACTCGTCCCAGTGCCGTTTTTGCGCCGGCGTGAAGACGCCCGAGCCGCCGCAGAGGGGGCAGGCGTGGTTCAACGCCTCCAGCAACGCGTCGCGGATGAATCGGGACCGGTTCGGGACGGCCCGCAGGGCGGCGACCAGGGCGGGCTCGGCCTTGAAGGTCAGGATCGCGGATTTCGACGGCGCGCGCGGCATGGCGAAGAGCTCTCGCACATCGAAAGTAATACCAGGTATTACGTATGTCAACGGCCGGGCCGCCGGCCTCCCGGCCGCGATGCCGGCCGTCCGTGGAAACGGTCCCGCAGGGATCGGGCCGGCTCCCGCCGCAGACGGCCACGGGCAACGGCAGGCCCGGCGGCGCTCGGGTGTCGCCGACGATGGCAAGGATCGACCCTGGCCGGGCCACGGACCGGATGCGGCCGCGAACCGCATCGCGCGTTTGCCGGTGCGCGGTGCGCGTGGTACGTTGCATCGCGATGTGCCTGGGGATTCCGATGCGGGTGCTGCGCGCGCTGTCCGACGGCCGGGCGGTGGTCGAGTGCGACGGCGTGGAGCGGGTGGTGGACGTGTCGCTGGTGGGGGCGTGGGCGCCGGGCGACCACGTGATCGTGCACGCCGGATTTGCGATCGAGCGGCTGGACGCGGCGGAGGCGGAGGCGCAGCTCCATCTGTTCCAGGCGCTGGCGGCGTCGCGCAGCCCGGCCGCCGATCCCGGGTCGCAGTAGCCGCCGGAGCGGCGCGCCGATGAGGTTTACGGAGGGATTCCGCGATCCGACGGTGGCCCGCGCCCTGGCGGCGGGGCTGCGGGCGGCGGCGGCGGGGGACCGCCGGCTGTGTTTCATGGAGGTCTGCGGGACCCACACCATGGCCGTGGGCCGCCACGGCCTGCGCGCGCTGCTTCCGCCGAACGTGCGGCTGGTCAGCGGACCGGGATGCCCGGTCTGCGTGACGCCCTCCGGCTATCTCGATGCGGCGCTGGAGCTGGGACGGCGGGGGGCGGTGCTGGCGACGTTCGGCGACCTGCTGCATGCGCCGGCCGGCGACGGCCGGACGCTGGCCGGCTGGCGGGGCGCCGGCGGCGACGTGCACGTGTGTTATTCGCCGCTCGAGGCCCTCGCCCTTGCGGAGGCCGCGCCGTCGCGCGAGGTGGTGTTCCTGGCCATCGGGTTCGAGACAACGATCGCGCCGACGTTGATGCTGGCGGTCCGCGCGCATCGGGCCGGTATCCGAAACGTCTCGCTGCTGACGTCCTTTCGCCGGGTGGTGCCGGCGATGGAGGCGGTGCTGGCGACGCCCGACGTGCGGCTGGACGGCTTCCTGTGCCCGCCGCACGTCAGCACGGTGATCGGCGCGGACGCCTACCGGCCGGTGGCGGAGCGATACGGGCGCCCTTGCGTGGTGGCCGGCTTCGAGCCGCTGGACGTGCTGGCGGGGCTGCTTGAACTGATTCGGCTGGCCACGGCCGGACGCGCGGAGGTGCACAACGAATACGCCCGGGTCGTGACGCCGAAGGGCAATCCGCGGGCTCGCGCCCTCATCGAGGAATGGCTCACGCCGTCGGACGCCTGGTGGCGCGGCCTGGGGCGCTTGCCCGACAGCGGCTATTCGCTGCGGCCCGACCGGGCCGAATGGGACGCGGCGCGACGGCTCGGCGTCGAGGTCGGCCCGGGCGCGGAGCCGCGGGGCTGCCGTTGCGGCGACGTCGTCGCCGGCCGGATCGATCCCCCGGAGTGTCCGCTCTTCGGCCGCCGCTGCACGCCCGACCGGCCGGTGGGGCCGTGCATGGTCTCCTCCGAGGGCAGTTGTGCGGCATGGTACAGGTACGAGCGGGCAGGACGGACGTGACGTGGATCCGAAGGGAGATAGGATTCTGTTGGCGCACGGCGGTGGCGGCCGGCTGACGGCCGCGTTGATCGCCGACGAAATCGTCCCGCGGTTCGGCGACGGACCGCTGCGCGGCCTTCCTGACGCGGCGGACCTGCCGCCGATAGGCGGCGCGATCGCGTTCACGACCGACGCGTTCGTGGTCCAGCCGCCGTTCTTCCCCGGCGGCGACATCGGCTCGCTGGCGGTCAACGGCACGGTGAACGACCTGGCGGTGTGCGGGGCCCGGGCGCGGTGGCTCTCGCTGGCGCTGATCCTCGAGGAGGGGCTGACCTTTGACGTCCTGCGGCGTGTGCTGGACTCCGTGACGGTGGCGGCGAAGGCCGCGGGGGTGACGGTGGCGACGGGCGACACGAAGGTAGTGCCGCGGGGGCAATGCGACGGCCTCTACCTGGCGACCTCCGGCCTCGGCGAGCGCCTCCCCGGCTACGCCCTGTCGCCGGAGCGGATCCGACCCGGCGACCGGGTGCTGGTCAGCGGCCCCGTGGGCGATCATGGGATGGCGGTGATGGCGGCACGGATGCAATTTGCTTCCGCGGGCGGCCCGCGGAGCGACTGTGCGTCCGTGCTTCCGCTGGTGGAGGCGGCGGCGCCGATGGCCGGCGGCATCCGGTGGATGCGCGACCCGACGCGTGGTGGAGTGGCGGCGGCCTTGAACGAATGCGCCCGGGGCCGCCCGTGGGGGATCATGTTGCACGAGGCTGCGATCCCACTGCATTCAGCGTCCGCGGCGCTGGCCGATGCGCTCGGGCTGGACCCGCTCCACTCGCCGTGCGAGGGCCGGATCGTCGCGGTGTGCGACCCATCGGTGGCGGGGGAGGTGTTGAGGTCGTGGCGGTCGACGGAGGTGGGGCGGGAGGCGGCGGAGATCGGCTCGATCGTCTGCGGCGCCTGGGACGGCGCGGTTGCGATGGAAACCCGCATGGGCGGCCGGCGGCTGGTCGACATGCCTCTGGGCGAGCTGCTGCCGCGGATTTGCTGAGGCGGGCCCTCCGGCATGCACGAGCTCTCCATCGCTGAAACCATCCTCGAGCAGGCCCTTCGCGTCGCGGCGCAGGAGAGGGCGGCGGCGATCGCGCGGGTCCGGGTGCGTGTCGGCGACCTGTCGGGGGTGGACCCCGACGCCCTGAAATTCGCGTTCCCGATCGCGGCGCGGGGGACGGTCGCGGAGGGCGCGGCGCTCGAGGCGATCCGGGTCCCCTTCGAGGTGGCCTGCCGCCGGTGCGGCGCGTGGAGCCGGCCGGAGCCGTGGGTTCCCGCGTGCGCGGCCTGCGGCAGCCAGGAGGTGGACACGGTCGCGGGCCGCGAGCTGCGAATCGAATCTCTCGACCTTTGCGATCGCCGCGGCTAAACTCAAGCATTTCGCGAGGGCGCGACGACATGTGCGAACACTGCGGCTGTGACTCGGCCACCGGCGGTGCGGCGGACCGCGCGGGCGGCCATTCCGAGACCCGCCATTCGGCGCACGACCACGATCATCCGCACCCCCACCCTCCCGGCCATCCCCACGAGCATGCCGACCGCGTGGCGGCAGCCCCGGACCCCGCCGCTGGCGCGGAGACGCGGCGCGTGGCGGTCGAGGCCGACATTCTGGCGGCCAATGCGGCCGCGGCGGTGGACATTCGTCGGCAATTGGCCGAACGCGGCGTGACGGCGTTCAACCTGATGTCTTCGCCCGGGTCGGGCAAAACCCGGCTTCTCGAGGCGACGCTGGATCGGCTTCGCGGACGCGTGGGCTGCGCCGTGATCACCGGCGACGTGCGCACCGACCATGACGCCCGCCGTCTGGCCGGGCGGGGCGCTCCGGTCCGCCAAATCGAGACGATGAACGCCTGTCATCTGAGCGCCGTGCAGATCGCCGAGGCGCTGCCGCACGTGCTGGCGCCGGACACTCGGCTGCTGTTCATCGAAAACGTCGGCAACCTGGTCTGCCCGGCCACCTTCGACCTCGGCGAGCATGTCAAGGTCGCGCTGCTGTCGGTCGTCGAGGGCGAGGACAAGCCCGTGAAGTATCCGGCGATGTTCACCGTGGCCGGCGTCGTTGTGCTGACCAAAATCGATTTAGCCGGGGCGGCTGAGTGGGACCGGGCGGCGGCGCTGCGGGCCGTCCAGACGGTGCGGCCGGGCGCGGTGGTGTTCGAGGTGAGCGCAAAGACCGGCGAGGGGATGGACGCGTGGATCGGGTACCTCGAGCGCGTCGCGGGTTGAGCCGGCGCGCCGCGGGGCTTCTGTTGCATCCGACCTCGCTGCCCGGCCCCGTCGGCATCGGCGAAATCGGGCCGGCCGCCCTTCGATGGGTGGAACGTTTGCGCGAGACGGGCATCGGCGCATGGCAGACCTTGCCATTGGGTCCGACCGGTTTCGGTGACTCGCCCTACCAAACCCTGAGTTCCTTTGCCGGCAATCCTCTTCTGGTCTCGCTGGAGATCCTTCGGGGGGAGGGGTGGCTCAGGGACGGGGAACTGGGAGGGGCGCCGGGGGCGGCGGGAAGCCAGGTGGACTTCGGTGCGCTGATTCCATGGAAGCGGGAACGGTTGCGCCGGGCGACGGAGGCATGGCGTCGCCGGTCGTCGGCGGCCGAACGGCGCGAGTTGGAGGAGTTCCGGCAGCGTGCGGGCGGGTGGCTGGAGGACTTTGCGCTGTTTGCGGCGCTCAAGGACGCGTATGGCGGGGCGCCGTGGTGGGAATGGCCGTCCTCGCTGGCGCGGCGCGAGCGATCGGCGTTGCGGCAGGCGCGGCGGAAATGGGCGGAAGAGATCGAGCGAAGGCGGATCGAGCAATGGTGGTTCGAGCGCCAGTGGGCTGAGGTTCGGCGCACGGCCCGTCGGGCGGGCGTCCGGGTGATCGGCGACGTCCCCATCTTCTCCGCCCTCGACAGCGCCGATGTATGGGCCCGGCCGGATTTGTTCGAGTTGGACCGCTACGGCCGACCGACGGCGGTGGCCGGCGTGCCGCCGGATTACTTCAGTGCCACGGGGCAGCTTTGGGGCAACCCCCTGTACCGATGGCCGGCTCACGCGGAGGAGGGCTACGCATGGTGGATCGCGCGCCTGCGCCGAGCGCTCGAGTTGGCCGACGCGGTGCGGCTCGACCATTTTCGCGGGTTCGAGGCCTATTGGGCGGTGCCGGCCGGCTCGCTGACTGCGGCCGCGGGCCGTTGGGTGCCGGGGCCGGGCGCGGATTTCCTCAAGGCCGTCCGGGCCGCGCTGGGCGGTCTGCCGCTGATCGCCGAGGACCTCGGCTTCATCACGCCCGCCGTGACCGCGCTGCGCCGGCAATTCCGGCTGCCCGGCATGCTCGTGTTGCAGTTTGCAATGGAACGCCTCCTGACGGCCGGGGAGGGAGCTCCGGAGGAGTGCCCGGTGGACACGGTCTGCTATACGGGGACGCACGACAACGACACGGCCCAGGGATGGCTTCGCTCCGTGCCCGGGGGGGACTCGACGGAGGACGCCGAACGGCACCGTCGGCTGCGCGAGGCCGCCATGCGCTATGTCGGCGGCGATGCCCGCGATTTCCATTGGGGCATGATCGGGCTGGCGTGGCGTTCGCGGGCGCGCCTAGCGGTGGCGCCGCTGCAGGACGTGCTGGGTCTCGGAAGGGAGGGCCGGATGAACACCCCTGGCCGGCCGGCGGGCAACTGGCGGTGGCGCGTGACGGAAGCGCAGAGCGACGCGGCCGACTGGGAACGGCTGCGCCGGCTGACGGAACGGGAGGGGCGCCTCTAACCCGCCGCGCGGGGCGGAGGGAATCGCAGCAGGCGCGTCCGGACGCCACCGGCGCAACGGGGCACGTCGCGCGAAAGCGCCGCGGATCAGGTCGTCACGACGTGACACCTTCGGTGCCACGTGCTGCTCGGCCCAAATTCCCGCGCGGCAGCGCCAAACACGGCGGGATTGGACAGTCGCTTCGGCGCCGAGGTAAGGTGAGTTGGATGACGCGTTCAGGCAGGGCGCCGAAACGCCATGGCGTTGTCAAGGCCGGCCTGGGGTGGATCCTCGGGGCGGCCGCCGCCGGGCTGGTGCCCGCTTCGGTGGCCGCCGCCGCCGGCCATGGGAAGGCCGCCAAGTTTCTCGCCGCGGGGGGTGTGGTCGCCTCCGCGTTCATGGCGTTTTTCTTCCGGGATCCCGAGCGACATCCGCCCGACGATGCGGATGCGGTCCTTTCGGGTGCCGACGGACGGGTCATGACGGTCGAGGCCGACGCGGACCCCGGTTTTCTCGGCGAGCCCACGGTGCGAATCAGTGTCTTCTTGAGCATCTTCGACGTGCACGTCAACCGCGCGCCGATTTCCGGCCGCATCGTGTCCGTGCTGCACGAGCCCGGCCGGTTCCGGTTTGCCTTCGACCCTCGGGCCTCGCGGGTCAACGAGCGCAACACGATCTGCATCGAAGGGGAGCGCGTCCGCTGTGTCGTCCGCCAGATCGTGGGCCCGGTGGCGCGTCGAGTGGTGCACTGGCTGGAGCCGGGACAGGCGGTCCGGGCGGGCGACCGGATCGGATTGATGAAGTTCGGCTCGCGGCTGGATGTTTTTTTGCCGTTAGGGTCCGTTGATGTTTTGGTTTGCACTGGTATGATGGTCCGCGCCGGGGAGACGGTGATCGCCCGGCTCAGGACCAGGCGGAGGTGAACGTTCATACTCGGCGTGTGGCGGTGTGTGGCCTGACGGTCGGGGTGCTGGCCCTGGGCGTGGCGGCGATTCTGGCCGCGATCGCGGACGACATTTTTCTAGCGGCCGAGCTGATCGTTCTGGCTGCGATCCTCGATGGGTTTGACGGGACGTTGGCGCGGCTGTTGAGAGCAGAGTCGAGGTTCGGCGAGCGACTGGACACCTACGTGGACGTGGTCGCCTTTGGCCTGGCCCCGGCCGTGGCCTCCTACGCGGCTCTTTGGGCGGACTATGGATGGTGGGGCGGGGCCGCGGCCTTCCTGATCGTGCTGTCGGGTGTGCTCCGTTTTTCCCGCGGGTGCTCGTATCCCTCTCGCCCCGGTCGGCACGTGTTCCGCGGTCTACCGATACCCGTGAGCGCGACTTGGATCGCGGTGACGCTGCTGGTGATGGAGAAGGACCTGTTGGAGGTGATCGCGATCGACCGGGGGGCGGCGCTGGTCGTGTCGTGGGTGATCGCCTTTGGTCTTCTGGTGCTGCAGGTCTCCAACGTGCGGTACCTGAAGCCCTCGAGACGCCATCTCCGCACGGCCATGTTGGTTGCGTTGGCGCTTATGGCGGTCACAGGCTATCCGCTGACCGTGTTCTGCCTGGGGACGGCGGCCAGCCTTTTTGTCTATGTGGTGGGCGGTCTGGTCCGCCACCACGAGCGGGTGCTCGAGGTCGAAGACGAGGAGGAGGTCCCGCTCGCCCGCTGACCGCGGGAAGCGTCACGACTCACCGTAGGGCTCGACCGTGCTCGAGCCGCAGGCGGGCCGACGCAAATGGCCTCGGCAAGTTGAGGCCCTACGGGACAGAGTTGTGGGGGCCGGCTCATCCTCTCCCTCTGGGATTCGCGGAGCCTTCGGGCAAGGTGGGGGCCCTGCGAGTGGCACGCGTGGCGCGTTCGCGCCCTCTAGCACCTCCCCCGGCGGGGCATCTGTGTGGCCGCGGCCGTCAGGGTGCCTCGCGCTGGGGCGTGAAGCGGATCGCCTGCCCCTGCCGCGGTGGCAGCTCGATCGTCAGCGTCATCCCGGCGTCCACAGGCCGGCGCTCCACCCGGACGCGGGTGCGCGTGGGCACGGTGGCGTCGTCGCGATACACGTGGGCGGTGAAGGGCCGGCCGGAAGGCAGAAAGTCGAGGCGGACCTCGAACCGACGCGGCGTGTCGGCGTTCATGGCGCCGAGGTACCAGTCCTCGCCCGAGCGGCGCGCGACGACGGCGTACTCGCCGATGGCTCCGTACAGCACCCTCGTCTCGTCCCACACCGTCGGCATGTGATTCCAGAACTCCAGCTCCGGCTCGTCCGCGGACTGTGATGGCCGGTCGTACCAGAACAGAAACTGCCAGGGGCTGAACAGGACCACCGGCTTGGCGAGCTGATAGGCGTGCGAGGCCAGGCGGTCGACCCGCGCGTCGTAATAACAGACGGTGTTGTCGGCCGGCCCGGACAGGTAGCGCGTGAACGCATAGGCGAGCGTGGTCCGGTTGCTCGGGCTGCACTCGTCGCCGTGCACGCCCTCCACCGTCATCAGGTTCGGCCAGGTCCGGCGGACGCCGGTCTCGCGGTACTCGTCGTGGACGTCCACCATCAGCCGATGGGCGGCCGCCTTGCGCACGGCGTCGTGGAGCCAGGCGGTCCATCGTTGAGAGCCGACCTGCACGAACCCGAATTTCATGCCGTCCACCCCCCAGCCGCGGTAGAGCGGCAGCAGCTCGTCGAGCTGGCGTTCGAGGGCGCGCCGGTTCACGTACAGGATCACGCCAATACCGTTGGTCTTCGCGTGGCGGAGGACCGCAGGCAGATCGAGGGGACCCTTGGATCGCTCCGGGTCCACGGTGACCGTCGTCGCATCCGCCGCATCGTCGTACTCGTGGCCGTACCAGCCGGCGTCGTACTCGATAAATTGGAGGCCGCGTCGGAGGGCGAAATCCACGCATGCGAGGCCGCCGGCGGTGGTGAGCGTGACCTCCCGGATCACCTTGCCCGGCCGGATCCAGGAAACGTCGGCGATTGCACACGGGGCGTTGAGGTTGAGAAAGATGTCGTTGTTCTCCAGCAGTCGGCCGGGGCTCTCGGCGACCATGACCAGCCGCCACGGCGATTCGAGCGGCGCGAGTCCCTCGACGGGGCCGTCGAGTTGTGCGGCGAGGGCGTGGGGGGCACCCTTCAACGGCGCGAACTTCATCCGCGCGAAGTCCACCAAGGCGGCCTCGCCGACGGCCGCGTAGATGACGGGGTCGCCCGCCACCGAGGGGCCGGGCTCGCGCTCGAGGCGGCTTCCGATCTCGACGACGAGTGGCCGCTCGCAACCGGCGCGAATCCGGCTGAGCGGTGCGCGTTCGTAATCGCCCTGGCCGGAGTACGTCACCCACGCCGGCCAGTCGCCGGTGAACCGAAACTCGGTGGCCTCGGCCGACAGACGCACACGTTCGCCCCCGCCGGCCGGTCCAACGACGTACCGGAACGCGGCGCCTTCGTCGTAGGCGCGGACGATCAGCCGCTGGCCGATGCGGTCCGCGCCACGCGCGCGCAGGTCGATCGTCAGCTCGCGATATTGGTCGCGGACGACGCTCCGTTCGCCCGCCACCGGTCGCCAGGTTCCGTTGGTTGCCCGCGCTGTGTGCCCGACGACCTGCCAACCGCCGGTCGCGCCCATCGTAGTCGCGAGTACGCCGATGGCCGATTCGGCGAGAATAGGCCGACTGTCCCACTCCATGCTCCAGACGGGCTGGGGGCCGCCGACCGTGTCGCCCACTCGCAGAGCGACCGTCACACGAAGGCGCCCGTCGGGTGACCACACGTCGAAGGCGGCGCCGGCGGCCACCGGCGCCGCGATCCAGAGGGCGCTCGGGATGCGAAGGCTCATCGCGAAGGACTCCGGCTTGGTTTCGTGACGCCGATCATGATACAGGGTCTGGCGTTCCCCTTCGAGCTGCGCCGGCGAAACGCCGGCCGGGATGCCAGTGGGGTGCGCATGCGTACGATCATCGGCGGGTTTGCGGCGCTGGCGGAGCGCGCGCGGCTCGATCCGCCCCCCGCCTGGCCGTCGGACCTCACGCCGCTCAAGCAGCACCAGGACCTCTGCGCCCTCTATTTCGGGATGATCCATCCGACCGTACGGCCTGCGCAGAGCGCTCTGGTCGCAGGGCGAATCGAAGCACGCGGAGGGCCGCCTGTACACCGAAAAAATGCGAGCCCTGATCAAGGGCTGGCGAACGGCGTAGGGTTGGCCGAACAGCCCTTCCACTTCGTGAGGATCGCCTCCGACCACTACGCCGAGGAAGACCCGCATGTGCTGCCCCTGTTCTGGGAGGCCCAGGCGGCGGCCCTCCAAATCCCGGGGACGGCTATGACGGTAAGCCACGAGCGACATCCGGGGCATCCATCCGCGGAATAAACAAAAGGTCGGGCGCCCGCTGGCGGCGATCGCTTTCCGCCGAACCTGCGGCCGCGCCGACGCGGTCGATAGCGGTCCCGTATTTCGCGAACTTTCGCCCGACGACCGCCGGATTCGCGTACGGTACGATCATGCCCACGGCGGTCTGAAGATCCGCGACGGACAGCCGCCCTCGCACTTCGAGCTCTGCGGGGCGGGCGCCGATCGGACGGCGGCGTAGGCCGTGGTCGAGGGGGACTCGGTGGTGCTCAGCTCGCCAGCCTGCCCGGACCCGCGGGGCGTCCGGTTCGGCTGGCACAACCCGTCCGAGCCGAACCTCTGCAACGGCGCGGGCTGGCCGGCCGCGCCGTTTCGAGCCGGCGAGCCTCCGCCGATCGACTGGCTGGTCCGACGCGTCCCCGAGTCGGCTTCCTGCAAGCTCATGCTTGACTTGAACCTGTCGCGGCTGGGGCCGGAAGTTGCGTACGGCGACGACCGGCGGCGCCGCAGGACGAGTATGGCTCCATGCAGATCCATGTCTCGTCGGCCGGCCAGACGCTGTTCGCGATGAACCACTGGTCCGCCGGCGGTGCCGACGGCGGAGCAGCGAGTTCTGCGGCGGGGAGATCATGCCTCCGCCCGTGACCACCCGATGCGTGGACCGTCGTTCTACGCGGCGGTGGATTCGGGGCGGCCGGCCACCCCGCTCACCTCGGTCGAACGAGTTGGACTGGCCCGCGTCCGGCTCCGCTGGGCTGTTTGCGCGGGGTGGACGCGCCCCGTATAGTGCGTTCTTTATGAGCGGAAACCTGTACGACAAGATTTGGAACGCTCACGTCGTCAAAACCTTGCCTGACGGCGCCGCCCTACTGTACATCGACCGCCACCTCGTCCACGAGGTCACGAGCCCCCAGGCGTTCGACGCGCTGCGTCTGGCGGGCCGCCGCGTACGGCGGCCGGATCTGACGTTCGCGACGATGGATCACAACGTGCCCACCGACGAGTCGGGGGACGTGCGCGATCCGGTCGCCCGGGAGCAAATGGCGGCGCTGGAGGCCAATTGTCGGGAGTTCGGCATCCGGCTTTTCGGCATGGGCAGCGAGTGGAACGGAATCGTCCATATCATCGGTCCCGAGCTGGGGCTGACGCTGCCGGGCACGACCATTGTCTGCGGGGACTCGCACACGGCCACCCACGGCGCGTTTGGGGCTCTGGCGTTCGGGATCGGCACGTCCGAGGTCGAACATGTCCTAGCGACGCAGACTCTCAAACAGCGGCGATCGAAGGTGTTCCGCGTCACCTTTCAAGGCATCCTTCCGCGCGGCGTCACGGCGAAGGACATGATCCTCAAGGTGATCGGGACCATCGGGACGGCAGGCGGCACGGGCTATGTGTTGGAGTATGGCGGGCCCGCCGTGCGCGCGCTGACGATGGAAGGCCGGATGACGATCTGCAACATGAGCATCGAGGCCGGCGCCCGGGCGGGCCTGGTGGCGCCGGACGACACGACCTTCGAGTTCATCGCCGCTGGCGACCGTCCCTTTGCCCCGCGGGGGGTGGAGCTGGAGCGGGCGATCGCGAAATGGCGGCGGCTGGCGGCCGATGCGGATGCGGCGTGGGACCGGGAGCTGTCCCTGGACGTCTCTCATCTGGCCCCGCAGGTGACGTGGGGCACCAGCCCCGGCATGGTGATCGACGTGGACCAGCCGATCCCGCCGCCCGACCGTGTGCCGGGCTACAGCCGGGGCGATGCGGAGCGCGCCCTCGCCTACATGGGGTTGGTCCCCGGCCAGCGCTTGACGGATGTGAAGGTCGACGTCGTCTTCATCGGAAGCTGCACCAACGGCCGCATCGAGGACCTTCGCGAGGCGGCGCGCCATGTGCGCGGGCGGACCGTCGCGCGCGGCGTGCGGGCGCTGGTCGTGCCAGGGTCCGCGTTGGTGCGGCGGCAGGCCGAGGCGGAGGGGCTGGACCGCGCCTTTCGCGACGCCGGGTTCGAATGGCGCCGGCCGGGGTGTAGCATGTGCCTGGCGATGAACCCCGACCGGCTGGAGGAGGGGCAGCGCTGCGCTTCGACGTCGAACCGGAATTTCGAGGGGCGTCAGGGCAAGGGCGGTCGTACCCACCTGGTCAGTCCCGCGATGGCCGCCGCGGCTGCGATCGCGGGGCGGTTCGTGGACATCCGCGCGTGGGATGTCTAATTGGGAGAGCGAATCATCATGGAACCGTTCGTCCGACACCGGGGCAAGCTGGCGACGCTCGACCGCGCCAACGTGGACACCGACCAGATCATCCCCAAGCAGTTTTTGAAGTCCATCCGCCGGACGGGCTTCGGCCCGGCGTTGTTTTTCGACTGGCGCTATCTGCCCGACGGGTCGCTCGATCCGGCCTTCGAGCTGAACTCACCGCGTTTTGCCGAGGCCACGATCCTGGCGGTGCGCAACAACTTCGGCTGCGGTTCGAGCCGCGAACACGCCGTCTGGGCGATCCAGCAGTACGGGTTCCGCGTCGTCCTGGCCCCCTGGCAGGTGCGCGACGGCGAACGGGTGGCCGCCTTCGCCGAGATCTTTCGCAACAACGCCATCCGCAACGGACTATTGACGGTGGAGTTGGCCGAGGCCGAGGTGGACGAAATCTTCGACGCCGTGGCCCGCCACGAGGGGCTGGAAGCGACCGTGGACTTGGAGGCGTGTGCCGTGACGCTGCACACGCCGGAGCCGAAGGTCTTCACGTTCTCGATCGATCCGCTGGCGCGGCACACGCTGCTGGAGGGGCTGGACGAGGTCCGGCAGACCCTCCAGTGGGCGGCGGAGATCGGGGAGTTCGAACGCCGGCACGACGCGCAGATGCCCTCCTCGTGCTGAGGCGGGCGGGGGGGCGGCGCCGGCATGAAACTCCCCTTGGACCTGGCGCTTGCGCGCGACGCGGCGGTGATGGTCGTCGGCAACGCGACGGCCGGCCTGCTGTTTTTGGCCGTGCACATGGTCGGCGGCCGCTGGATGCCGGCCGGCGAATACGCGGCCTTCGTTGCCCTGCTCGGGTTGTTGTGGATCGTGTTGGTGCCCTCGTCGGCGCTGCAGGTGGCGGTCGCGCGCTACGCGGCCGAATATTGTCACGCCAGCGAAACCGAGTTGTGGGGCCGGCTGTTCCGCTCCGTAATGCGGCTGGTGACGGCGGTCGGGCTGCCGGCGGCCGCGGCATGGCTGGCGGCCGCCGGCCCGCTGGCGCGGGCGCTTCATGCGCCCTCGCCCGGCACGGTGCGCTGGGTCGGGGTCATCGCATGGCTCAGCATCTACGCGCCGGTGATCTCCGGGGCCCTGCAGGGCGCCCGCCGGTTCGGCTGGATGGCCGCGGCGGCCATCGTGCCGGGGGTGGTCCGGCTGGCGCTGGCCATCCCGATCGCGTGCAGCGTTGGAACCGCCTCCGCGATGCTCGGCGCGTATGCCGCCAGCGTGGCGGCGGGGCTGGCGGCGGGCGGGTGGCCCCTCCGCCGCGCGGCCGCCGGCGCGGCGCCGCTCGACCTGGCTCCGTTCACCCGGTATTTCCTGCCCGTCGCCGGCGGCCAGTTGCTCCTCTACGCCCTGATGAACGCCGATCTGATCCTCGCGCCGCGGCTGCTCGAGGGCGCCGTGTTTCATTGCTACGGCAAGGCCTCGATGCTCGCCCGGACCGTGCTGTTCCTGCCGATGCCATTGGTCTTGGCGATGTTTCCCCGGGCCGTCGTTTCGACGCGCCGTCGGACCTTGCTGCAGCCCGCCGCGATGGCCCTGGTCCTCTCGGTCGGCCTGGCCGCCGGCCTGACCCTTGCGCCGCGGCTGGCGCTGCGGTGGATGTACGGCGTCGAGGGCGCCGTCTACGAGAGGCTGTTGCGGCTCTATGCCTGGGCGGTGGTGCCGGTCGCCATGGTCAACGTGCTGTCGCAGTACCTCTGGGCGCGCCATGACGTGGTCGCGCTCGCCGGCTTGGCGCCGGTGGCGGCGGCCTACGTCGGGCTGCTTTGGACCGGCCCGCGGGGGGATCCGCTGTCCGTCATCACGTCGCTGGCCGCCGCGAACGTGGCCGCGTGCGCGACCCTGGCTTGGCGCGTTCGGCGCCTGTGGCGTGGAGGCGGCCGATGAGGCCGCCGGACCGTGTCCTGTTTCTCGCCCTCGCCGGCGCGGGCGACACCCTGCTGGCCACGCCGCTGATGCGCGAGGTCCGCGCCGCCTGGCCGCGCGCGCGCGTTGAGGTCCTCACCATGCAGGGCCCTGCGCCCCGTCAGGCGCTGGAGAACAACCCCGACGTGGACGAGGTCATGCACTTCGACTTCCTTTCCGCCGGGCGGCACCGGAGCGTCCTTCACTGCCTCCGCCTCCGCCGGCGGCGCTACGACCTCTCGTTCACGCCGATGCCGCACAACCGGCTGGAATACAACCTCATCACGTGGCTCATCGGCGCTCGCGAGCGCGTCGGTTTCGAGTTCTGTGCCGACTGCGGCGCGCAGCCCCGCCGCTGGCTGACCCGAGTCGTCCGGGAGGACCGTCGGCTGCACGTGGTGGACAACAACCTGCGCCTCTGGACCGAGGGGCTCGGCCGGCCGTTGTGCGATCCCGATCCGCGGCCCCGCCTCCATCCCCCGCCCGAGCACCTCGCCGCCGCCGCGGCGTGGGTCGCCACCCCGCCCCGGGCCGGCCGGCGCCTGATCGGCCTCCATCCCGGGTCCGGCACGACCAAAAACCTCATCCTGAAACGCTGGCCACTGCCGCGGTGGGCGACGCTGGCCCGACGGGTCGCGACGGACGACGACGTCCACCTCGTCGTCTTCGGCAGCCGTGACGAGGCGCCATTGCGCCACGCGCTGATCGAGGCATCGGGCCTGCCCCCCTCGGCCATCGGCGAGGCCCCGGAGGGCCCCGTCCTCTTGACCGCCGCGGCCATCGGACACCTCTCGGCCTTCGTCTGTGGGGACACGCTGCTAACCCATGTCGCCGCCGCGATGCGGGTGCCGACCGTGGAGATCGTCGGCCCCACCGATCCCGCCGCCACCGGGCCGTACAAGACGCCCCACCGGATCGTCCGGCTCGGCCTGCCGTGCAGTCCCTGCTATTTCTTCTCCAAACATGGCATCCGCTGCACCCACGAACGGCCGATGGCCTGCCTGACGGACCTGGAGCCCGAGCGCGTGGAGGTCGCCCTCCGCGAGCTGCTCCGCGCGCCCCATCCGGCCCGCGATGGGACGGCGGCGGAACCGGGGCATGGCGCATGATTATCGTGGTCACCGGCGGCGCCGGATTCATCGGCAGCAACCTCGTCGCCCGCCTCGTCGCCGACGGGCATGTCGTCACGGCGCTGGACAATTTTTCGACGGGGCAGGAACGATTCCTCAACGCCGTCCGCGAGGCGCCGAATTTCCGGCTGGTCCGGCTTGACCTGGTCCGCGAGCCCGACCGCCTGCCGGAGACCCTCCGCGGCGCCGACCTCGTCGTCCACCTGGCCGCCAACGCCGACGTCCGATTCGGCACGCACCACCCGCGGCGCGACCTCGAACAGAACACCCTCGCCACCTTCCATGTCCTCGAGGGCATGCGCGCCGCTGGCGTCCGCCGCATCGCCTTCGCCTCCACCGGCTCGATCTATGGCGAGCCGGACGTCTTTCCCACGCCGGAAGACGCCCCGTTCCCCGTCCAGACCTCGCTCTACGGCGCCTCCAAGCTCGCCGGCGAGGGCCTGATTCAGGCCTATTGCGAGGGCTTCGGCTTCCAGGGATGGATCTTCCGGTTCGTCTCGATCCTCGGCGAACACTACTCGCACGGCCACGTGTTCGACTTCTACCGCAAGCTCCTGGCCAACCCCGACGAACTCGAGGTCCTCGGCGACGGCCACCAGAAAAAGTCGTACCTCTACGTCGGCGATTGCGTGGAGGCGATGCTGACGGCGATCGCGAGGGCGCAGGGACGGGTCAACATCTTCAACCTGGGCACCGACGAATACTGCGAGGTGAACGACTCGGTGGCGTGGATCTGCGAGGCATTGGGGCTGCGTCCGCGCCTGCGGTACACCGGCGGCCCGCGAGGATGGATCGGCGACAGCCCCTTCATCTTCCTCGACACCCGCCGTATTCGCGCCCTCGGGTGGAGCCCCCGGCTGACGATTCGCGAAAGCGTCATCCGCACGCTGTGCTACCTGCGCGACAACCGCTGGTTGCTGGAGGCCCGGGGATGAGCGGCGGGTCCCTCGCCGGTCGCCGCGCCATGATCACGGGCGCCGGGCGCGGGCTTGGGGCGGCGATTGCGCGCCGGCTCTGGGAGGAGGGGGCGTCCCTCGTCCTGGTCGCCCGCACCGGGGCCCAGCTTCGCGCCACGGCCGAGGGCCTGCCGCCGCGCGACGGCCAGCGGGCGGATGTTCATGTCGTGGACCTCGAGGCCTTCGGGGCCGTGGGCGAGGCCGCCGGCGGCGCGGCGGCCGCGGCCGAGAGGCTGCTGGAGTCGGTCGGGCGCGATGGCCCGCTGGACATCTTGGTGAACAACGCCGCGATTCAGGGGCCCATCGGCCCGCTGTGGGAGAACGACTGGATCGAATGGACCCGGGCGATCGCGGTGGATTTTCTCGCGCCCGCGGCGCTGTGCCGGGCGGCGATTCCGCGGATGCGGCCGGGCGGTGCGATCGTCAATGTATCCGGCGGTGGGGCGGCCTCGGGCCGCCCGCGATTCTCCGCATATGCTTGTGCGAAGACGGCGCTGGTGCGGCTGACCGAGATCCTGGCCGAGGAGGCTCGGCCGCACGGCATACGGGTTAACGCGCTGGCGCCGGGAGTGATGCCCACCTCGATGCTGGCGGAGATCGAGCGGGCGGGGGCGGCGGCCGGGGGGCGGGATTTCGAGACGGCGCGGGCGGCGTTGCAGCGCGCCGATCCCGCGGCGTTCGCCGCGCCAGCGGAGCTGTGCGCCTGGCTTGTCTCGGACCGCGCCGTGTCGGTGACGGGACGGCTGATCAGCGCGGTCTGGGATCCGTGGCGGGAATGGAGCGCCACGCCGCCCGCGTTGGAGGGCACGGACCTCTACACCCTTCGGCGGGTCACACCGCCCTCGCCCGGCCGGCCGGGTTGAGGCAGGCACGTGGGTCTGCTAGCGTGCGCGACGCGATGGGCGGCGATCCCCCAGCGGTCCGTGTGGGCATCGTCGGATGCGGGCTCGTCGGCCGCAAGCGCGCGGCGGCGCTCCCGGCCGCCGGCGGGCGGCTGGTGGCCTGCGCCGACGCGGTGCCGGTCCGCGCCGCCGAACTGGCGTCCGCCGCCGGTGCCGAGGCGGTGGACGACTGGCGGCGTCTCGTGGCCCGACCCGACCTCGATGTCGTCGTCGTGGCGACCACGCATGACGCGCTGGCGGAGGTGTCCGTCGCCGCCCTCGAGTGCGGCAGGCATGTGTTGGTCGAAAAGCCGGCCGGCCGGACCGTGGCCGAGGTGGACCGGATCGCGGCAGCGGAGCGGGCCGCCGGCCGCCGCGTGCGGGTGGGCTTCAATCACCGTTATCATCCCGCCCTCCGGGCGGCGCGCCGCATCGTCGAGGCCGGAGAGCTGGGGCCGTTGATGATGGTCCGCGGCCGCTACGGGCACGGCGGCCGGCCGGGCTACGAGCGGGAGTGGCGCGCCAACCCCGCCATCTCCGGCGGCGGCGAGCTGATCGATCAGGGCATGCATTTGATCGACTTGGCGCGGTGGTTCCTCGGCGATTTCACCGAGGTGCGGGGGCTGGCGACGACGCTCTACTGGGACATGCCGGTGGACGACAACTCGTTTCTCGCGCTGCGAACCGCCGGCGGCCAGGTGGCGTTCCTCCACGCCAGCTGCAGCGAGTGGAAGAACCTCTTTTCGTTCGAGGTCTACGGGCGGGGCGGCAAACTGCACATCGAGGGCCTGGGCGGCAGCTACGGCGTCGAGCGGTTGGCCTGGTATCGGATGCGGCCCGAGATGGGGCCGCCCGACACGACCATCTGGGAGTATCCAGGCCCCGACGATTCGTGGGCCGCGGAGCTGGCGGAGTTCTTCGGGGATGTGCGTCTCGACCGCGCGCCGTCGGCCGGGCTGGCGGATGCCCGGGCCGCGTTGGCCGTCGTCGAGGCGGTCTATCGGCAGTCGGCGGCGCCATGAGCGATCCCTTCGTCGAACGGCATCTGGCGGAGGCCGCGGAGATCCTTGCGCGGCTCGACCGCGGGGCGATCCGCGCGGTGGTGGACCGGTTGGCGGAGGTCCGGGAGCGTGGCGGACGGTTGTTCGTGCTCGGCATCGGCGGCAGCGCGGCGAACGCCAGCCATGCGGTGAACGACTTCCGCAAGCTGTGCGCGATCGAGGCCTACGCGCCCACCGACAACGTGTCCGAGCTCACGGCGCGGATCAACGACGACGGCTGGGCCGCGGCGCTGGCCGGCTGGCTGGCCGCCAGCCGCCTGTGCGCTCGCGACGGCTTGCTGGTGTTCTCCGTCGGCGGCGGCGACGAGGGGCGCAACGTGAGCCCCAACCTGGTCGAGGCGATCCGCGCCGCCCGCCGGGCCGGCGCGACGGTGGTCGGCGTCGTCGGCCGCGACGGCGGGTACACCGCTCGGACCGCCGACGCCTGCGTCGTGATCCCGACCGTCAGCCCCGATGCCGTGACCCCCCACACCGAGGCCTTTCAGGCCGTCGTGTGGCATCTGATCGTGTCACACCCCAGGCTCAAGGCCGCGCCGACCCGCTGGGAAAGCCTGAAGGGCTGCGATCCGGCCGGCGGATCTCAAGCTTTAACATGAATGTGCCCAGGCTCGAAGATCTCAAGATCAGGATTTTTTCCGACGGCGCCGACCTCGACTCGATCGCCGCCGCCCGTCAGCGCGGGCTGGTGAAGGGCTTCACCACCAATCCGACCCTGATGGCGCGCGCGGGAGTCACCCACTACCTCCATTTCGCGCGGGAGGTGCTGCGGATTGTCCCCGACCTGCCGGTTTCCTTCGAAGTGTTTTCGGACGAGTTCGACGAGATGGAGCGCCAGGCCCATGTGCTCGCGGCGCTGGGGCCGAACGTCTACGTGAAAATCCCCATCACCAACACCCGGCGTGAGCCGTCGGCCCCCCTTATCGCGCGGCTGTCCCGCGGCCGCATCCCGCTGAACATCACCGCGATCCTGACGCTGCAGCAAGTCCGCGACGTCGCGGCGGCGCTGGACCCGGCCTGTCCGGCGTTCGTCTCGGTCTTCGCGGGGCGCATCGCCGATTCCGGCCGCGACCCTGTCCCGATCATGCGCGAGGCGCTCGAGATCCTCCGCCCCCTGCCGAAGGCCGAGCTTCTATGGGCCAGCCCCCGCGAGGCGTTGAACATTCTCCAGGCCGAGTGGATTGGCTGCCCGATCATCACCGTCACGCCCGACCTGCTGGCCCGGGCGGACAATTTCGGCAAGGACCTCGACGAGTTTTCGCTCGAGACGGTCCGCATGTTCCATGAAGACGCGCGAAAGAGCGGCTTTTGCATCTGAGGCCGCCCGCGGACGGCCGGCGCCGGGAGCGACGTCATGATCATCACGCAGACGCCCTTTCGAATCACCCTCGGCGGCGGGGGGACGGACCTGCCGTCCTTCTACCGCGAGCACGGCGGCTTCGTGTTCACGATGGCGATCGACAAGTTCATGTACATTGTTCTGCACCGCCTTCCCGTCACGGAGCGCAAGACGATCATCCGGTACAGCCAGGTCGAGGTCGTCAGCAGCGTGGACGAGATTCGCCATCCGCTGGCCCGCGAGGCGCTGCGCCTCCACAACGTGGACGACTTCATCGAGCTGGCCAGCCTTGCCGACCTGCCGGCGCGCACGGGGCTGGGGTCCTCCGGCGCGTACCTCGTGGGCCTTCTGACCGCCATCCGCGCCTATCGCCGCAACCCCGCGCCGCCCGCCGAGATCGCCGAGGAGGCCTGCCGCATCGAGATGGAGATCCTCCGCGAGCCGGTGGGCAAGCAGGACCAGTACATCGCCGCCTTCGGCGGCTTCCGGACGCTCGAGATCGCCTCGGACGGTCGCGTCCAGGTGGGCGCCGTACCGGTGGACTCGACGCTGGTCCTCGAATTGGCCCACAAGGCGCGGATGTACTACACCGGCATCCAGCGTTCGGCGACGGGCGTGTTGCAGAACCAGGACGAGGCCGCCCGCCGACCTGACCGCCCCGACCACGCCCGCGTGGTCGACACGCTCCTGAATATCCGCGACATCGGCCGCCGCATCCACCGCGCTTTTCTCGACCGCGACCTCGATCGCTTCGGCCGGCTGATGCACGAGCACTGGCTCTGCAAACAGCGCCTCTCGCCCGCCGTCTCGCTGACCGCCGTCGACGCCCTCTACGAGGAGTCCCGCCGGCGGTTCGGCGTCCTCGGCGGAAAGATCGTCGGCGCCGGCGGCGGGGGGTTCGTCCTGCTCTACTGCCCCGACCGCGGCCGCGAGCTGGACGCGTTCATGGCGTCGCAAGGGATGCCGCGCGTCGCCTGGGTGCCCTGCATGCACGGCTCGCGGGTCGTGGCCGACATGGCCGATTCGGATGACTACGATGCCCAGCGCCGCTGACGACGCCCCCGGGGGGCTGCCTCCGATGGCCATCCTCTGCGGCGGACTGGGGACGCGGATAGCGCCGGTCGCCGCCGGGCTGCCCAAATCGTTGCTTCCCGTCGGCGGCGTCCCGTTCATCGACCGTCAGCTCGCCCTCGCGCGGCGCCGGGGCGTTCGGCGAGTCGTGCTGTGCGTCGGCGTCGGCGCCGATCGGATCGAGGCCCATGTGGGGGACGGACGCCACCACGGCCTAGAGGTGGCCTACGCGCGGGAGGACCCCGCGCGTCTGATGGGGACCGGTGGCGCGATCCTGAACGCCCTCCCGCTGCTGCCGGAGGTATTCTTCGTCCTCTACGGCGATTCCTATCTCACCGCGGACTACGGGCTGGTGTACCGGGCGTTCCTGGAGTCCGGCTACCCCGCCCTGATGACCGTGTACCACAACCAGGGACGATGGGACGCCAGCAACGTCCGGATCGCCGGCGGCCGGGTCGTGTTCTATACGAAACGGGCGGCGCCCGGCGAGGCCGAGTGGATCGACTACGGCCTTCAGATCCTGAAACGCCAGGCGCTCGATAGGTGGCTCGACGCCCCCCGCCCGCTGGACCTTTCCGAGATCCTCGGCGCCCTCGCCTGCGAGGGCCGGCTGGCGGCGTGGGAATCGCCGGAGCGGTTTTATGAGATCGGCCGGCCCGAAAGCTATGCCGAACTCGACCGTTTGCTGGCCGGCCATCCTTCCTGAAGTCGGCCGCTCGCCTGCCGCCGCCGGCTTGCTACACTGCCGGGGATGACGGCTCCGACTTTGCCAACGCCGGCCCTGTTCGTCGACCGCGATGGCACCCTGAACGAGATGGTGTACGACGATACCCACGGTCTGTTCGACTCGCCGCGCCGGCCGGAACAGGTGCGTCTGCGGCCGGGGGCCGCGGAGTTCTTGCGGGCCGCGCGGGAGGCCGGGTTGGAAATCGTCGTGGTCACCAACCAGCCCGGCCTCGCGCGGGGCTCGCTGACTCCGGAGCAGCTCGAAGCGGTTCACAAGCGTCTCGCCGGCTTGCTCGCCGCCGGCGGCGCGCGGTGGGACGCCGTCTATGTCTGCCCTCACCATCCCTCGGTGGCCGGCTGCGATTGTCGCAAGCCCCGGCCAGGTTTGCTGCTGCGCGCCGCCCGTGAGCGCGGCCTTGACCTGACGCGGAGCTGGATGGTCGGTGATGGGCTGGTGGACGTCGGGGCCGGCCGCGCGGCGGGCTGCCGCACCGTCCTCGTCACCCGGCTGAAGCTCGAGCAGATCGAGCGGTTTCTGTCGTTCGACGGGGCCGAACCTGACCTGATCGTGCCTTCGCTGGCCGAGGCGGCCGCGGCGATGTGGGGGAGGACGCCGTGACCGCCGGCCGGTGGCGCGCCGCCTGCGAACAGATCGCTCGCCACCGCAGCGCGGCGGGGATCGGCCTGCCGGCGCTGGCCTGGCGCATCGCCAGTCGAGGCGCGCAATGGGCCTGGCGGAAGCTTCGCGGCCCCGTGCCGTTCCGACTGGGCGGCGAGGAGTACGTGCATATGGTCCATCCCTTCATCCTCGACAACGAACGCACGGTCGAGGTGCCGGTCGCGCTGCGGGCCGTCGCGCGCCATCGCGGCGGCCGCATGCTCGAAGTCGGCCACGTCCTCTCGGCGTACGCGGCGTTCCCGCACGTGGTGGTGGATAAGTACGAACGCGGTTCGGGCGTAGTGAACGAGGACGTCATGAACCACGTGCCCGAGGCGCCCCCCGAGCTGGTCGTGTCCGTGTCCACGGTCGAGCACGTCGGCTGGGACGAGACGCCCCGCGACCCCGACAAGGCCCGCCGGGCCCTGGAGCGGATGGCCGGCTGGCTCGCCCCCGGCGGCGAGCTGCTCGTCACCTTTCCGCTGGGCTACCACCCGCACCTGGATGCGGACCTCTGGGCGGGCCGGCTGCCGTTCGACGAGGTGTTGTTCCTGAAGCGCATCAGCCGCGACAACCGGTGGCGCGAGGCGGCCGCCGACGAGGTGCGCACCGCCGAATTCGGCCGGCCGTTTCCGTGCGCCAACGCGATCGTAGTCGGCCGGCGGCGGGCGGGGGGGGCAACCCGATGATTCGGACGGCGGTGGTGATCGCGGGCGGACGCGGGGAGCGGCTGAAGCCGCTGACCGACGACCGCCCCAAGGCGATGGCGGAGATCGGCGGCCGGCCGCTGATCGGCTGGGTCCTGGACTGGCTGCGCGCCGAGGGCATTCGACGCGTCGTCATCGGCATTGCGTACCGCGGCGAGCGGATCGTCGATTTCGTTCGGTCGGGAGGCGCGCCGGGCCTTGACATCCACATCAGCGAGCACACCCTCGAGGGCGGGACGGCCGAGGGGTTCCGGCTGGCGATCCAACGGCACGTCGACGAGGAGGATTTCGTCGCGATGAACTGCGACGAGATCACGAACCTCTCCCTCGGCCGCCTCGAGCGGTTCCATCGAGAGGCCGGCACACCGGTGACGATGGCGCTGGCGCCTTTTTATTGCCGCTTCAGCGTGGTGGACCTGCAGCCCGACGGCCGGATTACGGGGTTCAAATATGGGCGGCAGATTCCCGAGGCGCCGGTCAGCATCGGCGTGTATCTGTTCAACGCCGCCGTGCGGCCGATGCTGCCCGAACGGGGTTCGATCGAGGACCTTCTTTTCACGCGCCTGGCGGCGGCGGGCCGGCTGGCCGGCTGCCTGTTGGCTCCCGGCGAGGAATGGATCTCGGTCAACGACCTGAAGAATGTCCGGGAGGCCGAGGAGGTGCTGCGCCGCTGGGGACGCCTGCCGCCGCCCCGCGTCGCGGGGGCCTGAACGAAGGCGTCGGCGAATCGCCGTCGGATACCGCGCGACGCCCCGCACCGCCGAATCCGCCCCGCACGCCAAGACGCCCTCCGGCGCATGACGGCATGGCGCCGGGCCGGCGACCCCCGTTCGGCGTCACGGTGCGGGCATCTACCTCGGAGAAGTTCAGGTGCCCTGACGCGGCAGCGCGCGCCGCCAGTAGGCGATCGTCCGACGGAGCCCCTCCTCCAGGGTCACGCGAGCGCGCCATCCCAGCCGTTCCCGGATGCGCGTTGCGTCAAGCTCGATGAACGGCTGGTCGGACGCCAGCGGCCGGCGGGGATAGCCGGGCGGGTATTCCCCGAAGACCAGCTTCCGCCGCGGAAATCCGACGAGCGCGGCGATCCGCTCAGCCAGCTCGCGGTTCGTCACCACCTGGCCCGCGGCGGCGTTGAACGCCTCGCCGGCCGCCTCCGGATGATCGAGCGCGGCGCGGTAGGCGGCGACGTGGTCGGTCACGTACATGTAGTCCCGCTTCGAGTCGGGCGCCCCGATGTGGACCCGCTCGCCGCGCAGCATCCGCGTGACCAGGTACTCGACGAGGAACTCGGTCTCGATCTTCCGGCCGTAGGTGTTGACGCAGCGCAACACCGTCGCCGGCAGCCCGTAGACCGGCGTCATCATGCGGAGGTAGCCGTCCGTCATCGCCTTCGTGTGGGCATAGGGGCTGGACGGGGCAAGAAGGGCATCCTCCCGGAGCGGCGGCCGGGCCTGGATGCCGTACACTTCGGCGGTCGCGGCGTACACGATCCTGCGCCGACCGGGGTCCGGCAGCTCGAGCAGGGCGTGCGCCAGGTTCAGCGTCCCGACCACGTTGGCCTGGACATAGGCAAAGGGCATCTCGAAGGAGTGCCGAACCGGGCTCATCGCGGCCAGATGCACGACCGTTTCCGGGTCGGCTTTCCGCAGCGCCCCGAGGACGCCGCAGAAATCCGCCAGCTCCGCCGTGATCAGCCGCACGCCGCGCAGAAACGGCGCCAACCGGGCCGTGTCCCGGCTCGTCGAGTGGCGCACCAGACCCCAGACCTCGTGCCCGCGGCGGCGCAGGTCCTGCGCGAGGTGGCTGCCGATGAACCCGGTGACGCCGGTGATCAGGATGCGGCTCATGTCGCGGCCTCCCAGCGCGCGAGATCGGATGCCGTGACCCATCGCACGTCGGGGATCGCGAACAGCATTCGCCCCCCGCGCCGCAGAAACTCCGCCTCCTGCAACGCGATCTCTCGCTCGAACTGGTAGGGCAGCACGAAGAGGACATCGGGCGGATCGGCGCGGTACTCGTCGATCGTGATCACGCGAATGCCCGTGTCGGCGACATAGCGGCCGGCCTTGTCGGGATTTTTGTCCACAGCCAGCGGGATGCGGTCGGCTCGGATGCCGGCGTACTGGAGGACGACCAGCCCCCGCGTGGAGGCGCCGTAGATGTAGACCCGGCGGCCGGCGGCCCGTTCGGCGTCGAGGGCCGCCAACAGCCGCTCGCGGATGCCCTCGATGCGTCGGGCAAAGGCCTCGATCGCCGCGGCGCGGTGCAGCCCGGCGGCGGCCTCGCGCGCGCGCAGCGCCGCCACGCGCTCCGCGCCACCCGACGGAGGCGCCAGCGGCGAGCCGGTCGCGCGGATGTACAGACGAAAGCTCCCGCCGTTGACGTCGTTGAGCTCGACGTCCATCACCTCCATCCCGTGGCGTTCCAGCAGCCGCTCCATCGAGTGCAACGAATAGTATTCCAGGTGTTCGTGCGAGATGTTGTCGAAGGTGGCCTGCTCGATCATCAGGCCGAGGTAGTTCATCTGCACGATCCAGAGTCCGTCCGGCGCCAGGCAGGCGCGGATATCGCGGACGAAGGCGGTCGGATCCTCCAGGTCGTAGAACATCGCGATGCTGGTGATCGCCCGCGCGCGCCGCCCGCCGGCGGCGGCGAGAAACGGCTCCGCCCGGAAATAGTCGTGGTGGATCGTCAGGCCGGGGCCGCGGGCGAGCGTCCAAAGGTTGGACGGCTCGAAGCCGTGGAGTTCCAATCCTTGGACGGCGTACTGCCGCAGCAGCGTGCCGTCGTTGCAGCCGATGTCGATCACGACGTCGCCGGCGCGCAGCCGGGCTGTCCTTTCGGCCGCCCGGGCGACGTCGCGCAGGGCCTCGACCATCGTGGTGCTGATGCCCGACCGGTACCAGTACTGGCGGTAGAGCAGGTCGTGGTCGAGCGTGTGGCGGAGCTGCAACAGGCCGCAGCCGCCCTCGTCCGGGTCGCAGAGGACCAGGTCCAGCGGGGCGCGCAGCGCGGGGGCGTCGGGCGACTCGAGAAACCCCACCGCGCTTTGCTCGCCGAGCGAGAGGACCGGCCTCAATCCTCCCCTGCCGCACACGCGGCAGGTCGTTCGTTCGGTGATCGGGTTCACGCGATCCCTTTCCAAGGTCGGAACGGGATACATCTTTCCGGCGCTTCGGGCAACCCGGCCGGGCCGGCCATGTGAGCGGGACCGGACCGAAGGGTTTGCAAGGCCGACCCGGGTGCCGTACTATCCCGGCGGGCCGTGTTGTGCGGCCCAAACCTGGACTCAACAGAAACTCAACGACAGGAGACGTGTTTCATGGCCGAGACGACCGGAGCCGACGCCAAACGAATTCCCCCCTCGCCCGAGTTCGCCGCCAGGGCGCACATCGGGTCGATGGAGCAGTACCAGCGGATGTACGAGCGCTCGATCCGCGACCCGGAGGGGTTTTGGGCCGAGATCGCCGAGCAGTTCGTATGGAAGCAGAAGTGGACGAAGGTGCGCGACTTTACGTTTCGCGACCCCGTGGAGATCAAGTGGTTCATCGGCGGAAAGACCAACATCACCGTCAACTGTCTGGACCGGCACCTGCCTGCGCGGGCCAACCAGGTGGCGATCCTCTGGGAGGGCAACAACCCCGGCGAGGACAAGCGCCTCACCTACCGCGAGCTGTACGAGGGCGTGAACCGGATGGCCAACGGCTTGAAATCGCTCGGCGTGAAAAAGGGCGACCGGGTGTGCATCTATCTGCAGATGATCCCGGAGGCCGCGATGGCCTGTCTGGCCTGCGCCCGCATCGGTGCGATCCACTCGGTCGTGTTCGGCGCCTTCAGCCCGGACTCGCTCCGCGACCGCATCAACGATTCGTCCTGCAAGGTCCTCATCACGCAGGACACGGCGCTGCGCGGCCCGAAGAACGACATCCCGATGAAGACCAACGCCGACCAGGCGGTGGCCCAGTGCCCGAGCATCGAGAAGGTGATCGTCGTCCGGCGCACCGGCCGCGAGGTGCCGATGCAGGCCGGCCGTGACATTTGGTACCACGACCTGGTCGCGAACCAGCCGGCGGTGTGCGAGCCGGAGTGGGTGGATGCCGAGGACCCGCTGTTCATCCTGTACACGTCCGGCTCGACCGGGAAGCCGAAGGGCGTGCTGCACACCACCGGCGGCTACATGGTGTACGCGGCCACGACCTTCAAGTACATCTTCGACTACCGTGACGGCGACATCTGGTGGTGCACCGCCGACATCGGATGGATCACCGGCCACACCTACATCCTCTACGGCCCGCTGGCCAACGCCGCGACCTCCGTGATGTTCGAGGGCGTGCCGACCTGGCCCGACGCCGGCCGGTTCTGGGACGTGGTGGACAAGTACCGCGTGACCCAGTTCTACACCGCGCCGACCGCGATCCGGGCGCTGATGCGGGAGGGCGAGGAGCCGATCCGCAAGCGCAGGCTCGACAGCCTTAGACTGTTGGGCAGCGTCGGCGAGCCGATCAACCCCGAGGTGTGGCTGTGGTACCGGAATCACGTCGGCCACGGGCGCACGCCTGTGGTGGACACCTGGTGGCAGACCGAGACGGGCGGCATCCTGATCACCCCGCTCCCCGGCGCCCACACGCTGAAGCCCGGCAGCGCGTCGCGGCCGTTCTTCGGCGTCGAGCCCGTGATCCTGGACGACAACGGTAAGGAGTGCCCGACCGGCGTGGCGGGCAAGCTGTGCATCAAGTCCGCCTGGCCGGGCATGATGCGCACCACCTGGGGCGACCATCAGCGGTTCGTCCAGACGTACTTCAAGACCTACGAGGGCTACTACTTCACCGGCGACGGATGCCGAAAGGACGAGGACGGCGACTATTGGCTGCTCGGCCGGGTGGACGACGTCATCAACGTCTCCGGTCACCGGCTGGGCACGGCCGAGGTCGAAAGCGCGCTGGTCTCGCACCCGGCCGTCGCCGAGGCGGCCGTGGTTGGCTGCCCGCACGAAATCAAAGGGCAGGGGATCTACGCGTACGTCACGCTGAAGGCCGGCGTGCCGTACGGCGACGATCTGAAGAAGGAGCTCGTCCAGCAGGTCCGCAAGATCATCGGCCCCATCGCGACCCCGGACGTCATCCAGTGGGCCCCCGCGCTGCCCAAGACACGGTCGGGCAAGATCATGCGGCGCATCCTGCGCAAGATCGCCGAGGGCGAGATGTCCGCGATCGGCGACACCACGACGCTGGCGGATCCTTCCGTGGTGGCCAACCTGATCGAGGAGGCGAAGAAGATCGCGGCGAAACAGGCCTGACGCCGCGGGCGCGGCCGGCCGGGGGGCCGATGGCGGCCCCCCGGCTAGTCCGTGCGTCATCGCAGGCCGGAGAACCCCCCCCATGTCCGCTACCTTCAACCGTTGGTGGGTCGTGGTCGGCGCGCTGGTCATTCAGGTCAGCCTCGGCGCCGTGTACATCTGGAGCGTCTTTCAGACGCCGCTGAAAGGCGCCTTCCCCGGCTGGACCGAGGCGCAGGTGACGCTCCCCGCCCAGATCGTGCTGGCCTCGTTCGCGCTGGCGGTGATTTTCGGCGGGCGCATCCAGGACAAACTCGGGCCACGTCGGGTGGCGACCGCCGGCGGGTTGATACTGGGGGTGGGGCTAATGCTGGCCAGCCTGACGGGCCGGTTCTCCGAGTCGGCCGCCCTGTACTGGCTCCTGCTCACCTTCGCCGTGCTCGGCGGGGCGGGCATCGGCGCCGGCTACGTCTGCCCCATCGCGACCTGCGTGAAGTGGTTCCCGGACAAGCGCGGCTTCATCACCGGACTGGCCGTCGCCGGGTTCGGCGCCGGCGCCTTTTTCTTCGCCCCGCTGGCCCGCGGTCTGATCTCCGGCACCCCCTACAATCTGCTGGGGGCCGACCTCTTTCCGCTGCCGCAGCTCGGCGTGTTCCGTACCTTCTTCGCGCTGGGGGCGATCTTCCTGGTCGCCGTGGTGGCGGGTGCGCAGCTTTTGCGCAATCCGCCGCCGGGGTATGCACCCGCCGGCTGGACCCCGCCGGCGGCCTCCTCCTCCGGTGGCGCGCCCAAGGCCGATTTCGGGCCGCGCGAGATGCTGGCCACGCCGATGTTCTGGCTGCTCTGGATCACCTACCTAGCCGGCTGCGCCGCGGGCCTGATGGTGATCATGAAGGCCTCCCCCATCTGGCAGTCGTTCCGCATCGGTGGGATGACGCCGCCGGTCTCGGCCGAGGACTTCAAACGGATCGCGACCCAGGGGGCGATGGCCGTCTCGATCCTCGCGATCTTCAACTCCCTCGGCCGCATCCTGTGGGGAAAGATTTCCGATTCGATCGGTCGCAAACCCGCCCTGGCGGCCATGTTCTTCCTCTGCGGTGCGGCGATGCTGGGGCTCGATTGGATGCGTTCGTACGGCCTGTACCTGCTCGGCGTCTGCCTAATCGGCCTCTGCTTCGGCGGCTTCCTGGCGATGTATCCGGCGGTGACCGCGGACTTCTTCGGGACCCGCCACATCGGGGTCAACTACGGATGGCTGTTCTCGGCCTATGGCGTGGGCGGCCTGTTGGGCCCGTGGCTGGCGGCCCGACTGATGACCACCGCGGCAAAGGTCCCGTACCTGGCCGATGCCGCGGGTACAACGAAGGAATTCGCCGTCGGCAGTTACCGCGGCGCGTTTCTCGCGGCCGGCGTTGCGTGCCTGGTCGCGGGCGCGCTCGCCCTCGCCCTCCGCAAACCCGCCCCCCGCACCCACTGAACGGCGGGGGCTGCGCAACGAAGCAGGCCGGCGTCGCGGCCCTCAGTGGGCTGATCCGCTCCGTTGCCGGTCCGGTGTTTCCCGCCCCGCAACATCACGGTGGGTGGCGCAAGGCTGCCTGACGGCCGCGCTTTGTTGGGCTCCGGGAGACTGACGGAACCGCCGGGCCGCATTGTCGCCGGAGAGAGTGATGGTGCCGGTGCCCGGAGTGCCGCCCGCGGTGCCGGAGTAGTTGGTCGCCCAGTTGATCTGCAGGTTGTACGCGCCGCTGATCGGTCCGGAGACCTCGCCCATGTCGCCGCTGGCGAAAGCGACGATGCGGCTGTCGCCCTCGAGCGTCACCGGACCGCTCACCGTGCCGGTGCTGGAGAAGCGGAGGGCGCTGAGTTGCCCGAACGACTCGGCCCAACCGTAGCCGCGGATTGCCACGGCGTTCGTGACCCGCACCGCCTCCTGCACCCCAAGCTGGCCGCCAGTGTCCCCCCGGACCCTCACGTCGCCGGTGCCCAGCGGCAGCACCGACGCCCCGATGACGGACAGCCGCCCGCGTGTGACCAGCGTGCCTCCGGCATAAAGGTTCGTCCCCCGCAGGTGGAGCGTGCCGCTCGAGTTGGTCATCAGGAGCGCGCCGGGGCCTGCGACGGGGCCGGACAACGTCACCGAATCGCCGACGATCCGGATTTCCGTGTCGGACTCCAGCCGCCAAGGGGAGCTGTTTGAGGGGGCGCTGTTGCCGGCTCCGAACAGTCCGTAGTTTTCGGCAATGCCGCCCTGCATCACGTTGGTAGGTCGGCTGGCCGCCCCATGCCGCCAGGGCGAGCTGCGCGCCGGGTTTCACAAGGCTGTCCTCGAGGTCGCCGACGCTCGTCGTATAGTGTTCGATCGCGAGCGTGCCGCCGTTCACGACGATCTGGCCGCGGTTCGAGAGGACGACGCCGACAGACCCGACGCCCGCGGAGACAACACGCCGTCGGAAGAGGGGGCTACGTTCGCCACGATGCTTGGATCGACGACGTACGCGGGGCTGGTGTAGACCTCCAGCACCCGGCTTCCCGACACCGCGACGGTGGAAGTGGACAAAGAGGTTCGGCCGGGTGATCGCGAGGATGCCGCCGTCGTTCCAGGCGACGGTGGCGCCGTTGGTTGCGCCCGGCGCGTCGAGGATCAGGCGGCCGCTTCGAGCAATGTCGACCGCCGCCGTGCCGGCGGCCCGCGGCGCGCTCCACACCAGGGTGCTGCCAGTGCTGTTGGAGGCCGAGGCGCCCAGGATCGAGCGGGAGAAGACCAGCAGGCGGCCGGCGGTGTACATCGCGACGCTGCCCGCCCCCATCGAGCCGCGCGTGTAGGCGTTCAACACGCCGCCGGAGACGACCGTTCCGCCGAGGTAGGTGTTGCCGGTGAAGTTGGAGGTCACGCGCGAGTTCAGGGTCCCGCCGCCCAGTTTCGCCAACAGGCCGTCGCCCGCGATCGGAAGCCACGACCACACCGTCTGGCCGCCCTCGACGGCAATCCCCGCCCAGGTCACCGTCGGATCGGAGCTCACCGTGACGCCGCGATTGTTGTCGTCCATCGAGTGGCCGCTGGTGATCCGCGATTGGCCGCCGCCGTAAAGCGTCGGCGCGCCGGCCTCGAAGACCGAGGGGTTCATCCCCAGGTTGGCCTCGTTGGAGATTACCAACACCGGCGCGTTGCTGACGGTCGAGCGCCCGACGAAATTCCCCTGCGGCATGAAGACCGTGTTCGTAAAAGGCGTGCCGGTTTCATTGGTGTTTCGGATCCACGCTGCCGGTGATCGTGGAGTTGATGATGAACGACTGGTCGCCGAAGGTGTACGCGTTCGCGTCCGTGGGGGTGCGGATGTTGAACGCCGCGACGTAGTCCTTGCCGCTTGAGGGCACCAGCCGATCGCTCCAGTTGGTTTTGAT